>JAZBPS010000330.1:0-8882 GCA_036353375.1 Halieaceae bacterium | reverse complement strand
CTCGGGCTGGCCGCCTCTAAGGGGGTATCGAGGGGCCGTGTTCAGTTTTTGCTGTTTTTCAGGACCGATCAAGTCCCTCGCCCCTGAGTTGGATTGCGGGGCGAGCCGGGCAAACGCTTCGTTTCGGGGCCGCTGGGGTCCTCAGCGCTTTTTGACGGAACGGGGCGAGTAGGCCATAGCGTCGGGTTCGTCACCGGTTTTCAGCACCCGCAACTCGCGCCAGCTATCGACCTCCAGTTCCTGTACAGCATCCGCCGCGGCATGGGCAATCCAGACGCGGCGCCGATCGGGCGCCAGCTCTATCCCGATGGGCACGGAAGAGCCCGCAAAAGCATCGCCAAACAGCGTGGGTGTTTCCCCCGCCAGCGCGATATCCACGGTTTCGAGTACGGCGGGCCCCTCCGGGTCAATCACGGTCAACTGGGCGCTGCGAGCGCTGGTCACCAGCACGCGGCCGTCCGGTAACGCCTCGGCACGAATAGGGAAGCCAGGCACAGGCAGTGTGGCGAGCTTATCGAGATAACGCGCATCGAACAGGGACAAGGAGTCTTCGGCGCGGTTCGTGACCCACAACCAGCGCCTGTCAGGAGACAGGGCGATCCCCTCGGCCCCCTGCCCGGACGCCCGGTAGGCCAGCAGACTGCGGCTGCCCATGCTCAACAGACTCACCGAACCCGAGGCGATGTTGGCCACGTAGGCGCGACGCCCCTCGGGGTCGTAGGCCAACATGTGGGAAACACGCTGGCCGGTGGGTACTGCCGCTACTACCTTCCCGGCCCACACATCGACCTCCAGCAGGTTGCCGGAGCCCTCTGCTGTAACAAGCACCTTGCGGTTGCCGGGCATAAAGACAATCCCGTGGGGGCGCGTGTGCTCACCGAGGTCCACCGTGCCGACAGTTTCGCCACGCTCGACTTCGATAATCGACAGGCTGTTACCCGGCGCATCACCGGTGCCATAGTTAGTGACGACCGCGAGCGCACCATCCCCGGACACCGCAATCTCGTGCGGGCCTGGTCGGGTTTTCGCTGTTGCGACCGCACGGCCGGAGGGGATATCAATCAGGGAAACGCTGGCAGCGGATTTGTTTCCCACCAGCAGGGTTTGCGCCGCACACAAGCCTGCGTTTGCAAGCAACAGGGCAAGCACCAAAGGGGCAATCAGTACCGGCATGTGTATGCTCCGCAAGTCAGGACCTGCAAAATACCCCACCCGCACCACATTGCCCAGCGCGGAAAACCGCCGCTTCCAGCGCTGCTAACAGCCGGTCCTGAAGTAGACCCAGACAGAGGCGGGGGCAGGACAACGCTGCGCGGCAGCTATGTGGAGGCTGATAATCAGAGCGGTCCCGTGAACAGCAAGCGCCCGGCGCTGCGCCTGCGTCCCTGCGTGGTCACGGACGACCCTGGTGGACCTTTAACAAGCGAGCGCCGGACGCCACACCTCTGTGCCTGCGTAGTGGCGGAGAGGGTGGCGGAGAGTGTGGCGGTGAGTAGTGGCGGAGAACCTTAGCGGCTTTAGGAGGAAACCGCCGCTGCCGACTTAACCAGCGGCTCCAGCTCTCCGTTCTCGTGCATTTCCGTCACGATGTCACAGCCGCCGATAAGCTCACCGGCGATCCAGAGCTGCGGGAAGGTTGGCCAGTTGGCATAGGCGGGCAGTGCCGAACGAATGTCCGGGTTGCTGAGAATATCCACGTAGGCAAACCGCTCACCACAGGCCATCAGCGCCTGGGCGGTGCGGGCTGAAAAGCCGCACTGGGGCTGGTTCGGGGAGCCTTTCATGTACAGCAGGATAGGGTTGTTCTCAATCTGCTCTTTAATAGTGTCAACAATATCCATAAAACATCCTGTCAAACGCGACCACGTGTGTACCCCATATTGTACCCTTTGTCGTGACCGACGCTATGTATCGTCTGTTTATAAGCTCATTATTTTTTGTCAGATGGCGCCACTGGCGCGCTGTCCAATTGCTATCAACCCGCACGCGGCATACCATTTCGCGCTTATCTCTCGCGCAGCATGCCGCTGGCGCGACGCCTTGAAAGCCGGTGATGCGCCGGCCCACGGAGCAACGACATGGCCTCAGCCCTGATGAACACCTACGCGCGGATGGATATCAGCTTCACGCACGGCGAACGCTGCTATCTCGTGGATCCGCGCGGCCATCGCTACCTGGACGCCATTTCCGGTATCGGGGTGAATTCCCTGGGGCACGCCCACCCGGCGGTTACGGAAGCCGTGGCGCAGCAGGCCGCCCGCGTCATCCATACCTCCAATCTCTACCACATTGAGCAACAGGAACGGCTGGGTGAAGCGCTGGCGCGCATTTCGGGGCTGGCGCGAAGCTTTATCGGCAATTCGGGTGCCGAGGCGAACGAGGCAGCGATAAAACTGGCGCGGCGCTACGGTCACGAACGGGGTATCGCCAACCCCAACATCATTGTGATGGAAACCGCCTTTCACGGGCGCACCATGGCCACCCTCTCGGCCACTGGTAACCGCAAGATCCAGGCAGGCTTTGAACCGCTGGTGGGCGGCTTTATACGCGCCCCTTTCGGCGATATCGACGCCATAAATACGATTGCCGCCAACAATACGGACGTCTGCGCGATCCTGGTAGAGCCGATACAGGGAGAAGGCGGCATCAAGCTGCCGCCACCGGGCTACCTGCAGGCATTGCGTGAATGTTGTGACACACACGGCTGGCTGTTGATGCTGGACGAGGTGCAGTGCGGCAACTGCCGCACCGGCACCTGGTATGCCTGCCAGGGCGAGGATGTTGTGCCGGATGTGCTCACCACGGCCAAAGCGCTCGCGAACGGGGTACCCATCGGGGCCTGCATGGCCAGCGGCGCCGCCGCAGATACCTTGCAGGCGGGGCATCACGGTTCGACCTATGGCGGCAATCCCCTCGCCTGCGCCGCTGCACTGGCGGTGATACGCACGATGGAAGACGAGAAGCTCGCCGAGCATGCCGCCAGGATGGGAGCGCAGCTCCTCAGCGCGTTCCGGGAGCGGCTGGGCGACCTGCCGGGTGTCACCGAGGTACGGGGCCGGGGCCTGATGCTGGGCATAGAGCTGCTGGAGCCCTGCGGTGAGCTGGTCGAACGGGCACTGGCGAAAGGGCTGCTGATCAACGTGACCGCGGGCAACGTGGTGCGGCTGCTGCCACCCCTGATACTGGATGAGGTGGACGCGGCATTTCTGGTAGATACGCTCAGCAGCGTCATCACCGACTACCTGGACGCTGCAGCGCCGGCCCTGGCGCAGGGTTAGGCGCCCGGCCTTCGCGGACCAGGTTGACGGCCGCGGTATCCCTGTCGGCGCCCGGCGACACGCGTGTGGGCAGACGCTACTACCCCAATTAATAACAATTAATTCCTGTGCAGCCCATCGCTTAGAACAAATTGGTCAAAGGCCTGAAAAAGGCGCTGCAAACACCTGATTTTTCTGCACTTTGAGTTTACGCGGGCTGTGGGGTTAGTGACCGCAGACCCCGGGCTTCATGCACACCTTATCCACAGAAAAAACCCAGTTACAACGTCTTGCAATCCACAGGCAAGCTCATTATCTTGTATAACAACGTTACAGCGGACCCAATATATAGGGTTATCCGTCGAATTTGACGACGTTGCCGCACGATCTGGTGCGATCTGCGCAGACTGCGGCTACACAGCCGGTAACGGAACAAAAACAACAATGACGCTGGGGCATCCGGGGCAGAACAGGGGAATCAGGACGCCACCAGCAAAAACGCTCGATGGCTGCCCAATCCAACATACGCCGAACCATGCGCCCGCAACGCCTGACGGCCTGCCCCGGCGACTGCATCGGGCTTGTATCGCCCGACGCGTCCACAGCAGGAGCAATCGAAGACAGGCTGATATATGCAGGACGGGTACAGCCGCGGGGAGCCAACGTCAGGGAACCCGCAGCATGAACGGCGAAGATAGCGAGTAATTGCAACAATTCGAGATGATTGCGCGTAGTTTGGCGCATTTAGCTGCCAGCAAGGCAGCCGCGGCACCAGCGAATAAACATGGTGGGACCGTTGGAAAGTGTGGAAGCGCAGGTCGCTGGAAACCAGCGACAAGAATCGCTTCCGCACCAGACAACGAAAACGCAAAACAACGTTAAAAAAACAGGACGGCAACCGTTCATTCCGGAGTAGACATGCAAACAGAGATCGAGCAAACGACAGCTGGCACCCAAACCACGGCGAAGAGCGACACTGCGGGGACGCCGTCCAACATCACGGCGACGGCGCCGGGACAAATCCGGGTTATCAAACGCAACGGGACCGTCGTGCCCTACGACGCCAGCAAGATCTCTGTGGCCATCACCAAGGCCTTCCTGGCCGTTGAGGGCGGCACCGCCGCGGCGTCCTCGCGCATTCACGAAACGGTGGCCAAGCTGACCGAACAGGTCAGTGCTATTTTCAAGCGCCGCATGCCCTCGGGCGGTACGATCCACATCGAAGACATCCAGGACCAGGTCGAACTGGCCCTGATGCGCGCCGGTGAGCACAAGATCGCGCGCGACTATGTGATTTACCGGGAGGGACGCGCCAGGGCCCGCGCCGAGCGCGTGGGTCAGCAGGGTGAGCAGGCCGATTCGCCTCACGCCGGCATCATGGTCCCCCAGGCAGACGGCACGCGGGCACCGCTGGACCTCGCGCGCATCAATACCGTGGTGGGCGAGGCCTGTGCCGGCCTCGAAGACGTCAGCGAGACCGACATTATCAACGAGGCCCTGAAGAACCTCTACGACGGTGTCACCCAGGCGGAGCTGGCCACCTCTCTGGTGATTACCGCGCGTACACTGATCGAGAAAGAGCCCAATTACACCTACGCCGCGGCGCGCCTGCTGCTGGACAACCTGCGCGCCGAAGCGCTGTCCTTCCTGGGCGTGGCGGAAAACGCAACACAGCACGAGATGCAAACGCTGTACGCCGCGGCCCTGCCCGCGTATGTGCAGCGCGGTATAGAGCTGGAGCTGGTAGCGCCGGAACTCGCCACCTTCGACCTGGCCGCACTGGGCGAAGCGCTGGAGCCCCAGCGAGACCTGCAATTCACCTACCTGGGCCTGCAGACCCTGTACGACCGCTACTTCATTCACAGCAACGAGGTGCGCTTCGAGCTGCCGCAAATCTTCTTTATGCGCGTGGCCATGGGGCTGGCCGTGGAAGAAGATAACCCGACGGCCCGCGCCATCGAGTTCTATCGCCTGTTGTCATCTTTCGACTACATGAGTTCCACCCCCACCCTGTTCAATGCGGGCACCCTGCGGCCGCAGCTGTCCTCCTGCTACCTCACCACGGTGCCGGACAACCTGCACGGCATCTACGGCGCCATCCAGGACAACGCGATGCTGTCCAAGTTCGCTGGCGGCCTTGGCAACGACTGGACCCCGGTGCGTGCGCTGGGCTCCTACATCAAGGGAACCAACGGCAAGTCCCAGGGCGTTGTGCCCTTCCTGAAGGTGGTCAACGACACGGCGGTGGCGGTCAACCAGGGCGGCAAGCGTAAGGGGGCCGTGTGTTCCTATCTGGAAACCTGGCACCTGGATATCGAAGAGTTCCTGGAGCTGCGCAAGAACACCGGCGACGACCGCCGCCGCACCCATGACATGAACACCGCCAACTGGGTCCCCGACCTGTTCATGAAGCGGGTGTTCGACGACAAGAACTGGACGCTGTTCTCGCCCAACGACGTGCCCGACCTGCACGACCTCTACGGCGCCGCCTTCGAGAAGCGCTACGAGGAATACGAAGCCATGGCCGCCACCGGCGAGCTGAAGCTGCACAAAACCATTCCCGCACAGACCCTGTGGCGCAAGATGCTGGGCATGCTGTTTGAAACCGGGCATCCCTGGGTCACTTTCAAGGACCCCTGCAACATGCGCTCACCCCAGCCCCACGTGGGCGTGGTGCACTCCTCCAACCTGTGCACGGAGATCACCCTGAACACCAGCAAGGACGAGATTGCCGTATGCAACCTGGGCTCCATCAACCTGCCCCAGCACATCGGCGAGAACGGTCTGGACCTGGAGAAGCTGCAGCGCACCGTAAACACGGCCGTGCGGATGCTCGATAACGTCATCGACATCAACTACTACTCGGTGGACACCGCGCGCAACTCCAACATGAAGCACCGCCCGGTGGGCCTGGGCCTGATGGGCTTCCAGGACGCGCTGTACAAGCAGCACATCGCCTACGCCTCTGACGAGGCCGTGGACTTTGCCGACAAGTCCATGGAAGCCATCAGCTACTACGCTATCCAGGCGTCCAGCGAGCTGGCGAAAGAGCGCGGCGCCTACCAGAGCTTCGAGGGCTCCCTGTGGAGCCGGGGCATCCTGCCCATCGACTCCCTGAAGAACATGGCCGCCGAGCGTGGCGAGAAGTACATCGAGGTGGATACCAGCGAAAGCCTGGATTGGGCGAGCCTGCGGGAAACCGTGAAAACCCAGGGCATGCGCAACTCCAACGTGATGGCGATTGCGCCCACGGCCACCATCGCCAACATCACCGGGGTGTCCCAGTCCATCGAGCCCACGTACCAGAACCTGTACGTGAAATCGAACCTGTCCGGTGAGTTCACGGTGGTGAACCCCTACCTGATCAAGGACCTGAAGGCCCGCGGCCTGTGGGACCAGGTGATGGTCAACGACCTCAAGTACTACGACGGCAGTGTGCAGAACATCGACCGGGTACCCGAGGACCTGAAGGCCATCTACGCCACCGCGTTTGAGGTGGAGCCGCGCTGGCTGGTGGACGCCGCCAGCCGCCGCCAGAAGTGGATCGACCAGGCCCAGTCGCTGAACCTGTACATCAACAATGCCAGCGGCAAAAAACTGGACGTGACCTACCGCATGGCCTGGTACCGTGGCCTGAAAACCACCTACTACCTGCGCTCCCTGGCGGCCACCGGCACGGAGAAATCCACCATTGCCACCGGCAAGCTGAACGCGGTGTCTGCAGGTGAACCGGCACCCGCGGAAGTACCCCAGGCCTGCTCCCTGGACGACCCGGATTGCGAAGCCTGCCAGTAACAGCGGCAGGCGACAGCGACAAAAAGAAGAAGCCATACCATTAGGCAGTAACAGGAAACATGCATCCATCAAACATCGGTAGGAGAGGAATCGCTCATGCTTAGCTGGGACGAATACAACGACGAAGAACTGGCCACGGCGCCTGCGCCGGCCAAACAGGAAGCCGCGGCACCCGTGGCTGCACCCCAGCCCGCGGTAACTGCTGCAGCACCCGCCGAGGCCGCCAAGCCGGCGGACGCTCCCAGCCCTGCGGTCACCGCGACCGCGCCGGCGGCAGCGGCAGATGCCAAGGGCGAGAAAGCCATGGCGGCCAACGAGGCTATCGCCGAGGCGGCGGCCGCGGTTGCCGAGATGGACGTGGCAGCCGGCCTCGAAGAGCTGGAGATGGGTGCCGCGCGGGTGTCCGTGGACGAGAAGGCCATGATCAACTGCCGCGCCGACCTCAACCAGCTGGTGCCCTTCAAGTACGACTGGGCCTGGCAGAAGTACATCGACGGCTGTGCCAACCACTGGATGCCCCAGGAAATCAACATGACCGCCGACGTCGCCACCTGGAAGAGCCCCAACGGCCTGACGGAAGACGAGCGGCGCATTGTCATGCGCAGCCTCGGCTACTTCTCCACCGCCGACTCCCTGGTGGCCAACAACCTGGTGCTGGCCCTGTATCGCCACATCACCAACCCCGAGTGCCGTCAGTACCTGCTGCGCCAGGCGTTTGAAGAGGCCATTCACACCCACGCCTACCAGTACTGCATCGAGTCCCTGGGCATGGATGAAGGCGAGGTCTTCAACATGTACCGCGAGGTGCCATCGGTGGCGAAGAAGGCGGCCTGGAGCCTGAGCCACACCCAGGCCCTGGGTGATCCCAACTTCAAGACGGGCACGACAGAAACCGACCAGGAGCTGCTGCGCAACCTGATCGGCTTCTACGCCGTGACCGAAGGCATCTTCTTCTACTGTGGCTTTACCCAGATTCTCTCCATGGGCCGCCGCAACAAGATGACCGGCGTGGCCGAGCAGTTCCAGTACATCCTGCGGGATGAGTCCATGCACCTGAACTTCGGCATCGACGTGATCAACCAGATCAAGCTGGAAAACCCGCACCTGTGGACCGAGGACTTCAAGAAGGAAGTCATCCAGATGATCCTGGAAGGCACCCAGATCGAGATCGAATACGCCCGGGATACCATGCCGCGGGGCGTACTGGGCATGAATGCGGCCATGATGGAGGAGTACCTGCACTTCATCTGCAACCGCCGCCTGACCCAGCTGGGCCTGCCGGAGCAGTTCGCCGGCGTGCAGAACCCCTTCCCCTGGATGTCAGAGATCATGGACCTGCGCAAGGAGAAGAACTTCTTCGAAACCCGGGTGATTGAGTACCAGACCGGCGGCGCCCTGAGCTGGGACTAATCCCGCCGCTGCCACACCTCCGCGCACCGTTGCCTTCGGGCACGGTGCGACCTTTCAGCCGATACCAGTGAGGATCGAGCATGAGTGATGACAAAAGCGCCACCAACGACACCGAAACCATCCTGATGGCCCTGGACCAGATCAGCCAGACCATCGACGTGATGACCAGCGTGGTCGGACGCCTGCGCACCTACCTGCAGGAGCAGGAATCCCTGCGCAAGACCGAAGCCGCCAGCGACATGACACCGCTGGAAGCCAGCAATACCGTCCACTAAAGCTCCCCCCGGCGACGCCGCTACCTTTTCAGGTGCATTCAGGCGTCGCTGCTTCTCTTCCTGAGGCTGATGCCGATCAGCCCGAGGGTTTGACTCCCTTAAATTCTCACGACGCCGCTGAAAGACTCATCTGCTCCACAGACCG
>JAZBPS010000329.1:0-5391 GCA_036353375.1 Halieaceae bacterium | reverse complement strand
CTGGTGTCGGTCTACAGTATCGAGCTCAGCCAGTCGATTTTTGTTACCCCTGGGCTCAAGGACTTGCCTTACCTGCTGCATGAAAAAATTGAATACAGCGTGATCTACCTGTTGCCCAGTGTCGGCCTGCAGCTGTTTTTCTGTTTGCTGCAAATACGCCCGCCCATCTGGGTGCGGGCCTACCAGCTCGGTTTTATCGTGCTTGCACTCACAGTGGTCTTCATCCCGGGCCGCGAGGTGCTGACGCACTCCCTGTTCTATTGGCAGATGTACGTGCTGCCGGGGTTGCTGGCGACGCTGGTGCTGGTCGTCTGGTATGCCGCCCGGGGGCACCGGGAAGCGCGCACCATGACGCTGGGCTGGGCGGTGTTCCTGTTCTGCGCGGTGAACGACATCATGGTGGCCCAGGGTATTTTGGCCAACCCCCGTCTGATGACTATAGGCTTTTTCGCCATTCTGTTGAGCATGGCGCTGTCCCTCGCCAACCGCTTCACGCGCTTGTACAACAATCTCGAGGGCGAGGTGGCCCAGCGCACCCGCGAGCTGGAGCAGAGTAATGCACGGCTGGTGGAAGCGGCGCGTATGGATATGCTGACGGGCCTGTTTAACCGGCGCGGCTTCGCTGAGGTGGTCTCCACTGAAATTACCCGTACCAGCCGCAGCGGGCGTAGCTTTGTGGTGATGCTGGCGGATATTGACCGCTTCAAATCGGTTAACGATGACTTCGGGCACGCGGCCGGGGACTATGCCCTGCGCCAGACCGCCAAGCTGATGACCAGTCAGCTGCGCGATGTGGATACGGTGGCCCGCTGGGGCGGTGAGGAGTTCATTTTCCTGCTGCCGGAAACCAATCTGGCCGGAGGTGCCGTGGTTGCAGAAAAACTGCGGAAAACCTTCGAGCGCACCCATTTCACCTTCGAGGGTAACGTGCTCAAGGTCACCCTCACCATCGGCGTCGCCGCCTACGAAGACGGTATGAGCTTCGAGGACTGTGTCAACCGCGCTGACTCGGTGCTCTACTCTGGCAAGCAAACCGGCCGCAACAAGGTGGTGCTGGATGAGGCTGCCATCGACGCCGATGCGCTCCAGGACATGCCCGGCAGCGCCTGACCCCTTCCTGTAACTCGCTTTTTTCTGCACCAAATTGTTGTCCTGAAAACAGGCGCCACGCCTGAGCCCGGACTATAGTGAATACGTGCCCGCACGGATGCCGGGCGCACCACAATCTGATTATCGCTCAACCAACAGCAAGGGAATGCCATGGCCAAGCGAAGACTCATGCGGCGGCGTGTGCTGCACGTCCTGTTACTTTCTGATCTCGAAACCATCAGCGCCGCACAGGTTGCCGGTCACCTGTGTGTGTCCTCCAGCACCCTGCGCCGGCATCTGCGCCGGGAAGGCACCAGCTACCAACGGCTGTTGGACCAGGTACGGCGCTATCGCTGCGAAAAGACCCTGGCCCAGCGGTGGCTGCCGGGCAAATGCCTGGCCAGCGCGCTGGGCTTCAGCCAGCCCAACAGCTTCTACCGTGCGTTCGGCCGCTGGACGGGTATGACCTACACCCAGTACAAGCGCTATCTGCGCAGTGGTTCTGCGGGGCACGCGGAGAGGCTATACTGACGCCCGGTTTCTGCCTTACGGACAGCGTCATGGATGTTTCCAGTATTGTGTTCTGGCTGGTATTGCTGGGGTTGGTGGGCTATGTCATTGCCATCTACAACCGCCTCGTCACCCTCAAGAACCGCTATCAGAATGCGTTTGCGCAAATCGAGGTGCAGCTAAAACGTCGCTATGACCTGATTCCCAATCTGGTGGAAGTGGCGAAAAGCTATATGGCGCACGAGCGCGAGACTCTTGACGCGGTGGTGTCGGCGCGGAACAACGCCGCCGCCATTCTCAAGGCCATCGGTGAAAAAGGTCCCGGTGGCAGCGAGATGGGCCAACTGGCGGCAGCGGAGAACGCCCTCGGTAATGCCCTGGGCGCCCTGAATGTCACCATGGAGGCGTATCCGGACCTCAAGGCCAGCGAGAACATGACCCAGCTCAGCGAGGAGATCACCACCACGGAAAACCGGGTGTCTTTCGCGCGCCAGGGCTACAACGATTCGGTGATGGCCTACAACACCTATCGCCAGAGCTTCCCGCAGATTGTGCTGGCGGCGAAGTTTGGCCACCCCGAGGACGCGTCCCTGCTGGAATTCGCCGACTCCGCAGAGATCCAGGCAGCCCCCAAAGTCAGCTTCTGATCGCCGGCGAGGCGCGTCGTGGACTTTTTCGCCGCCCAGGACCAGGCGCGCCGCTACAGCCGGTGGCTGGTCCTGTGGTTCCTGCTCGCGGTGATCGCGCTGATTGTCATCACCAACTTACTCGTCGCCGTGCTGGTGTTTCTGTTGAGCGCCGGCGGTGCGGCCTACGACCGGCCTGTCGCCGGCGTGTTGCAGGCCCTGTCCTGGGAGACCTTCGGGTTCGTCTGCCTGGGAGTGGCCGCAACGGTGTTCCTGGTGGTGCTGTTCAAGTGGGCGCAACTCTCTGCCGGCGGCAAGGCCGTGGCGGAGCGGCTTGGCGGGCAGCGCATCCTGCCGCAAACCACGGACCCTGCCCAGCGCCGCTGCCTGAACATCGTCGAGGAAATGGCCCTGGCCGCCGGTCTGCCGGTTCCGCCGGTGTACGTGCTGCCGGGAGAGCGCGGCATCAATGCGTTCGCCGCCGGGGTTTCGCCGGGCGATGCGGTCATTGGTGTGACCCAGGGCAGCCTGGACCATTTCAATCGCGAGCAGCTGCAGGGCGTTATCGCGCACGAGTTCAGCCATATCCTCAATGGCGATATGCGGCTGAACATTCGCCTGGCGGCGATGGTGAAGGGCATCACCTTTATCGGCGATGTCGGACAGGTGATTGTGCGTGGCGGCAGCCGCAGCCGTTACCACAGCATGTCCAGCCGCAATTCCACGGGCTCCGGCAACCGGCTGCCTGCCCAGATTATGGCCATCGGTGTCGGGCTGTGGTTGCTGGGCTGGCTGGGCGGCTTGTTCGGCGCGCTGATCAAGGCCGCTGTCAGTCGGCAACGGGAGCTGCTGGCCGATGCCTCCGCGGTGCAGTTCACCCGCAACCCGGCGGGTGTAGCCGACGCGCTCAAGGTGATCGGCGGGCATGCGCCCGGCGCCACGGTGATCGAGCCCCGGGCCGGGGAACTGAGCCACATATTTTTCGGGCAGATCAACGAATTGTGGCAACTGGCCCGCACCCACCCGCCACTGCCCGATCGCATCCGCCGCATTGAACCCGGTTGGGACGGCCAGTTCATCAAGCCGTCTCCCGAGGCGAGCTACAAGGGGTCTGCCCGTGATCAGCAGCGCCGCGCCGAGCAGGCAGAGGCGCGCCAGCGCGCGGTGAATGTCGCCGCCGCGGTGGTGGCGGGCACCGTGCTCGGGGGTGCCGCCGGGGAAACCGGGGGCGGCCTGCCCGATGCAGGTTTTCTTGAGTATCTGCGCGAGATTCCGGACGATCTGTCAGAGCAGGCACACGATCCCTTCGGTGCCCACGCCATCGCGCTGGGTCTGCTGCTGGCGGATGCCCAGGATACCCGGGAGGCCCAGCTCCAGCTTGTGCAGGACACGGGCATCAAGGGGCTGGCCACGACCACGCGCCAGCTGTATCCGCGGATAGCGTCCCTGTCAGCGGGTCTGCGGCTCTCCCTGCTGGAGCTGTGCCTGCCGTCGCTGAAGTGCATGTCCGCAACCCAGTACGGCCAGTTCAAGGACACGCTGTTAAAGGTTGCCCGCGCGGACCAGCAGATCGACCTCTACGAGTGGTGCCTGTACCAGGTCCTGCGCCATTACCTGGACCCGGAGTTCGTGCAGGTAAAGCCGCATCGGCCGCGCTATCGCAAGGTATCGCAGGTGCGGGAGCCGCTTGTGACGGTGATGTCGGTGCTGGCCTGGCACGGTCATGACAACGAAGACGACACCCGGGGCGCGTTTACCCGGGGTGTGGAGAGCCTTGGCATGTATACGGTTTCCCTGACGCCACTGGAGGACTGTGGCGTAGCGGACTTCAGCCGCGCCGTGAACACGCTGGCGGATTGCTACCAGCTGCTGAAGCCGCGGCTGCTCAAGGCGATGGCGCTGTGCGCCGCCCACGACGATGTCCTGGCGCCCCGCGAGGTGGAAATCCTGGTCGCGGTGGCGGCGGTGATGGATTGCCCGGTGCCCGCCAGTATTCGCGCAGATGCCACTGCCGGGATGGCCCGCCCGGGCTAGGCGGCTTGCCGCGATACTGTCCCGGTTTTGGCCTGTAAATGCGCCTCGCCCGCTGCGGTTCTGGTATGATTGCGCGCCATGAAATACCTGCAAACCCGCATCACTGAAGTCACCTATCCCGCGCCTAACCATGCGCTGCTGCGCTTTTCGGGGGATACGCCTGTCCCCGCCGTGCCTGGTGAGTTCGTGATGGTGCGCGGCGACTGGGGGGTGCACCCCGTATTGCCCAGGGCCTTTTCCCTGGTGGAGTGCGGCGAGGTCGGCTCTATCCTGGTGAAGCCCATCGGTGAGGGCACCGAGCGTCTGGCGGCGATGAAAGTCGGCGACCTGCTGACCGTCTTTGGACCGCTGGGCAAGGGTTACACGCTGCTGGACGCCAGCCACAGGCACGTGCTGGTTGCCGGCGGGGTTGGCGTTGCCCCGCTGCTGTTTCTCGCCCGCGCGATACACGAGCGCGGCGAGCGCGCCACCTTTATTTACGGCGGTCGCACGGAACACGACCTGCCCCTGGCCGACGAGATTGCCGAGGTGGCGGACCTTCTGGTCACCACCGAAAACGGGGCTCGCGGCGAACAGGGTCGGGTAACGGCACCGCTGCAACGCATCCTCGCTGAGCACAGCAATGCCGCCGTCTACAGCTGCGGCCCGGATGGCATGCTGCACGCGGTATCCAATGTGGCGCAGGCGGCGGGTGCACCCTGCCAGCTCGCCCTGGAAGCGCCCATGGCCTGCGGTATGGGTACCTGCAAGGGCTGCGCGGTGATGGGTACCGATGGCACCTACAAATACGTTTGCTACGACGGCCCGGTGTTTGAGGCGGCGGACATTTTCGAGGCTGCCTCATGAGCGAGCGGCTGCGCACGACGCTGGGCCCGCTTACCCTCGATAACCCCTTTATCAATGCGTCCGGCACCTATGGCTACGCGGTGGAATACGCTGATTTCGTCGACGTGGCGGCCCTGGGCGGCGTGAGTGTGAAGGGTATTTCCCTGGCGCCGCGGCCGGGCAATGCGCCGCCGCGCACCGTGGAAACCTCGGCGGGCATGCTCAATTCCATTGGTCTTGCCAACATCGGTATTGACCGCTTTATCGGCGAGACCATGCCGCGCCTGCGCGAGCTGGGCGTGACGGT
>JAZBPS010000328.1:0-2495 GCA_036353375.1 Halieaceae bacterium | reverse complement strand
GCCGGAGGAGTGCATCGCGCGTCATCGCGCCAATCCCGCGTTCTTCGCCACCGTGCACCCCCTGGTGGGTGGCATGCCGCTGGAGCGGGGCTGGCAGTGCCTGCGGCTCTATGCGGAAACGGTGTTGCCGGCGGTGAAAAATGGTTAGCGGCTCTGCTGCTTACGCAGGCACGGTCATCCGGGAGGCAGGGAAATGACAGAGACGATAAGCGCCAATCGCCCCGTAGCGGCCAGCACGCTGGACGCCTGGGACGAGGAATGCGACGTTATCGTTGTCGGCTTCGGCGGCGCCGGTGCCTGCGCCGCGCTGGAGGCCGCAGCGGCCGGCGCCCGCGTCATGCTGCTGGAACTGGCCAGTGGCAGCGGCGGTACTACCGCCCTGGCCGGCGGGCAGATCTATATTGGGGGTGGGACGCCCATCCAGAAAGCCTGTGGCTTCGAAGACAGCGTCGAGGCCATGGAGGCGTATCTGCGCCTGGCCGCCGGCGAGGGCGGCGATGAGGACAAGGTCAGGGCCTACAGTCGCGACAGCCTGGAGCACTATGACTGGCTGGTGGCACAGGGTGTCGAGTTCAATCCCGAATTCTACGGCGGCAAACACACCAACACGCCGGAATACCAGTCGCTGGCCTATTCCGGCAACGAGAAAGGTTTCCTTGAAGCGCAGCTGGCGCAGCCTGCGCCCCGCGCCCACAAGCCCCACGCGTTCTGGGAGGAAGGCGGCGCAACCCTGATGCAGGTGCTGACGCAGGCCGTCGTCGATGCGGGGGTGGATGTGCACTACGACAGCCGGGTGCTCACGCTGGTGGTGGACGCTGGACAGGTTGTCGGCGTGCTGTGCCGGCAGGACGGGGCGGTGCGTGCCCTGCGCGCGAAACAGGGCGTGATCCTGTGCAGTGGCGGCTTCATAATGAACCGCGAGATGGTGGAAAAGTATGCGCCCCGCCTCAAGGACGCCACGCCTATCGGCAACCCGGGCGATACCGGCACAGGTATCCAGATGGGTATGGGTGTGGGCGGCGCTGCAGTGAATATGGACCAGGGCTTTATCTCGGTGCTCTGGTACCCTGCGGGAGAATTCTGCGAGGGTGTATTCGTCAACGCCCAGGGCCTCAGGTTCATCAACGAGGACTGCTACCACGCCCGGGGCGCGCACCACTGTCTGCACCAGACCGAACGCCGCGCCTATCTCGTGGTTGATTCCGCCATCTTTACCGGGCCGCCCCTGTACGCGGATCCCCCGGTGGTAGAGGTGGGTGAAACCATTGAGGAACTGGAACGGGATGCCGGGTTTGCACCAGGGACCCTCACCCAGACCATCAGCACATACAACCGGTTCGCAGCGGAGGGACAGGACCCGCTGTTTCACAAGGATGCGGCCTTCCTGCGGCCACTGGACAAGCCGCCCTATGCGCTGCTGGACTTCACCATCGGACCGGGAATGTACTACCCGGCGTTCACCTTTGGTGGTCTCGATACCACCGTGGACGGCGAGGTGCGCCGGTCTGACGGCAGCACGATCCCCGGCCTGTACGCTGCCGGGCGCTGCAGCGCTGGCCTGCCGCGCAGCGGTGAGGGCTATGCCAGTGGCATGTCCATTGGCGATGCCACCTACTTCGGCCGGCGCGCCGGCAGGGCGGCAGCCGCGCGCGCGACTGCCTGAATCGACAGGCCGCCTGTATTGGCGTTGCCAGCCAGCGGCCTGCGCTCGACCCGGGGACGACGGGGCGTTTACACTGCAGCCATGCGGCGATGCCAAAAACGGTTACACCATGCAAAACCCTTGTTCCGACAGCATCATCCGGATTCGCAACCTGAGTTTCCGGCACGGCAGCAGGCCCATTCTCCAGAACGTCAGCATGGACATCCCCAGGGGTCGGATCGTTGCCATTATGGGTCCCAGCGGTGTGGGTAAAACCACGATATTGCGGTTGATCACTGGCCAGCTCTCGCCCCAGGCAGGCAGTGTGGAGGTGCTGGGGAAGGACCTGGCTGCGCTCAACTATCGCGAACTCCGGTCCCTGCGCCGCCATATCGGTGTATTGCTGCAGAACGGTGCGCTTTTTACCGACCTGACCGTGTTTGAAAATATCGCCACACCGGTGCGGGAACACACTCGGTTGCCGGAGGCGCTGCTGCGCCGCCTGGTGCTGAGCAAGCTTCATGCAGTGGGCCTTGGGGGTACCGAAGAGTTGATGCCCCATGAGCTTTCCGGAGGCATGGCGCGGCGCGTCGCCATGGCGCGGGCGGTTGTGATGGACCCGGCCATTGTGCTTTACGATGAACCTATTGCGGGTTTGGACCCCATTGCCATCTCTACGGTGCGGAAACTGATGCGTGATACCAACGATGCCCTCGGCCTGACCAGCATTGTGGTCACCCACAATGTGGCTGAAATGACCCGGCTGGCGGATTACTGCTTTATTATCGTGGCGGGCGAGATAGCTGGCGAGGGCACGCCCGAAGAATTGCACGCCAGCACTGAGCCCAGCGTG
>JAZBPS010000025.1:0-4994 GCA_036353375.1 Halieaceae bacterium | reverse complement strand
GGCGGCACATCTGGCGGGCGAAGCGTTGTCCCGGGCGGTAGCCGCCGTCGACCTTGTTGTTGATGCGACCGACAATTTCATCGCGCGGCTTGCCGTTAACCGCGCCTGTATCGCCGCCGGAAAACCCCTGGTCAGCGGTGCCGCTATCGGCAGCGAGGGCCAGGTTACCGTGTTCGACACCGCAGCCGGCAGTCCGTGTTATCGCTGCCTGTACCCCGAGGGCAGCAGTGACCCGCCTTTGAGCTGTTCGGAAAACGGTGTACTGGCACCCATCGTGGGGATCATCGGCAGCCTGCAGGCGCTGGAAGCGGTGAAATACCTGAGCGGCTTCGGTGAGGGACTGGCGGGCCGTATGTTACTGGTGGATGGCCGTACCCTGGATGTCCGCCAGCTCAGACTGTCCCGGAATCCAGAATGTCCTGACTGTAAGAAGCCAGCGGACGCCTGAACCAGACTTGCAGGCGCATGGCCGTAAGCACCGCTGCCACCGCGACCCCAACAATCATCGCCCACCAGAAACCCAGCGCGCCGTAGAGTTCGGCCCCGGTGTCTGTGAGCCCCAGGTAGTAACCCAGGGGCAGGGCGACAATCCAGTAGGACACGGTCATCACGAGAAAAGGGAAGCGGGTGTCCTTGAAGGCGCGCAGCCCGAAGGAGGTCACCACAGCAGCCGTGTCCACCACAATGAATACAAGGGTGAGCTGCAGCAACGCTACAGCGACGCTAAGGATGGCACTGTCCGACGTATAGATGGACGCAATAGCCTGTGGTGCCTGGATGAAGGCGATAGCCATCAGGAAACAGACGCCCGATGAGACCAGGGCTCCGCTCTGCATGCTCAGTTTGACATCGGGCAGTGCGCCTCGGCCGATGCCGTGCCCCATACGGGTCGCCATGGCAGACCCGATGCTGACCAGCGGCATGTAGACCACGTCGTAGATGCTGGTGGCGATCTGGTGTGCGGCAACTTCCCGGTTGCCCACGGTGGCAATCAGCAGTCCCACCACCGAGAACACTGCCATCTCGAAGAAGAAAGTGGCCCCGATAGGTGCGCCGATGGACAGGATTTCACGAATGCGAGCGGCATCGGGGCCATACCAGCGCGCCTCCGGCAGGTAGGTGCGCAGCGCCCGGGAGCGCAGCGTGTAGAAGGCGATCAGCGCGGGTCCCAGCCACATGGATACCGCCGTGGCCCAGCCGCAGCCAACGGCCCCCATTTCCGGCAGCCCCAGCTTGCCGTAGATAAAAATGTAGTTGAGCGGAACGTTGGCAAAGAAGCCGATCACGCTGGCGATAGCAAACGGCCGGACGATCCCGATACCCTGAATGTGGCAGCGAAATGCCTGGAACAGCGCAGCGCCCGGCAAGCCGAAGGCCACGGCTTTCAGGTAGCCCTGGGTCTTGCCATAAGTGACGGGGTCCAGTGACAGCTGGTCCAGTACGGGCCCTGGAAAGTAACACAGGGGCGCTGATACCAGTCCGAGCACAGCCGCCACCCAGAATGCCTGCGGCAACATCCCGCGTATCGCCTCCAGCCGGCCTGCGCCAAAGTGCTGTGCGACGATGGTGGTTACCGCCAGCATAATGCCCAGTGCCACCAGATACAGGGGCAACCACAAGTTGTAGCCAATGGCGATTGCGGCGAGGTCGATAGAGGCGTAGCGACCGGCCATGATGGTGTCCACCACGCCGGTGCCCATCTGTGCAAGCTGGGCAATAAAAAGTGGAGTAGCCAGCGCCAGCAGGGCGCGGGTCTCCCTGAGCAGGGGGCTTGAGTGGTTCATGCGGGAGGCATTATAAGGGGGCGGCGTGCTGAGGGCATCCGCTCCGGGCGTGGGCCACGCCCGCTGCAGAAAGTGGTAGAATGCGCCGCCTTTTGACAGAGCCGCGCAGGCGGATAGCGATACACATGCAGGAAACCCACGAGAACCCGGCAGCGGATGCCAACGACGAAGTGTCTCCCGTCGAGGAGCAAAAACGCTTCGAAACGCTGGACCTCGCACCCAGCCTGATGCAGGGAATCGCTGACCTGGGTTTTGAATTCTGTTCACCGATTCAGGCGCAGATCCTGCCCTATACCCTGGAGGGCAATGACGCGATCGGCAAGGCGCAGACAGGTACCGGCAAGACCGCCGCCTTCCTGATTACGATATTCAATGATTTGCTGAACAATCCCATCGAGGGAGAGCGTTTTGTCGGCGAGCCGCGGGCGCTGGTGATTGCCCCCACCCGGGAACTGGTCATGCAGATTGCGGCTGATGCCCTGGAGCTGGGGCGTCACACCGGGCTTAAGATTGCCACCCTTATCGGCGGCATGGACTACCAAAAGCAGTTGAACCGACTGCAGAACGACATTGTGGATCTGGTGGTGGCGACGCCGGGACGCCTGATCGATTTTATGGGGCGTCGAGACGTCTACCTCGATCGCGTGGAGATTCTGGTACTGGACGAAGCGGACCGCATGCTGGATATGGGTTTTATTCCGCAAGTGAAGCGAATCGTGAAGGCCACGCCGCACAAGAGCTGTCGCCAGACCCTGCTGTTTTCGGCAACGTTTACTGAAGACATTATCAACCTCTCCAACCAGTGGACCTACGAACCGGTGCGCATTGAGATCGAGCCGGAAAGCGTCGCCACGGACGCCGTGGACCAGCGCGTTTATATGTGCTCCGCGGACGAGCGTTTTCGCGTGATCTCCAATCTGCTCAACTCACCGGAGGCGACCAGCGTCATTATTTTTGCCAATCGCCGGGACCAGGTCCGCCGTCTCTCTGAGCGCTTGCAAAAATCCGGGCACAATTGCGGCGTACTGTCCGGGGAGATTCCCCAGAACAAGCGCACGCGCACGTTGGAAGACTTCAAGCGCGGCAAGATTAACGTTCTGGTGGCGACTGACGTGGCAGGGCGCGGAATTCACGTTGACGGTGTCAGTCATGTGATTAACTACAACCTGCCGGAAGACCCGGAAGACTACGTGCATCGCATCGGCAGGACGGGGCGCGCCGGGGCTACAGGCGTCTCCATCAGCTTTGCCAGTGAGGACGATGCCTTTTTACTGCCGGATATCGAGGCCTTGTTGGGAGACAAGCTGGACTGCGAGCATCCGCCCGAGGCACTACTGCGCCGGTCTTGAATCAGCGCCGCGCCAGGCGCTGGTGGGTGTGGGCGAGCTCCTCGCACCAATAGAGGGTGGCGCCGCACACGGCGGCGGGCACCACAAAAAAGTTCAGCAGGGGCACGCCGCTCACCAGGGCGACCACGCCGCCAAAGCCAAGACTGGACAGCCGTCTTTCCCGCAGCACTTCCTTCAGGTCCGCGAACGACGTCATGTGGTTGTCCATGGGGTAGTCAACGTACTGGACTGACATCATCCAGGCACCAAACAGAAACCATAGTACCGGCGCCACCAGGTTAAACGGTGGTATCCAGGTAACCACCAGCACAACCAGCAGCAGGGGCAGATAGTAGGCCAGCTTGACCAGTTCACGGCTGATTGCCCGCGGGAAAATCATGAAGGCCTGGGCGATGGTCTCAGGACCCTTTACCTCCTGCCCCGTCACAATCTCCTCGACTTTTTCCGCCAGCAGGCCGTTGAAAGGCGAGGCAATCAGCAGGGCGACGGCGGTGAAAAAATAACCGGTGATCAGTCCCAGGGACAGGAGCACCAGGGGCCAGATCAGCCAGGTCAGCCAGGTGAGCCAGCCGGGGAGCCAGCCCATAATGTCGCCCAGCGCAGCGTTTATCCACTGCACGCTGAAACCAATCAGGGCGCCGAAGATCACAATGTTCACCAACAGCGGGATCAGGATGAAAGGCCTGAGCCGGGGGTGTTTCAAGAGTTGCGCGCCGCGCAGGAAATACCCGGCGCCGTTACTGATACTGCCGTTCACAAAGTCCTCCCGAGAAGCCACTATAATACGCAGCACTATGAATGATGACGAGAACTTCCTGTTCGAGCAGGAGATGGCCGGGGTCAAGCCGCTGAAGCATACGCCGCGGGTGAAACTCAGCCGCCAGCAGGTCAGCGATGCCAATGCCCTGGCGCGGCGAGAGGCAGCGGCGGCAGAACGCGGCCCGGTTAATCCATTGTCGGAAGAGGGCATTGAACCCCTGGATCCCTGGTACGTGCTTGAGTTCAAGCGACCGGGCGTGCAGAACGGCGTGTACCGCAAGCTCAAGCAGGGGCGCTATGAACCCGAGGCCAGGCTGAACCTGCACCGCATGACGGTCAAACAGGCGCGGCAGGAGATCCACGAGTTTATCGAAGAGGCCAGCGAGCTCGGCTTGCGCACCGTTATTGTGGTGCACGGCAAGGGCGAGAACTCCAACGAAGCGGGCCGCCGGCAGGCCTCGGTGATCAAGGGCTGTGTGAACCAGTGGCTGTTCGAGCTGGAGGCAGTGCAGGCATTCCATTCGGCCCAGCCGCGCCACGGCGGCACCGGTGCGGCCTATGTGCTGTTAAAGAAAGGCGAAGACGCCAAACAGAAGAATCGCGAGCGATTCAGGGGTGAGCCAAAGTACTAGGCAGCGCCTTCGCTAGCGCCGGGTCGCACCCGCCTGTTGCAGGATCTCCGCATACGCATCCGAGCGCCGGTGCTGGCTGACGATGTCCAGTACGGTTTTCCCCGCGGGGTTGGTGGCGTCGAGATTGCGACCGTCGTCGACGAAAAAGCCGACGAACTTGGCGAAGTCCTCGGCGCGCATGCTCTGGTAGGCTTTCAGCAGCATGTGGAAGTCCTCCTCCACATCGTCGTGGGAGCGAATCTGCAGGAAGCTCTTTACCCGTGCCTCCGTCCACACTTCATCCAGTACTTTTTCCTTGTCCTTGCGCATGCTTTCTCCGGTAGTAGGGGCCGAACGCGATCAGCCCTCGGTCGCCTCGAGGCGGCGAATCAGGATCTCGTTTACCAGTTTGGGGTTGGCCTGGCCACGGGACGCTTTCATAATCTGCCCGACAAAGAAGCCCAGCAGTTTCTTGCGTTTGCCCTCGTCCG
>JAZBPS010000001.1:0-8104 GCA_036353375.1 Halieaceae bacterium | reverse complement strand
CTGCCGACGCCACCCACTGGATACAGCACTGTCCTGTTTCTTCCAGAATTTCGCCGAGGGCCAGAGCTTCAGTTTCAGCCTGCACAACATTGCCGCCAGCATCGAAGGCTGTGAGCAAGTGATGTCGCACTGGGAGCGGACGCTGTCTGGCGGCGTGGTGCAGGCGGACTACGAGGCGCTGATAAAATCCCCCGAACAGAGTGTCCGCCGGCTGTTAAAAGCCTGCGGGTTACCCTGGGAACCTGCCTGCCTGAGTTTCGCAGACAACCCCGGCTACGTCGCCACAGCCAGCTCCTGGCAAGCGCGACAGCCGCTCTATTCGCACTCTCTCGAGCGCTGGCGTAACTATGAGGCTTATCTGCAGCCGGTAGCGTCCCTGCTGGCGCAATGACCCGGGGCTGGCCCGGCCCCGGACCGGGCGCTCGCAGTGCCCCATCGGTTTTATTCTGGACGGCAGATGCGATAGCGTGTCGTCCATGACCCTGGCGTTTGCTGCATTAATTGTCGGTCTGGCACTGCTGGTGTGGAGTGCCGACCGTTTCATAGAGGGCGCGGCCTCCACGGCGCGCCATTTCGGCATGCCGCCCTTGCTGATTGGTATGGTGATTGTGGGCTTTGGCACATCCGCGCCGGAAATGGTGGTCTCGGCCCTGGCTGCCTCCCAGGGCAATCCGGGTATTGCGCTGGGTAACGCCTACGGCTCAAACATCAGCAATATCGCCTTGATCCTGGGCATCACTGCACTCATCAGTCCGCTGACGGTTCAATCCCAGGTGCTGCGCAAGCAGCTGCCCATTCTCGCGCTGGTCACCGCGCTGGCGGGCTGGCAGGCCTGGGACGGGCGCATCAGTCGGATGGACGCAGTCATCCTGTTGGGTCTGTTTGCCTGCCTGATGGGCTGGACCATCTGGCAGGGCGTGCGCAGGAAAGCGGACCCGCTGGGACAGACCGTGGAGCAGGAACTGGAGGTTCGCGCCAAGCCTATCCACAGTGCAATCCTCTCGCTGGTAATCGGGCTGGCCCTGCTGATTGTCAGTTCACGGGTGCTGGTGTGGGGCGCGGTAGAAATCGCCCGTGGTTTTGGCGTTAAAGACCTGATCATCGGGTTAACGGTGGTCGCCGTCGGCACCTCGTTGCCGGAACTTGCGTCGTCAATCATTGCAACCCGCCGGCGCGAGCATGATATCGCGCTGGGCAACGTGATCGGCTCCAACCTCTTCAACACATTGGCGGTAGTGGGCATTGCCGGTGCGATCCACCCCATGGCGGTAGGCCCGGAAGTGCTGGTGCGAGACATCTCCGTGATGGCCGCACTGACCCTGTCCCTGTTTTTCTTCGGGTACGGGTTCCGTGGCCCGGGGCGCATTAGTCGCATAGAGGGCGCGGTGCTGCTGGCCTGCTACGCGGCTTACACTGGCTACCTGGTCACAACGGTTTTCACCCCGGGTAGCTGACCCGTTGGCACCCGGCTGAGGAATACGGCCGGGTTAGTCCTCTCGGTCGGGCCGCGCAGGCTTTGCCAGAGCGCGCAGCGCTCGCCCCAGCGATGTACTCGTCAGCCAAAAAAAAGACCGAGCTACGATGTAACTCGGCCTTTTTAACGATATGGTGCCCAGGAGAGGGTGAGCCAAACGCCTGCGTTGCGCAGCAACGCGTGCCGGCGAACGCCGCCGAGCTATGCTCGGTGGCCGGATTAGTCCTCTCGGCGGTGCAAGAGCGCGCAGCGCTCGCCGCAGCGACGTGCTTGTTAGCCAAAAAAAAGACCGGGCTACAGGGTAGCTCGGTCTTCTTAACAAATATGGTGCCCAGGAGAGGACTTGAACCTCCACGCCCTTTCGAGCACTAGCACCTGAAGCTAGCGTGTCTACCAATTTCACCACCTGGGCCGGGGTTGAAACTCAGAGGGCGCGTACCTTACTGCCCGTCCGCTGGCTTGTCAATAATCCGCTGGAAACCTGCGTTTCATCACGTACGCCGGCATCAGCATCTGTATAATCACCGCAATGACAAAACAACAACGTAAGGGAGGCCGGTCCAAAGCCGGGTCTCCAACCCCTCCGGTAGATCCACACGCTGCCCGTGAGGCAGACCGCTATGAAAACCCGGTGGCCAGCCGCGAACTGATTCTGGAACTGCTGTCCAACGCCGACCATCCCCTCACCCACGAACAGATTTGCCAGCGCTTGCAGGCAGACACCGAGGAGGACATGGAGGCGCTGCGCCGCCGCCTGCGCGCCATGGAGCGCGACGGTCAGTTGCTGGTGAACCGCCGCGGTGCCTATGGCCCGGTGGACAAGCTGGACCTGATACACGGGCGCGTGATCGGACACCGCGATGGCTATGGCTTCCTGTCTCCCCTGGACGGCTCTGATGACCTTTACCTGAGCGCCCGGCAGATGGCCCAGGTATTTGACGGTGACGAGGCGCTCGCCAGCATCGCCGGCGTGGACAACCGCGGCCGTCGCGAAGGCAAGTTGGTGGAAATCCTGAAGCGCGGCACCACCGAGGTGGTGGGGCGTTACTACGAGGAAAGCGGCATCGGCGCCGTGATCCCGGACAACGCCCGCATCAACCACGACGTGCTGATCCCGCCCAATGCCAAAAACAAGGCCCAGCATGGCCAGATCGTGGTGGCGGAAATCACCCACTATCCCACCCGCCAGCTGGGCGCCAAGGGTCGCATCACCGAGGTGCTGGGTGAGCATCTGGACCCGGGGCTGGAAATCGATGTCGCCATTCGCGCCCACAACATTCCCCACACCTGGCCCGATGCCGTATTGCGTGAGGCCGCCTCCCTGGACGATGCCCCCAGCGAGGCGGACAAGCAGGGCAGGGTAGACCTGCGCAAACTGGCCTTTGTCACCATCGACGGTGAGGATGCCCGGGATTTCGATGACGCGGTGTACTGCGAGAAAAAACTTCGCGGCGGCTGGCGCCTGTGGGTAGCCATTGCCGATGTCAGTCATTACGTGCGGCCAGGCTCGGCGCTGGATGACGAGGCCCAGGTTCGCGGTAACTCGGTGTACTTCCCCGAGCGGGTGGTTCCCATGTTGCCGGAGGTGCTCTCCAACGGGCTGTGCTCCCTGATGCCCGAGGTCGATCGCCTCGCCATGGTTTGTGAAATGAATATCTCCCGGGCCGGGCGCATCACCGGCTACCAGTTCTACGAGGGCGTGATTCACTCCCACGCGCGGCTCACCTACACCCAGGTCGGTGAGGTGCTGGCGCAGGGCAGCCACCCGGAGGTGGACAAACGCATCGTGCCGCACATCAAGCGGCTGCACGGCTTGTACAAGGCCCTGCGAGAGGCGCGGGACGCGCGCGGCGCCATCGATTTCGAAACCACGGAAACCCGCATCCTGTTTAACGAACAGTGCAAGATTGATGCCATCGTGCCAGTGACGCGCAATGATGCGCACAAGTTGATCGAGGAGTGCATGCTGTGTGCCAACGTTGCCACCGCGCGCTTCTTTGAAGAGCACAAGCTGCCCATCCTGTACCGGGTGCACGAGGGGCCCGGCGAGGAGAAACTCGAAAACCTGCGCGGATTCCTCGGCGAGCTGGGCCTGGAGTTGCGCGGCGGTGACAAGCCCTCGCCCATGGACTACCAGACCCTGCGCCAGCAAATCGGCGAGCGCCCCGACAAGCACATCATCGAGACCATGCTGCTGCGTTCCCTGAGCCAGGCCGTATATCAGCCCGAGAACAAAGGGCACTTCGGCCTGCACTACCCGGCCTACGCCCACTTCACATCACCGATTCGGCGCTACCCCGACCTGTTGGTGCACCGCGGTATCCGCCGCGTGATTCGCTCTGACATGCCCAGCAAAAAGGTCAAGCGCATGAAGGCGCCACCCATCCCGGTGGAGCGTATCTTCCCCTATGACCTGCCGGCTATGCTGGCCTTTGGTGAGCAGTGTTCCATGAGCGAGCGCCGGGCCGATGACGCGACCCGCGATGTGGACGCCTGGCTGAAGTGCGAGTTCCTGCAGGAACGCGTCGGCGAAACCTTCCAGGGCGTGGTGGCAGCGGTGACCAGCTTCGGCCTGTTTGTGGAGTTGAGCGATCTCTACATCGAGGGCCTGGTGCATATCAGTGCCCTGCCGGGCGACTACTACCACTTCGACCGGGCCAAACAGCGGCTGGTGGGTGAGCGCAGCGGTCGCAGTTACAAACTGGGTGATACGGTCTCGGTACAGGTCGCCCGGGTCGATCTGGACGACAAAAAGATCGACCTGGAACTGCTGGACGCAGGCGGTAACACCCAGCGCAAGTCCGCCGGCCGCAGCGCCGGTAAAAGCAAGCGCAACAGCGGTGGCGGCAAGGGCCGTAAAAACACCGGCAAGTCGGATGCGGGCGCAAAGCGTACTACCTCCGCGCGCAAACCGAGCGCCAATAAAGGTAGCAGCGCCAGTAAAGGTAAAGGCAGCGGCAAAGGCGACGCCAAGAAAGGCAGTGGCCGCGCCGGGGTACGCAAGCGCCGCTAGTCATGGAGTCCGTGTATGGCCTGCACGCGGTGGACGCCCTGTTGCGGCAACGCCCCGCGACGATCCAGACCCTTTGGGTGCAGGCGGGCCGGCGGGACAAGCGCATGAACGCCATCCTCGCGCTGGCGGCCAACCAGGGCGTGGCGGTGGAAACCCTGCCCCGCGAAGAACTCGACAACAAGGTGCCGGGCCGGCACCAGGGTGTGATCGCCCTGGTGAACCACGCCGGCGGTGACCCTTCAGACAATGTCTGGGATGAAGCGAAACTGCTGGAGGAACTGGCGGCGCTGGCGCATCCGCCCCTGCTGCTGGTGCTGGACGGCATCACCGACCCCCACAACCTCGGTGCCTGCCTGCGCAGCGCCGACGCCGCGGGGGTGGTCGCGGTGATTGTGCCCAAAGACAAGTCGGCTGACCTCAACCCCACCGTGCGCAAAGTGGCCTGTGGTGCAGCGGAATCCGTGCCGTTTGTGCGGGTCACCAATCTGGCGCGCACTCTGGCCAACCTGAAGCAGGCAGGGCTATGGCTGTACGGTGCCGCCGGTGAGGCCGAGCAGGAGCTGTTCGATGCCGACCTCGCCGGTCCGGCGGCGCTGGTGATGGGCGCCGAGGGCAGTGGACTGCGCCGTCTCACCCGGGAGGCCTGTGACCACCTGCTGCGCCTGCCCATGGCGGGTGACGTCAGTTCCCTGAACGTATCCGTGGCCACCGGCATCTGCCTGTTCGAGGCAGTACGGCAGCGCCGGTTGACGCCCGCGGCGGACTGATTTTTCCGAACAGGCGTTGCTTGCTATGGCGGGGTGAACTCTGTACACTCCGCCGCTCAAAATTTGACCGGTGCATGATGCGCCGGATCTCCTTGCCACACCGCGTTTCCGAGAGTCGGACCGACGGGTGGCTTAACCCGTAAGGAGCCGCTAATGCGACACTATGAAATCGTGTTCATGGTCCATCCGGACCAGTCCGAACAAGTTCCCGGCATGATCGAGCGCTACACCTCGGCCATTCAGAAAGATGGTGGGAAAATCCATCGTCTCGAAGACTGGGGCCGCCGTCAGCTTGCCTACCACATCAACAAGGTGCACAAAGCGCACTACGTGCTGATGAATGTCGAGGCCAGCAACGAAGCCATGGACGAGCTCACCACCACCTTCCGCTACAACGACGCCATCATCCGCAACCTGGTGATTCGTCGCGATGAGCCGGTGACGGAAGAGTCACTGATCATGAAGCAGGAAAAAGAGCAGCGCGAGCGCAAGAGCCGCTATGAAGAGCGCCAGGCCAGTGAATCGGCCCCTGCCACCGAAGATGATTCCGATTCGGACTCGTCTGATGACGACAGCTCTGATGAGGCCGAAACGGCTTCAGAAGACTCAGACGCGTAATCGAGGAGTAAATAATCATGGCCCGTTTTTTTCGTCGCCGTAAGTACTGCAAATTCACCGCCGAGGGCATTAAGGAAATCGATTACAAAGATATCGATACCCTGAAGCAGTACATCACCGAAACCGGCAAGATCGTGCCCAGCCGCATCACCGGCACCAAGGCACGTTATCAGCGCCAGCTGGCCACCGCGGTCAAGCGCGCGCGTTACCTGGCGCTGCTGCCCTATTCGGACGCACACCAGTAAGCGAGTTGTAATGGCTCACGCCGCCGGCCAGTGCCCGACGGGCGCAGGGCCGCACGGCGGGCGGGACGACTGATATGAAAGCCGTAGCCCGCTATGTCATGAAGGGCCGCAACCAGGCCCTGTGGGTGTCGGTGCTGGGCGCCAGCACCTTGATGTTTTCCTGGCTGAGCGCCGCGGTTCTGGCGCTGGTCACCCTGCGCAAGGGCCCCACCGAAGGTGGGTACCTGCTGGCCTGGGCAGTGCTGCCGGCGGGCTTCCTGCTGGGGGTGTTCGGGGATGCCGGTCCGCTGGGGATGATCCTGGGGACCACCGCGCTGGCCGTGTTGCTGCGCTGGACGGTGTCCCTGCCGCTGACCCTGGCGGCCAGCGCGGCCATCGGCCTGCTGACAGGGGCGGCGCTGCTGGCGTTCGGGGATAACTACCTGCAAACGCTGGAACAGTATTTTGCAGAGTTGTTCAAGAACCTGCAGAGCCAGCTGGCGCAGCCCGAGGGGCGGGAAATCACCCTGGTGGCGCCGGGGGTGACATCCATCGCCGGGCTGCTGGGGCTGATGAATGCCCTGAGCTGCACGCTGTGCCTGCTGCTGGCACGCTGGTGGCAGGCGGCGCTTTACAACCCGGGAGGCTTCCGAGCGGAGTTCCACGGGTTGCGCTTTGATACCGGCAGCAGCGTTGTATTGGCGCTGCTGGTCGTGGGGATCAGCAGCCTGGGGCTTGAGTACCGGCCCTGGGCCGCGATGTTTGCCCTGCCCCTGTCCCTGGCCGGACTGGGGCTGATACATGCGAGGGCGGCCCATCGCAAGCAGGGCGTGGCGTACATCACGCTGCTGTACCTGCTCTGGGTCACCCTGGATGCGGTGAAATTGATAGTGATCGGCCTGGCCGTTGCGGATAGCTGGATTGACTTCCGGCGCCGCTGGCGCAAGCCGGATGACAAGACAGATTCAGACAACGAGTGAGGAACACAGTATGGACGTTATCCTGCTGGAGAAAATTGGCAACCTGGGCGACCTCGGTGACCAGGTCACCGTAAAGCCGGGCTATGGCCGCAACTACCTGATCCCCCAGGGCAAGGCAGTACCGGCCACCAAAGACAACGTTGCCATGTTCGAGGCGCGTCGCGCCGAGCTGGAAGCCGCCGCTGCCGAGGCGCTGGCGGAAGCCGAAGCCCGCGCCGAGAAAATCCGCGCGCTGGACGTGATCACCATCGAAGCCAACGCGGGCGAAGAGGGCAAGCTGTTCGGCTCCATCGGCACCCGTGACATTGAAGACGCGGTCACCGCGGCGGGCGTGGAGATCAACAAATCCGAAGTACGCCTGCCCGAGGGCGCACTGCGCGAGATCGGCGAGTACCAGATCGAGCTGCACCTGCACTCCGACATCGACGTCACCATCGAGCTGCACATCGTCCCCGAGCAGTCACTGGGGTAACCGACGCCGCCCGGGCGGCACGGTAAGCAATCCGGAAACGGGCTCAGGGTTAACCTGCGCCCGTTTTTTTTGCCGGCATGTGTCTAAAGACATGGATCATGCCCACCCAGCGCAAACGCAGTGCTACGCTGCTTTTTGAGAAGACCTTACCCACGCTGTAAAACGCAGCTGAAATAGACCGTGCCGCCTGGACGCGAGCGCAGTGCGCAGGGTGTTTTCGGGACACGCCGTGAATACTTACCCGATAAGGCGGGGCAGGCTCTCCCTGTAGGCTCGAGCGCGGCCTCCATGCCGCGCATGGTCTCGAAAAGACCCCGCGCACTGCACTCGCTCGATCGAGTGTTTACGTTTCTCATTCGTGGCCGGCAAGTTGGATGTGCTCGTGAGTGAGGCTGTGAACTTGTATGTTGGATTTGCGGACCGTCGACGGCCAGGGATGGCCGTCGTCGAGCGAGACATGGAGGGCCCACCCCTCTTTTCGGGGGTGTCATGTTTTTAGCGCGTCCGGAAAACGGTTGTACAGGTTCGCTGCCGGTTTCAGGCACCAAAGCCTCAG
>JAZBPS010000327.1:0-11846 GCA_036353375.1 Halieaceae bacterium | reverse complement strand
CGGAGCGGTGCGTCAGGCCCACCTCTCCACCCAGGCAGAAGCCGTTGGACTGGTAGCGCAGTTGCTCCGAAAACTCCACGCGCCAGCCCTCGGGTGGCGTGATTGCCTCGGACAGCGGGCGAATTTCCGGAGAATCGGGGGCAACCGCGAAACTGTTGCTGTTGGCCTGGGCCCGGAGCGGCAAGGTCTGTATATCCCGCAGCAGGGCCTCGCGCTCGCCACGTAGCACCAGGTTGTCATAGATAACGCTGACCCTGGGCACCACCACGGCCCCGGCCAACCCAACGATCATGAGAACCAGCAGGATCTCCAGCAGGGTAAAACCCGCCTGGATATCAGGAGGCGTCGGGCGTGTAACCAACATCCGCATCCAGACCTTCCCCGCCCGGCTTGCCGTCGCCGCCCAGGGAATACAGCGTGATGTCCTGCAGCCCGCTGGGTTCACGAGCGTATTCGTAGGGCCGCCCCCAGGGGTCCATAGGCACTTCATCGTCCAGATAGGGTCCCTGCCACTTGGCCGCTGCGCGCTGGTTTCTCGGTTTGCGCACCAGTGCTTCCAGGCCATCCTCGGTCTCCGGGTAATCGCCCACATCCAGCAGGTATGTCTCCAGGCTGCCCTTGAGCATGCGCACCTGGGTTTCGGCGATCTTCACCTTGGACGAGTCCAGCTTGCCGAACAGCCGCGGGCCCACCAGCCCTGCCAGCATGCCCAGGATGACCAGCACCACCAGTAGCTCAATCATGGAGAAGACGCTGTCGCGGCGCAGTGTGGGCTTGCGCCCAATCCGATATTTCATCACTTTAGACAACCCTAGAAAGCAACATCGTTGACACTGGTAATCGCCAGAATCACGCCGAGAATCATGACACCAATCACCGCGCCGATAATGAGGATGGCCGCGGGTTCAATCAAGGCCAGCAGCTGCGCGGTGCGGCCCTTGCGGGATTTTTCACAGATGGCCGACACAGAGCGCATCATCTGCGGCAAGCGCCCGGTCTTCTCACCCACCCGCACAAGATTATATGCGGTGGGTGACAACACGCGGTTCTCACGCAGGGCATCCGAGAGGGAATCGCCGCTGCGCACCGCCTGCTCCACCCGCAGCAGACGCTGTCTGCGCAAATCCAGCTGCACACTGTTTCGCGCCAGGCCCAGGGCCGTCACCAGTTCCACGCTATTGTTCAACAGTGCCGCCATGGAGCTTGACCAGTTGCCAATATCCCGCTCGTCCAGCCAGCCGCCAATCAGCGGCAAGCGCGCGGCCGCATTGAGCAAGCGTGCGCGGGACGCCTGGCTGCGCAGCCGTGTCACCAGCAGCGCGACCAGCACCGCCACGGCGGCCAGCAGGTAAGGCCAGTTCTGGTTGAACCAGAGCCCGCCGTTGATCACCAGGCTCGCCAGCAGCGGCATGTCGTCGTTGCCCTCTACCAGATTGGCAAACTTTGGCACGACAAACGCAAAGATGAGCACGATAGCGCCGATACCGGAGAACACAAGAACCGCGGGGTAAATCAGGGCGCTGCGAAACTCATCCCGCACGCCTGCATCATACTGCAGCTGACTGACTGCCTCTCGCAGGGATGCGGATAACTCACCGGTCGCCTCGCCCGTGGAAACCAGTTGCAGCACCACCGGCGGTAACGGGAGGTCTCCACTGCTGATCGCCGCCGAGAGACTCTCACCGCTTTGCAAGCGCGTGGCCACGTGGCTGAAGAAGCTGCCGATCGTCGGGTGGTATTCCCCCTGCTGCAGTGCCTCCACGGATTCGGCGATGCCCACGCCGGATTCCAGCAAGGTACAAAACTCATCCAGCGCCTGGATGATGTCGTCCTGGCGCAAGCGACGTCTGCCGGCTGCGGGCCGGTTCTGCGCCGATGAGAACTGAAACGGCGAAACACCCTGGGCCTCAAGCTGGCGCTGGGCCTCGCGCTGGCTGGCGGCATCGATCAAGCCACTGACCAGCTCCCCGTCCCGGGTAAACGCCTGGTAGCTGAATTTCATCAGGCGGCCTCGGCTTCAGTGCCGGTAACGCGGTACACCTCTTCCAGCGTGGTAATCCCCCGGGCTACTTTCAGCAGGCCGTCCTGGCGTAGGGTCCGGTTGCCCTGGGCAATTGCCACCGCCCGCAGCTCCTGCACCGGGCGGCCCTGCACCACCAGGTCGTGCAACTCCGGCGTCATGCGGACAAACTCATAAATGCCCGAGCGCCCTTTGTAGCCGGTGCCCTGACAGCGCGGACAGCCAACCGCGCGGCGCGGCGCCAGTTCGACGTCGGCACCGCCGGGGATTGTCTGCAGGTCGCGGCGCAGGGAATCGCTGATCGTGTCAGGCTCGGCGCAGTGGCTGCAAAGTGTACGCACCAGACGCTGGGCCTGTACGCCCAGCATGGGTGCGGCCACCAGGAAAGGTTCCACCCCCATGTCGATCAGGCGCGAAAACGCCGAGATGGCATCGTTGGTATGCAGGGTGGACAGCACCAGGTGACCGGTCAGCGCCGACTGGATCGCGATCTCCGCGGTCTCCAGATCGCGGATCTCACCGATCATGATCACGTCCGGGTCCTGGCGCAGGATCGCCTTCAGGGCCCTGGCAAAGCTGTAGCCAATTTCCGCATGCGCCTGGATCTGGGTAATGCCCTGCAACTTGTACTCCACCGGATCTTCCACGGTGATGATTTTCTTCTGGCCGTCATTGCTGGCATCCAGGGCGGAGTAGAGCGTGGTGGACTTACCCGAGCCCGTGGGGCCGGTCACCAGCACAATGCCGTGGGCCTCCCGCACCCAGCGGTTGGTCAGGGCCAGATGGTCGGGCTCCATACCCAGCTGGGTCAGCGATACTTCATCGCGCTGTTTTGGCAGCAGGCGCATGACGATGGACTCGCCCTGCACGTCCGGGGCGGTGCTGACGCGTATATCCATCTCGCGCCCACTCACCCGGGTGGTCAGGGAGCCGTCCTGGGGCAGGCGCCGCTCCGCAATATCCAGCCCGGCAATCAGTTTGATACGTGAGGCAATGGCCGCAAATCGATCCTGCGGTTGCTTCAGGCGTGTGTGCAGCACCCCGTCCACGCGAAAGCGAACGGCAAAGTTGGGATCACCGGGCTCTACGTGTATGTCCGACGCACCGGCGTCCAGCGCCTGGGACATCATGTTATTAACAAACTCGATTATCGGTGCCTCTTCCGCCAGTTCGGCCAGCGCGCGCGCGCTGTCACCACCCTGGAACAGGTCCTCCACCGCGTGCTCGCGGCGGATGTAGTCTGCGTAGCTTTCCACCTGTTGCTGGTTGGCAAGGAAGTAGGTCACCCGGCCAGCGCCGTAAAAACGCTCCAGCGTTTCGCGTATGAAGCTGTTCAGGGGATCCGGAGTCAGGCACCCAACCAGCATGTCCTCGATGCGGGCTGCGTGGGCCTCGCCATCCGAGGCCGGCTCGCCCCCGGCTTCCGAGAGCCGGGGTGTAAGCGGCCAAAGCGCCACCTTGTGGTCTATGAACCAGTCCAGCTGTATCTCGGACTGCTGCACGAACTCAAACACGGCGGCGTGGTCGGGCAGGTCATTGCCCTGCAGGCGCTCCATACCGAGCTGCTCGGCCAGCACCGGCAGCAGCGCATCCTCGGAGATGGCGCCGGAGCGCACCAGCAAGGTGCCCAGCCTGTCCCGGGAGTTAGCCTGCAGCTGCAATGCCTTGCGCAGGTCCATGTCCTGGATCAGGCCGCGCTCCAGCAGCAACTCACCGATTTTTTTAGTGGCATCAAGCATTTGCGGAGTATAAAGCCAACGGGAGCCGGCTCCAACAGCCACCAGCGACTAGCGCACGCCAGGGATGCCTACGCCCGCTGGGAGGAGCAACTCACCACTTCGCCGGTCATGTAGCCGGAATAGTCCGAGGCCAGGAACATCATGACGTTGGCCACTTCCCAGACTTCGGCGGCGCGTCCGAACGCCTCGCGGCTGGCCAGCTCTTCCAGCAGTTCTTCCGGGGTGGTTTTTTTCAGGAACTCGTGGAAGGCGATGGAGGGTGATACCGCGTTAATGCGCACACCGTGGTCGGCGGCTTCCAGCGCACTGCAGCGGGTCAGCGCCATCACGCCTGCCTTGGCAGCGGCGTAATGGCTCTGTTCCTTCTGGGCGCGCCAGCCCAACACCGATGCGTTATTAACGATTACGCCCTTGCCCCGGGGCTGCATACGCATCAGCATGGCGCGAGTCATACGCATGGTCCCTGTCAGGGTGATATCCAGCACCCGGTGCCATTCATCGTCCGGCATATCCACCAACAACCGGCTGCCGCCCAGGCCCGCGTTGTTGATCAACACGTCCACGCCATCCAGCGCCTCTTCGGCGCCGTCAACCAGCGCTTGCACATCGTCTTCGACGGTTACGTTGGCAAGCCGCCCATGCACGTTCTCAAGCCCGGTGCTGGCCTTGAGGTTATCCACAGCCTTGGCAAGACGACCTTCGTGAATGTCGCTGATAAACACGCCCCGGGCCCCCTCCTCGGCGGCCCGCGTGGCGGCGGCAAAGCCGATACCCGCACCGGCGGCTGCGGTGATCAATACACTTTTCCCGGCCAGCAGATTGTGGCCCGGGACGTAGGGTGGTGGTTCCTTGAGCGCCATAATGTGTTTCCTCTGAAGTTGCCGCTGTTGCCTGAACGCGATTAACCGCGGGGTTCCCGGGGCATACCCAGGGCGCGCTCGGCAATAATGTTGCGCTGTATCTGGTTGGTGCCGCCGTAAATCGTGTCGGCCCGGGTAAACAGGAACATGCTTTGCAAGCGGCTGAGCTCGTAGGGCTCTGCCTCGCAGATCTCGGCCGCGGGGCCCAGCACATCCATCGCCAGCTTGCCCAGGTTGCGATGCCAGGTCGACCAGTACAGTTTGTAGATCATGCCCTCGGGTTGCAGGGCACCGTCATCCCCTCCGCCAGAGAGCGTGCGCATGCTGTTGTAGCGCATGATCTTCAGGCCCACGTGCGCATCGGCAATGCGCTGGCGGATGGAGGGATCGCGGGCCGCGCCGTTGGCCTTTGCCACGCGGACAATCTCATCCAGCTCATTCTGGAACAGCATCTGCTGACCCAGAGTGGAAACGCCGCGCTCAAAACCCAGCAGGCCCATGGCTACCTTCCAGCCGTCACCGGGGGCACCGACAATGTCCGACGCACTGCAGCGCGCCTCGTCGAAAAACACCTCGTTAAATTCGCTGGTTCCGGTCATCTGTTCGATAGGACGAACATCGATACCGGGCTGGTCCATGGTTACCAGGAAAAAGCCCAGGCCCTTGTGGCCGACGCTGTCGGGATCTGTCCGCGCCAACACAAAACAGTACTCTGATTCATGCGCCAGGGAGGTCCACACCTTCTGGCCACTGATCAACCAGTCGCCGGTCGCCTCGTCCAGGCGCGCCTTGGTTTTTACATTGGCGAGGTCGGACCCGGCCGAGGGTTCTGAATAGCCCTGGCACCAGAACTCCGTGCCGGCGAGAATGCCGGGCAGATAGCGCTGGCGCTGCTCCTCGGTACCAAAGGCAATCAGCGTGGGGCCGGTCAGCCCCTCGCCGATGTGGCCCATACGCCCCGGGCCGCCCGCACGTGCATACTCCTCGTGAAACACCACCTGTTGTTCAATGGAGGCGCCGCGACCGCCGTGCTCTTTGGGCCAGCCAATGCAGGTCCAGTTTCCGGCAGCCATCTCGCGCTCCCAGGCCTTGCGCTCCTCGGCGAACATATGTTCGTCACCGGGGCCGCCGCGAAAGCGTATCTCGGCAAACTCGCCGCGCAGATGCTCTGCCAACCAGTCCGCAATCTCTTCCCGGAACAGTTCGTCCTCTCGACTGAATCGCAGTTTCATGCGGCCTCCTCCTTCGCAGCGTCGGCATCCAGCAACAGCCCGGCGACGCGCTCGCGATGCCAGGCGCCGTTACCGAGGTAGGCCTCGGAAGCGCGGGCACGCTTGAACAACAGTTGAATGTCGTACTCCCAGGTGAAGCCAACACCGCCGTGCAGTTGTATGCCGCAGCCGGCGTTGAAAAAGTACGCATCGGAGCACCAGGCCTTTGCCACGCTGGCCGCCTCGGCGAGTTCCGCGGCCAGGGGCCCACCCTCGAGGTACTCCTGGGCAACACAGGCGGCGTAGTACACCGCCGAGCGGGCCGCCTCAGCCTTGACCATCATGTCAGCGGCCTTGTGTTTCACCGCCTGGTAGCTGGCGATGCGCCGACCGAACTGCTCGCGCTCTGACATGTAGGCCACGGTAGAATCCAGTGCCTGCTGGGCACCCCCCACCTGTTCCGCGGCAAGCGCAATCGTCGCCAGGTCGATAATATCGACCAGCAACTGCGAAGCATCGCTGTCATCACCCAGTTTATGCTCGGCAGATACAGTAACGTCAGATAAGGTCAGCGCCGCCTGCTTACGGGTCTGGTCGATGGTCGGCAGCCAGCGGCGCGCAAGCCCCGCTGCGTCACCCGGGACGATAAACAGGCCCAGCGAGGCGGGTGCATCCGCGTCTCGTGCAGCAACGATGATCCAGCTCGCCGTGTGGCCGTCGATGACGTACATCGCCTCACCGTTGAGCACGAAGCCCTCGCCGTCACGCTTGAACGTCACATCCACCGCATCCGCCGCGCGCCCGCCGGACGCCCCACTGAATGCCAACGTCGCCGTATCGCCCTCTATCAGGCGCGGCAGCCATTCCGCCTGCTGCGCCTCGCTGCCGGCGACCAGCAGGGCGTTACCGGCAAGGCATACACTGGCAAAAAATGGCGAACAAAAGAGAAAGCGACCCATTTGTTCCAGCGTCGCTGCGAGCTCCACATAGCCAAGACCCATGCCGCCCTGCGCCTCGGGAATGGTGATGGCAGGCCAGTAAAGTTCCCCACAGACGCGCTGCCACAGGGCAGCATCAAAACCGGCCTCTGTCGCCATGGCCTGGCGTACCGCTTCGCTGGTGGATTCCGCAGTCAGGAACGCCTCCGCGGTGTCGCGGATCATCTGCTGCTCTTCGGTAAATCGAAATTCCATGGCGTTCTCGCTAGGTTCCGTAGACTTTTTGGGCGGGCACTTCCTTCTCAAGCAGCGTCGCCACAGCGTCACCCACCTCCGCCGGCTCCCAGCGCGCGCCCTTGTCGACGCCCTCAGTGGTGCGCCAACCGTCGGCAATCGAAATCTTGCCGCCTTCTGACTCAAACACACGGCCGCTCACATGGGCCGAAGCGGAGGACGCGAGCCACGCCACCAGCGAGGACACGTTCTCCGGCGCAAAATAGTCAAAGCTGCCATCCGTAGGCGGTGCCATGCGCGCGGCCATCTCTTCCACCGCGGTGGTCATGCCCGTGCGTGCCGCCGGCGCAATCGCGTTGGCAGTAATGCCATAGCGACCCAGCTCCGCCGCCTGGTTCAGCGTCAGCGCCGCGATGCCAGCTTTGGCTGCGGCATAGTTGGACTGGCCTATGGAACCCTGCAGGCCAGCCCCGGAAGTGGTGTTGATGATGCGCGCATCTACCGCTTCACCCGCCTTGGACTGGCCGCGCCAGTAATGCACCGCGTGTGAGCTGATACAGAAGTGCCCTTTCAGGTGCACCGCCATAATCGCGTCCCACTCGGCCTCGGTCATGGAGGCAAACATCCGGTCGCGGTTGATGCCGGCGTTGTTCACCACGGCGTGCAAACCACCGAAGCTGTCGATGGCCTGTTTGACCGCATTCAGGCTGTCCTCGTAGTTGGTGATATCGGACTGGTTGACTGCGGCACGGCCACCGGCCGCCTCAATCTCATCCACCACGGCCTGCGCGGCCTCGGTATTAATGTCATTGACGATAACGGCGCAGCCTTCCGCAGCCATTACCCGTGCATGGGCGGCCCCGAGACCACCCCCGGCACCCGTCACAATGGCGACACGTCCTTCCAGTATTCCTGTCATTCCTTACGTCCTTCTAATGTTCGCATTCTGTAACCACGGCAATGAAAGTCGTGCTACTCGCAACGCCGTACGCTCACGGCTCGCTCTCACCACCGCACTCTCACCACGCTCTGAGTCCCGGGCTGGCCTGTTCCTGTACGGGACTGTCGGTTATCCAACGATCAAGCCAGTAGCAACGCCGCCGAACCGGGCTATTGCTGTCCGGGACACGCCGTAAACCCTTCCCTGGGGGCTCGACGGCGGCCGTCCATGGCCGCCGACGGTCCCGGACAGCAATAGCCCGGCCCGTCGGCTGGATCCAGCTAAGTCCTTGTTGCGCAGTGCTTATAAACGCCTACTTCAAAGCCGCTCGATAATCGTGACGTTCGCCTGACCACCGCCTTCGCACATGGTTTGCAGGCCATAACGACCGCCGGTGCGCTCCAGCTCATGCAAAAGCGTCGTCATCAACTTGGTGCCCGTCGCCCCCAGCGGATGCCCCAGGGCAATAGCGCCACCGTTGACGTTGGTTTTTTCGTGGGGATATCCCATCTCTTTCAACCATGCCATGGGCACCGAGGCGAAAGCCTCGTTGATTTCCACCAGGTCGATATCAGCCAGCGTCATGCCCGCCTTCTTCATCGCATATTCCGTGGCGGGGATCGGCGCCGTCAGCATCCAGATGGGATCGTCGGCCCGCACGCTGATGTGGTGAATGCGGGCCCTGGGTGTCAGGTTGTAGCGCTTCAGGGCCTCTTCCGACACCACAAGCACCGCCGATGCGCCGTCGCAGGTCTGGCTGGAGACGGCGGCCGTGATGGTGCCGCCCTCCGCCAGCGGGTCCAGCTCCGCCATTTTCTCCATGGACGTTTGCCGGGGCGTCTCGTCCATATCGACGCCTTCCAGCGGCAGCACTTCTTTATCAAAACGGCCCTCGGCTATCGCCTTCAGTGCCCGCGCATGAGACTCCAGGGAAAATGCTTCCATTTCTTCCCGGCTGAAGCCCCATTTGTCTGCAATCATCTGGGCAGAATTGAACTGGGAGACCGGCGTATCACCGTAGCGCGCGGTCCAGCCCTGGGAGCCGGAGAACGGGTCCTTGAAGCCCAGCGGCTCCGCCGCGAGCATCGCGGACGAGATCGGAATAGCGCTCATCGTCTGCACGCCACCTGCCAGCACCACATCGTTGGTGCCCGACATAATCGCCTGCGCCGCAAAATGCACTGCCTGCTGGGACGAGCCGCACTGCCGGTCAATGGTGGTGCCAGGCACTTCCTGGGCCAGACCCGCCGCCAGCCAGCAGGTGCGGGCGATGTCTCCCGCCAGCGGGCCGATGGTATCCACACAGCCGAACATGACGTCGTCATAGTCACTGTCGGGTATGCCGTTGCGTTCGACAATGCCCTTGATGACATGGGCACCCAGGTCCGCAGCGTGTACGTGGGCCAGCCCGCCGCGGCGCCTGCCTGTGGGTGTGCGTGCTGCGTCGACGATATAGGCTTCAGCCATAACTTACTCTCTCTTCAGGAATTCGTGGTTTTAAAATGTGGCGCCAGCGCCCAGCGGCAGGTCCTGCTCAAACAGGGCGTTGCCAATGCGCTGCTTGTGATGACCGGTATCACCCCAGGCGCCGGCCAGCGCCCAGGCGCGCTTCATGTAGATGTGCAGGTCCACCTCCCAGGTATAACCCATGGCACCGTGGCACTGTATGCTGTTTTTGGCGGCCAGCGCGGCGGCCTCGGCGGCGGCCAGCTTGGCGTGACTGACGTAGACACTGGCATTGTCGGCCCCGGCATCCAGGGCCCAGGCCGCGCGATACACGGGCCCGCGTGCATATTCCAGCTTCACGGCCACGTCCGCCATATGGTGTTTCACGGCCTGGAAGGACCCCACTGGCTTGCCGAACTGCTGGCGGTCGGCGGTATAGGCCACCGTCATGTCGACCATGCGTTGCGCCAGCCCCAGGCTTTCCGCTGCACAGGCCAGTGCACCCAGGTCCAGGGCGTGCTCGCTGGAAACCGCCAGCGATTCCCCACCGCGGGCGGCCACCGAGAACAGCTGCCTGGACGGATCCACCGATTCATTCTTCTCTGCGGAGAACTCTCCCGACAGTACGGCAGCCATCTGCTCGCCCTGCTGGATGAGCAGCAGGCCCGCCCTGTCCGCGTCCTCCACCAGTGCATTTTCAAGCCCCACCGCGGCAATGAGTTCGCCGGATGCTATGGCGGCCAGCCACTCACCCGCGTCTTCACGGGCAGAGGCCGCCTGGCTCAGCAAAGGTACTGCCACCATGGCGGTTCGCGTCAGCGGCTCTGGCAATGCGACATAGCCACACTCTTCTGCCAGCAGCACAAAGTCTGCCAGGCCCATGCCCAGGCCGCCGTGGGCCTCCGGCACCGTAACCCCGGTCAAACCCATTTCCGCGAGTTGCGGCCACAGGGTCTCTGCCTTTCCCTCCCAGCGCTGGCGAATGTAATCCGGCGTAACCTCGTTGCGCAGAAACTCGCGCACGGAGTCGCGGAACAGGGTCTGGTCTTCGGTGAAGTTGAAATTCATTTGCGCGGCATCCCCAGCATGCGTTCAGCGATGATATTGCGTTGGATCTCGTTGGTGCCTGCGTAGATAGGGCCGGACTGGGAGAACAGCCAACCATCCAGCCAGCTGCCAACATCACCGGCGGCCGGGGCATGGGGCAGCAACTCCGCCCGTGCGCCGAGAATACTCATGGCCGTGGCGTGCATGGCCTGATCCAGCTCTGACCAGAACACCTTGTTGGTGGATGCCTCTGCCCCGATCTTGCCACCCGCCATCATGCGACAGGCGGTCTGGTAGGTCGTGAGGCAATAGGCCTCGGCATCCATCCAGGCCCGCATCACGGCGTCCTTGATAGAGGGGTCGCGGTCCGCACTATCGCGGTTGGCGCGATACAGGCTCACCAAACGGCGGGCGGTTTCCTGAAAACGGGCGGGCGAGCGCAACAACAGACCACGCTCAAAACCGGCGGTAGCCATGGCCACCGCCCAACCTTCGCCTTCGCCGCCCAGCAGGCAGTCTGCCGGCACGCGAACGTTGTCAAAGAAGATCTCGGCAAACCCGGGCAGCCCGTCAAGCTGCGGTATTGGCCGCACGGTAACGCCTTCGGCATCCAGCGGCACCAGGATAAAGCTCAGGCCACGATGGCGTTCGGACTCGGGATCTGTGCGGAACATACCGAAGCACCAGTCCGCCCAAACGGCGCGGGTGGACCAGGTTTTCTGCCCGTTGATCACATACTCGTCCCCCTCGCGCACGGCGCGGGAGCGGATAGCTGCCATGTCGGAGCCGGCGTTGGGCTCGGACCAACCCTGGCACCACACTTCTTCTCCAGTGGCCATCTTCGGCAGGAAGCGGGCCTTCTGCTCATCAGTGCCGTACTCCATCAGGGTGGGCCCAAGCAGAAATATGCCGTTCTGGTTAACCCGCAAAGGCGCACCGGCGCGGTAGTACTCCTCTTCGAAGATGAGCCATTCGATCAGGTCGCAGCCGCGTCCGCCCAGTTCCTCGGGCCAGGTGACCATGCCCCAACGGCCTTCATTGAGCCTGGCTTCCCACGCCCTGTGCTGCTGGAAACCTTCTTCGGTGTCGAAGCTTTGCAGCGGCTCGCCGGGAACATTCGCAGCCAGCCAGGCGCGAGCCTCTTCGCGGAAAGCGTTCTGTTGTTCGGTGAAACGTAAATCCATCTCTAGTTAGTCATCCCTTAGCCTGCTCGGCATCGCGTGTGAAATACGCTGAATGCTGTAAATGTTTTTGCTGGACACGCCGTGAATACATACCCGATAAAGCGGGGCAGGCCCTCCCTGTAGGCTTGAGGCGCGCGCACCCGATACGGCGGGGTGGGCCCTCCATGCGCGCCACAGTCCAGCAAAAACATTTACAGCACTCAGCTCGCATCGAGCGAGGCTCCGAT
>JAZBPS010000326.1:0-2179 GCA_036353375.1 Halieaceae bacterium | reverse complement strand
GCGTTTGACTACAGCCTCAACATGTTGACGCTGCTTGCGCTGGTGCTGTCTATCGGCCTTGTGGTCGATGACAGTATTGTGGTGCTGGAGAATATCCATCGGCGTCTCGCCAAGGGCGAATCGCCGCTGGTGGCCGCCTATCGCGGCGGACGCCAGGTGGGGTTTGCGGTTATCGCGACCACCGCGGTATTGATTGCCGTGTTCGTACCGATCACCTTCCTGCAGGGGAATCTCGGCAAACTGTTCAGTGAGTTCGCCGTGGCGATGGCCGTGGCGGTGACGTTTTCCACCATCGTCGCGCTGACCCTGGCCCCGGTGATCTGCTCGCGGCTGTTGACCAACCAGAGCACCCACAACCGGCTTGCCGATTTTGTGGAAGGACTGACGGGCACGCTGGAGACGGCGTACCGCGGCGTGCTCACTCGCGTGCTGCGCGCACCGCTCCTGACGGTGCTGGTTCTGGTTTGCAGCGTGATTGCCACCGGCTGGCTGTTCCAGAAAGTACCCCAGGAGTATGCGCCCGGTGAGGACCGCGGAATCCTGTTCATGGTGATACAGGCACCCGAAGGCGCGTCTTTTGACTACACGGTCAGGCAGCTGCTGAAAATTGAAGAGCGTCTTATGCCGCTGGTGGAACAGGGCGATATCAAGCGCTCGCTGATACGCGCACCTACCTGGGGTGCGGGCGAGGCCTACAACGGGGCCATCAGCATCCTGGTGCTGGAGCCCTGGGACAGCGGCAGGCGCAGCACCAAAGCGATATTGCAGGATGTACGGCAGCGCGTTTCGGATATACCGGGCGCCCGTATTTTTGCCAGGGAGCCCCGTGGTCTGGGCACCGGATCCAATCCGCCGGTGCAATTTGTCATCGGGGGGAATACCTACGAGGATCTCGCAGACTGGCAGCAGTCCCTGATGCTGGCGGTGCAGGAGAATCCGATGTTCGTCGGTGCCGACTCAGACTTCAAACCGACCAAGCCCCAGCTGCGAGTGCGCATCGATCGGGACCGCGCCGGAGACCTGGGCGTCAGCCTGATGGATATATCGCGAACCCTGGAAACCCTGATGGGTAAACGGCAGGTGACAACCTTCATCATGGGCGGCAAGGAGTACGATGTGATTCTGGAGGGTGAGCGCAGTGACCAGCGCTCCCTGACCGACCTGCGCAACATCTATGTGCGCTCCAATTCCAGTGGTGAGCTGATCCCGCTGTCCAATCTGGTGACCCTGGTGGAGCAGGCCGATGCCGGTAGTCTCAACCGTTACAACCGGGTGCGGGCGATTACCCTGTCGTCCAGCCTGGCCGAGGGTGTCAGCCTGGGTGACGCACTCAGCTGGCTGGAGAACTGGGTGCGTGATGAACTGCCGAAGGAGGCCAGCATCGACTACAAGGGCGAGTCGCTGGAGTACAAGGAGGCGGGGCGCTCGGTGCTCTTCACGTTTGCGTTGGCGCTGCTGGTGGTGTTTCTGGTGATGGCGGCACAGTTCGAGTCATTTGTGCACCCCTTCGTTATTCTGATGACCGTGCCATTAGCGCTGGTAGGTGGGTTGGGCGGCCTGCTGTTGTTCGGGCAGACCCTCAACATCTTCAGCCAGGTTGGCTTGATCATGCTGGTTGGCCTGGCGACCAAGAACGGGATTCTTATCGTCGAGTTCATCAACCAGTTACGCGATGCGGGCAAGGACTTTGACGAGGCGATCGTCAACGGTTCGGCCTTCCGCCTGCGCCCGATCATGATGACCGGCTTCACCACCATCTTCGGCGCCGTACCGCTGGTGGTCAGCGCAGGCCCGGGTCATGAATCCCGTATGGTGATCGGTATTGTGGTGATGTGTGGCGTGGCGCTCTCCAGCCTGATCACCCTGTTTGCTGTACCGGTTGCCTACAAGCTGCTGGCAAGGAACACCACCGCGCCCGGCACCGTGGCGCGGGAGCTGGAGCAGGAGCTGGCCGGGACCTAGTCTACCCGTGTAGAGCTGGACGGCTTCGGCTTGCGCAGCCCGCGGCGTGGTTTCGGCTTCTTTTCCAACTCCGGCTCGCCCTGGCTGGTAAAGAAGGCGCGCATGGCGCCGGCATCCCACATCGCGTCCCGGTACCCCAGGGCGATAATTTCGTCGATGAAAGACTGGGCGAACAACAGGTAGCTGGCCGCGGCTGAACCGCCACCGGCGGTGGTTG
>JAZBPS010000325.1:0-4490 GCA_036353375.1 Halieaceae bacterium | reverse complement strand
GCTGCGACGGACGGGCCTCCGCTGATTACCGGCTCTGAAGGCGGCCACCTGTCGCGGCTGTTTAACAGCGTGTCGGGTGAGCGCATAGATGCCCGCGGCTACCAGAGTTTGCTGGCCAACATGGAATCCCACAACGGCGACCTTGCCGTGTATGTGCACCTGCCGTTTTGTGCGTCGCGCTGCCTCAGCTGCGACCATGTGACCAACGTCACCCACGACGCCCGCGAGATTGACCACTACCTGGACGACCTCGAGCTCGAGCTGGAGCGGGTTACCGGGCACTTCGACAGTCGCAAACGCTTGTCACAGCTGCACCTCGGGGGCGGCACACCCAATTACCTTTCCGATCGCCAGTTGCTTCGGCTGATGAACATGCTGGAGTCCCGCTTCATCCTTGATGCTGATACCGATGCGCTGATTGAGGCGTCGGCCAAGCGAACCTCCTGGTCACAGCTGCAAATGCTGAAGGGGATGGGTTTCAACAGTATCAAACTGCAGGTGCGGGATCTGGACCCGATGGTGCAAAAAGCCGTCGGACGATCAGATTCCCATGCGGTCATGGCTGACGTTTTTGCCAATGCGCGCGACGTTGGCATTAAAACCGTGGGAATGGATCTGGTATACGGCCTGCCACAGCAATCCCAGGACAGTATTAACCGCTCTATAGACGAGATTCTCGGCCTGGGCCCGGAGAGACTTTCCTGTTACGCCTATACCCGCAAAACCGGAGAATTCATGCACCAGCGCGCCATAGACGCGCCCAGCATGCCATCCCTTGCCGATCAGCTGATCATGTTCAATAACGTGGTCAACCGGATGGAGGCCGCGGGTTACGTCTGGATCGGGCTGGATACCTTTGTGAAGCGCGATGACCCCCTGGCGACCGCACAACGTGAGGGTCGCCTGTATCACAACTGGATGGGCTACAACGCGCTGGGCAACAGCGGCGTACTCGGTTTCGGTGCCAGTGCAATCAGTGAAATAGGCGGCGCCTGCGTGCAGAACTTCTCCGCCGTCGAGGACTACGCCGCGGCGCTTGATGCTGGCCGCCTTCCCGTTCGCGGCGGGGTTCGGCTGGATGTTGCAGGTCAGCGGCGCCGTGAGGTCCTGAATGCACTACTGTGCAACCTTGAAGTGGATGACGTAGAGCAGGTGCTACCGAAAGAGGCAGCTGAACAGCTGCATACTCTGCAGGAGCAGGGCGTACTGCGTATTGAGGGTGCCAGAGCCTATGTCACCCCGCAGGGTCGTTATCTGTTGCACCAGGTATGTGGTCATAACGAGCCTGACAAGCGCTGGGCCAGCGGCTGGTAAAAGAACCACAGCCTGGCTTCTCGGTACCGTACGGGATCTGTCAGTCGCCCGGCCTGGCGAGGCGCGCCTCCTCCTAACCCCACCTAATGAACCAGACCTGCTGAGTTTTCAGCGGTCTGTTTCCAATATCTAACGTGAGCGACCTGACTAGCGCGACGAATAAGCGGACAGGCGAAGGTGTTCGGCTGTTAAGGCCGTGTTCACTTGTCCGGGTACGTCAGGCCTTTTGCAGCGCCTCTTCCAGGGCGGATCTGTTGGCTTTCAGTTGTTCCCATTCCAGCAGGAACCAGGGCGCGAAGGGCAGTGACTTGTCACGAATCGCCTGATCGACCTCAGCACGCGACATCCAGGACCAATCGGCAATTTCCTCGCGATTCACGTTCAGCGGCGTCCTGCGGTCCATCTGGCCCACGTAGACAGCGCACAGTTCGTGTTCTGTGCCTACATCGCGATAGCGAGCGCGGTAACGGAAGGTAAACAACTGCGAAAGATGCGCTGTCACGCCCAGTTCGTCGCCCGTGCGCCGATTGGCGGCGGTGTCCCAGGTTTCGCCGCGGCGCGGATGGCTACAGCAACTGTTTGCCCAGTAACCAGGCCAGAGCAATTTGCCTTCTGCGCGCTGCTGCAACAGGACCCAGTCGGGTCCGTCGAATAAAAATACTGAAAACGCCCGGTGCAGCTTGCCACTGCCCAGGTGGGTATTGAGTTTACTGTCGTAGCCGGTAACGCGATCGTCGCCATCCACCAGGATAAGCGGTTCATCGTCAAAAGAGACGGTTTCAAAGCGTTGTTCGAGTTTGCCGGGGCTGACTGCTGTGTTCATGCTGGCACCCTGTCTGATAGTGAGCCGCAGTGAAAAATCGATGTGCTGGATAAAGAAAAGAGCCTGCGGTGGTGCTGCAGGCTCAGCTAAAGTCAGGCCCTCCGGGGAGGGCCCGAGTTCCAGGCGCTTTGGCTAGCTTCGCTCGCTCGGCACTGGCTGCATGCCCTGCGAAACAGCCGCAGTTTCCATTGGCTCGGAGAGCCAGTTGAAACGCGGCGTGCTGAGCAGGATGAAATGTATCAGCAGAGCCAGTGTGAACAGAAAAGCAGCCATGGCAACCAGAACTCTTCGAGGATCAAAGATTAACCAGATCTTGTACATAGAGTATCTCCTAGGTCATTGACTGAATTGGTGAAAACCAGGTTCCTTAGAACCAGGGCTTCCACATGAACACCAGGATATGGGCTACCACCGCTACAGCGGTGAAACCCAGAAAACCTGACATGAATACGCCGTGGAATTCCTTGGCTTCTTCACCAGACAGTCCAGACATAGAGCTTCCATCACTCATGGATATTCCTCCCATGTGCTTTTACCACAGCTAATCGAGGCCTAAGCGCCGGTTAGCCACCCTTGTGCTTGCCAGTGATACCGCAGTCGGCGAGCACAATCTAAGACAGCCTGGAGACGAGTTCCGGTGCGGCGAGGCCGCCACGGTGGCACATCCCTGAGCCATCAAAGACTCTGGTGCGCGGGCCTGTGCCCGCACACGCTTTATTCCGGTATATATTCCTTCTCCGCGGCGTCGCTCAGCTCCGCGAGGTTGGGGTAGTCCTTCAGCATCTCAGCGCCGTAAAGGGGCTTGTAGGCGCCCTGGTGGCAGGTGAGACAGTTTGTCTTCAGCGCGTCACCCAACGGACCCTTGCGGTGTTCCGGCAGCCAGGGTGTCGTCGGCTCAATAAACAGGTTGTTGATCTCGCGGACCATGCGTATGCCGTGCCAGGCGGTGACCTTCTGCGGGGAGGACTGCTCCCACTCGGCAAACGCACGGCTGTTGTGGCAATAGGTACAGTTGACGCCAAGACTCTTGGAGAAATGCATCATTAGCGCATAAGTCCACTCGGTATCCTTGATGGTCTTGTCGTGACCCTGGGGGAGGGCCGTTACGGCAATCATGCCGCCGATGTCACCCTCACCCAGTAGCAGGGGTGTGAACGGATCGTAGGGCAGTGATGCATAAGCCACCGATTCCGAGGCGTAGTTCTGCGGGGTTTGCCCGACCAGGCCCGTCGCCCGAGCCGGGCCGGGGTCCGTCGCCCACACGTTGGTGGGGATGTTGTTACCCCGGTGGCAGGTGTAGCAGGTGACACCTACATTGCCGACGTGATCCTGCCAGGCCTCATTGGTGCGCTGGGTCATGGCGATCATGGTGCGCGCAACTTTCTTGGTGTAGAGCGTGTCATCCGCGAAGTTGGCGCCCTCGTGGCAGTAGGCGCAGCCCTGTTCGGGTGCGACCCACTCGGTGATGGACGCCATCAGCCGGGTGAACTCGCCGATGCTCAAGTGGCCCAGCACCTGCACGTTCTGGTAGATCGCGCCCGCCCTGGGGCCGTCCGGCGATGCCGGCGGTTGCGGGGCAGGGGGCTGGTTCGCGTTCAGCTTGTCGTTCAGCTCATTTTCGTTGATCACCAGCTCCATGCCAGTGCCGCGGTATCCGCGTTGCACAGTATCCTTGGAGGACAGCTCGCAGCCGGTTATCAGCACGGCCGCCGCGAGGGCGCCGACGCTTGCAAACAATCGGTTTTTCATTGGCCTGCTCCTGTACTCAGTGCGGGATTCATTGGCGGGACCGCCTCCAGTGCCGGATAGGCAGGGGCTACGCCGTGCTTGACCGCCCAGAGGTACCAGTTGTCTACCACCGTGCCGGTCAGCAGAATGCCGATGCCGCCGGTAATAACCGTCAGTACCGCGAACCACCAGGCCCACCGGTGAATGGATTCCATAGAGGCGTTGAAGCCCATCGTCCAGCGCCAGAACAGTGCGGCGCGCTCTGAGGCGGTGCCACGGTCGACAATCTGGTCGATCTCACGGTCGCCGCCAAAGCGACTCACGGCCAGCACGGTGGCGCCGTGCATTGCGAACAGCAGGGTGGAGCCGTACAGGAACACAATGGAGAGCATGTGGAAGGGGTTGTAGAACAGGTTGCCGTAGCGCAGTGAGAACGCCGCGGTCCAGTCCAGGTGCGGGAAGATGCCGAAGGGCACCGCCTCGCTCCAGCTTCCCATGCAGATGGGACGGATAAAGCCCAGCACCAGGTACAGCCAGATCGCTGCGGCGAAGGCCCAGGTCATGTGCTGACCCATTCCCAGCGCCTTGTTGCGGTTGTAGGTGCGCACCAGCCACAGCAGTATGG
>JAZBPS010000324.1:0-7939 GCA_036353375.1 Halieaceae bacterium | reverse complement strand
GCCCGCGGGCCAATAGCGGGCGACCTGATTCAGGCGGTAGGCCGCTTCCCAGATATCAAAAACGGGGATCTCATGGGTGTTGTCGAACATCTTCAGATCGGGTGAAACCCCGTAGGCAACGCCCTTCATGGACGCCACGGCGGGTTCTTCCAGGCCAAAGTCTGACTGGAATACCAGGGCGCTTTGGGCGCTGGCAGAGTGGCTGGCGCTGAGCATCAACAACGCCAGGGTCATGGCCGGGATAGACCGTGGGCAGGCATAACGCATGTGATAACGCTCGCGGAACTGGATACCTCAACAGTTTACTTCATGATTCTCTACCCCTAGCCTATGGTGCGTAAATAAATATCCGTCGGACATGGCACGCTGCCACGGGCGGTTTGCATCCACGCCTGATCTATACACAACCAGAGGAGAAACAGGATCCCTGCGCTGAGCATCCAGATATCGAACATCGATATCGGCATCATCGTCATCTACTTCATCGCAATCATCGCCATCGGGGTCGCCGTGGCCCGTCGCACACACAGCGGCGATGATCTTTTCCTGGCCGGTCGCAGTCTGGCCTGGGGCGCCGTGGGACTCTCGCTATTCGCCTCCAATATCTCCAGCTCCACACTGGTGGGCCTCATGGGGGATGCATACCGCACGGGCCTGGCGCCGTCGGCCTACGAATGGATGGCCGGGCTGCTGTTGCTGTTTGGCGCTTTTACCTTTTTCCCCTTCTTCCTGCGCAGCGGGATATCGACCATCCCCGAGTTTCTCGAAAAGCGATTCAACGTATACCTGCGCAAGTACTTTTCTGCGATCACTATCTTTCTCTCCGTGATTGTCGACACCGCGGCAGGGCTTTACGCGGGCTCGCTGGTGGCGCAGGTCTTCCTGCCGGACCTGAACCTTTCTGTATTTATTGTCGCGCTGGCCATCATTGGCGGTATCTATACGGCCGCCGGTGGCCTCGCTGCGGTGGTGTACACCGACGTTCTGCAGGCGATCATTCTAATTGTCGGCACCAGCGCCATCGCGCTCATTACCTTCGGTCAGTTCGATTACTCCTGGACGGCAGCAACCCAGGCCCTACCCGAGAACCACCTGTCCATCGTCAAACCCCTCAGCGACGACGTACTGCCCTGGCCGGGCCTTATCCTTGGGGTACCCGTGCTGGGTTTCTACTACTGGATTCTTAATCAATACATCGTGCAGCGCGTGCTGGGTGCACGGGACATCAGCCACGCGCGGCGCGGCGCAGTGCTGGCGGGTCTGTTGAAGCTCACGCCGCTGTTTATCATGATGCTGCCCGGAGCCTTTGCCGTGACGCTGCTGCCAGACATCGAATCACCGGACAAAGTCTTTCCCACCCTGATCCAGGAGTACCTTCCGGTCGGCCTGACAGGGCTGGTGCTGGCAGGTCTGGTTTCAGCCATCCTGTCCAGCGTGGATTCGGCACTGAATTCCGCATCGACCCTGCTGGTGCTGGATTTTCTGGAGCCTGCCCGCGGCAGCAAACTGAGCCCGCAGGAAGGTCGGCGCTACGGCACGATCGCCACACTGAGCTTCATGGTGGTGGCTGCCGTGTGGGCACCCTCCATCCAGAACTTTCCCGGTCTTTTCTCTTACATCCAGTCTATGTTCGCCTACATCGTATCGCCGGTGGTGGCGATCTTCCTGCTGGGTTTTTTCTGGCCGCGGGGTACAGGACGCGGTGCATTGACGGCGCTGATCAGTGGGCACGTCATCGCCGCTGTGCTGTTTGTATTGATCCAGCTGGAGTTGTTCTCGCTGCACTTCCTGTACGTGTCCAGCCTTCTGTTCGTGCTAACCAGCGCATTGTTTGCTGCTTTCAGCCTGCTGCTGGGGCCGGCGCCGGCGCGGGAGCAAGTGCAGGACCTGACGTTTGCTCACCGCGATGCCACACCAGAGCAAACTCGCCCCGCGTGGTACGCAGATTTTCGCTATCAGGCGGCCGCTGTCGTGATGCTGACGGCCATTATGCTCGCGGTCTTCTGGTAACGGCCCGACGACGACGGTGCGCCACGTCCGCGTCCAGCCCCTGGCCTGACGGCTTGTGTAGGCCATCAATGCGACCTCGGCTATTATGGCCGCATGAAAGATGTTATTGCGTGTCACGCCTGTGATCTGCTGGTGGATATCGGCGAGGTCATGCCCGGACAAAAAGCCACCTGTCCACGCTGCGGCCATTACCTGACCCACCCCCGACCGGACGCACCCCAACGGCTCATGGCCTATTCCGTCGCCGCGCTGGTGGCGTTGGCCCTGGCCAATGCCTTCCCGTTTCTCTCGTTTGCGTCCGCGGGTATCGAGAGCGTCATGTCCCTGCCACAAACGCCCCGGGCGCTCTGGCAAAACGGATTGCCCCTCGTCTCCCTGCTGGTTGCCGCTTTCATCATTGTTATCCCCGCGGTTATGCTGGTGATGCTGCTGGCACTGGGCCTACCACTGGCGCGCCAGACATGGCGGCCCTGGCTGGTACCCCTGGGGCGCTGGGTGTTCCGCTTGCAGAACTGGGCGATGGTGGAGGTCTTTATCATCGGCGTGATCGTATCGCTGGTAAAGATCGCGAAGATGGCTACCGTGTCACTGGGTCTTTCCTTCTGGTCCTATATTGCGTTCGCCATGCTGTTCACCCTCGCCATCAGCGTCCTGGACCGGCACCAGATATGGACAGCAATAGGCAGCCTGGAGCCGCGCAAGAATGACTGACGCCACAGCAGGAACCGGCATGGACATGGGCCTTGCCAGCTGCCACACCTGCACGCTACTGGTAGAGGCAGACCGGCAGCGCTGCCCACGCTGCGGAACGACAGTGCACCTCCGGGAGACCGATAGCCTGCAGCGTACGCTGGCCCTTTTGATAACGGCGACCCTGCTGTATATCCCGGCCAACCTTTTCCCGATCATGTATACAGACCAACTGGGGCGCACCGAAGCCAGCACCATCCTCGGCGGCGTCACTCTGCTGATCAAACTTGGGTCGGCGCCGATTGCCGCTGTGATCTTCATTGCCAGCGTGTGCGTCCCACTGGGGAAATTAATCGCCCTGTACTATCTGGTGTGGACGGTGGGCCGGCATTCCCCGCTGGAACCCAGACAGCGCACGGCGATGTATCGCATCACGGAACTCATCGGTAAATGGTCCATGGTTGACGTGTTCGTGGTTGCTATACTGGTGGCCCTGGTCAACCTCGGCGGCCTGCTGGTGATACGGCCGGGCATCGCCGCACTCTCCTTCGCTGGCGTGGTCATTGTCACCATGGTGGCGGCCGAAACATTCGATTCAAGGCTTATCTGGGACGAGGCGATTAACGCGAATGAACACAGCTCAGCCTGAGGTCCGCGAGGGACGCTCGCTCAATCCCGTCTGGTTTATTCCCGTGCTGGCGCTCGCGCTGGGCGCCTATATGGTCGTGCACACCTGGCTAACCGAAGGGCCGGAGATCACCATTGCATTTGATACTGCCGAGGGCCTGGAGGCCGGCAAAACCAAAATCAAGTACCGCAATGTCGAGGTGGGGCTGATCACCGAAGTTGAGCTGACCGACGACTACCAGGGCGTGTTGGCGCGCGCCAAGATGGATATCGCCACAAAGCCGCTGTTGCGGGAGGACACCCGCTTCTGGGTGGTGACCGCCCGCATTGGCCTCGGCGCCGTGTCGGGCCTGGATACGCTGCTATCCGGCGCCTACATACAGCTAGAGCCAGGCAATGCGAAAAAAGCCGGCGCTGACGAATTTGTCGCGTTGCCGCGGCCGCCGCTGACACCCGAGCACGCGCCGGGTTTGCGGCTGCGCCTGCTGAGCCAGAATTCACCCTCGGTGACTACCGGGGACCCTGTGCTATACAAGGGGTATCGCGTGGGCCGCGTGGAAAGTGCCGACTTTGACGTCGAAGAGGAGCGCATGCGTTACCAGATATTCATTGATGCGCCGTTTCACGAACTGGTAGACAGTGCCGTGCGATTCTGGAATGCCAGCGGCGTCTCCGTGATTGCCGATGCCGAAGGCGTCAAGCTTCGCACCAGCTCTCTCGATACCGTTTTGCTGGGAGGCATCGCCTTCGGGCGTCCGCCAGACGTTCCCGAGGGCCAGCCCGTGGAGGCAGGTAGTGAATTCCAGCTTTACGACACTTATGAAGAAACACTGGAAGACCCCTTCCGTCACGGCGCCTATGTGGTCGTCCGGTTCAACCAGTCTATCAAGGGCCTGCTGCCAGGCGCCCCCGTGGAGTACCGTGGTATCCGCATGGGTCGGGTGGAACGCATACTGATCCGGGAATTGATAGCAGAGCGCACAGATACCCTGGAGCGATATGGTTCTATAGGCAGCGAAGGCCAGCCTGTGCCGGTATTGCTCTACATCGAACCCGGACGTTTCACCTTGCCGGACACACCTGAATCCGTGGATCTGATGCGGCGTATCTTTGCATCCGGCGTACCCTCTGGTCTGCGCGCCAGCATGGAAACCGGCAACTTGCTGACGGGGGCCAAGTACATCGGCTTTGACTACTATCCCGAGGAGGCCGGCAAGGCCGAAATGGGCGAATGGCAGGGTTACCCCGTGATTCCGGTAATCGGCAGTGGCGTTGAGCAGATCATGGTCAAGATCAATGCCATCCTCGAGCAGGTCAGCAGCGCACCCATTGAGCAGACGATCGCCAACACTAACGCCGCCGTGCAACAGCTGGAGCGTGCCCTGGAATCCCTGGATGCAATCCTGCGCACAGACGCCACCAAAGCGCTGCCGGCAGAGCTTGAAGCCACCATGGCTGAGATGCGCAAAACCATGCAGGGCCTGTCACCGGACTCCGAGCTCTATCAGAACCTGAACGCCAGCATGCGCCAGCTCAACCGCACCATGGCCAATCTCGAAGACCTGACCAGCACCCTGTCAGACAAACCCAACGCGGCGGTGTTTGGATCAAAACTACCCCCCGATCCGCAACCGGAGGCAAGCCGACAGTGACAACCCATCGACTCTGGCTCGCGTTGTTGTATTGCGGCCTCGCGGCCTGCAGCGGGACGCCGATACAGAATGAATACTATCTGCTGCGACCGGAGGGGCCCACCGAGACCCGCCCGCTCACCCCCTCTACCGCATTCGCCATGGGGGAAGTGAACGTTGCCCCCTATATCGACCAGCCGGGCCTGGTGCTGGAAACCGGCAACGGCCAGGTCAGGCCCGCCCGCAACCACCGCTGGGCCGAGCCATTGCCCCGCTCCCTGCGCATGCTCCTGACCACAGAGGTCTCGCGCGCCCTGGCCGAGGACATACTGCCCGCGCGCTTCTCGGATGCGGATACGCGCTTCAACGTGCAGATCGAGCAGCTTCACGGCACGGCCGATGGTGATGCCCTGCTGGTTGCCTATTGGTGGATAGTGCGCGACGGCGAGACACTCGCGTCCTACCAGTTTGTCGAACGGGAGCCGCTGGCCGGCGACGGTTACAGCGCCCTGGCCCTGGCACAGCGTCGTTTGCTGCGCACCCTGGCGGTGGATATCGCTGCGTCACTGGAAGCCACACGAGTCGCTGCACGGAACGAAACCGCAGAATCCACCTGAGCCACTTGTAATGATCGCGGGATTACAGGTGCCGGATAATGTCCTCGGCAAAGGCCTCCATCGCCCGCTTCTTGGCATCGAGGCTGGAGCGCTTGCCCAGAACATAGGCGAAGGGCGGCGCCACCGTGCTTTCCAGACCCTGCTCGGCCATGCGCTGGTACAGGGCCAGGCTGGGCTCGGCGGTGAGTCCCAGCATGGCCTCAAAGGGCTGGTCGGCGCGGTCGTATTCCCGCCGCAGCGATCCCAGCCTCGCCAGTAACGCAGGTACGTCTTCTGGTGCGGTGCCTGCGCCGATGTAACCGTCTCCCACGCGCGCCGCGCGGCGCAGGGCGGCTTCGCTGGTGCCGCCGATATAGATGGGCGGCGGGACCTCCGGCACCGGACTTAGCTGTACCCTGGGGAAGTCGAAGTGCTCGCCGTGGTACTCCACCATGCCGCCACCCCAAAGCGCCCTGAGCACGTCTATCATTTCGTCCGTGCGTTTGCCGCGCCGGGTGAAGTCGACGCCGTAGATATCAAACTCCTCCCGCATCCAGCCAACGCCCGCACCGAGAATAAATCGCCCGCCGGAGAGAATGGCCAGCGTCGCCGTTGCCCTCGCCACCTCGTGCGGATTCCTTGCGGGCAGCACGTAGACACCGGTTGTAAACTTTAGCGTGGTGGTCACAGCGGCGAGTGCGGCAAACAGGACATGTTGCTCCGGGTACTCATCCTCGGGTGACATGGGGGGCAGTCCGTCCTCCGAGTAGGGGTAGGTGGGCGCCACGGATTCCGGATAGACCGCGTGATCACCGCCCATCAGGCCGTGAAAACCGTGCGCCTCGGCAAAGCGGGCGATCTCCGGCAACTGCTCGGTCTCCGCCCAGGTAATCGCTTGCCAGAATTTCATGCCGGGCTCCTGTCTATCGCTGCCTGTGCCCGCCATTATTTTGTGGTCGCGGGGTCAGTGGCAACAGGGGCGCGTGGAATGCCCCCGGTATGCGGCGAACCACCGGCCGGCGGTTTGATTTTGTGCCACAACAAACGGTCGGATGTGTTCGCGGGCGTTTTGACCTGCCGTCTCGGCGCGGTCTATCCTAAACGGGAATGCCACCGCTTCCGAGGTCCCGTGTCTTCTGCCAAAAGCCCTGCACCGCTGCGCACTGGCGCCACGCGCGCCGCCGTGTATGCGCTGCTGTGGGGCGTACTGACCGGCTTCCAGCCTGATAGCTGGTTGCTGGGTGGCCCGGCGGTGCTGTTAGCAACCTGGCTGAGCCTTGCACTGCTGCCACCCGTGGCGTTTCGACCGCTCCCCGTGCCCGGCTTGCTAGCCTACTTCACCTGGCACTCCGTGCTGGGCGCCGTGGACGTGGCTCGTCGCGCCCTGGCGCCGCGTCTGCAGATCGCACCCACCCTGATCAGTTACAAAACCTCACTGCCGGCCGGCCTGCCCAGAGTACTTTTTCTCAATACCATTTCGCTGACACCGGGAACGCTTGGCGCCGACCTGCAGGACGATATGCTGTTCGTGCATGTCATCGATGCGGCGGGCGACCACGACACTGCGCTCGCCGGTCTGGAGGCACGCCTCATGCAGGTATTCCCGGCGTGAGCACGGATACACTTCACACCGCCCTGGCGCTGTTCCTGCTGGCTAACCTGCTGGCCGGACTGTGGCGCGTTCTGGCCGGCCCTACCGCCGCTGACCGCATGCTCAGCACGCAGCTGTTCGGAACCACTGCGGTGGCCCTGCTGGCAATTGAAGCGGATACCCGCAACCTGCCGGCCCTGCTGGACGTGGCGCTGGTGTTTGCCCTGCTGGCCGCGATCACGGCCGTCGCCTTCGTACGCAGGGTCTGGCACCCGCAGGATAGCGACGCGTGATCTGGGTGGCGCTGGCCTGCCAGATACTGGGCGCGGTGTTTTTCCTCGCCGGTACCGTGGGACTGCTGCGCTTTCCAGACGTGCACAGCCGTCTGCACGCCCTGACCAAGGCGGACAATGTGGGGCTTGGCTTTCTGTTCCTGGGGCTGGCCCTGGAGGCGGGATCTGCCGCCGCGGCAGCGAAGCTGTTTCTGATCTGGTGTCTGGTGCTGCTGGCCAGCGCGTCGGTATCCCATGTGATCGCCCGCGCCGCGCTGCGCAGAGGTATTGCCCCATGGCAACGCTGAGCCTGCTGCCACCCGCGCCCGACCTGTTGCTCGCAATCGCGCTGCTGCTGACAGCCTGGCGCGCGCTGTATTCCCCGACGCTGTTCCCGGCGGTTGTTTTCTTTGTGACCTTCGGGCTTTTGTTGGCACTGGCCTGGATGCGCCTGGATGCGCCCGATGTGGCGCTGGCCGAGGCAGCTATTGGCGCAGGGCTCACCGGTGCGCTGCTGATGGC
>JAZBPS010000478.1:0-1063 GCA_036353375.1 Halieaceae bacterium | reverse complement strand
TTGTCAGGTAAGCATGAAGAATGATGATGTCAGAGCAAACGTGAGTCGCGCCTGTTTTCCATCTGCCGGATGGCTAGCCCATGATATAGAAAGACTGACTGAGTTCGTCCTGATCACATTACGTTCCCTCCCTAGCAACTATGGCACGGTACACTAAGCTATTTCGAGCAGCGAGTTCTCTGGCGCAAATTCGTCAGAGAGTGGCCGATACGCTAGCCTCGTGCGATCTCAACTTGATTTACGAAAACGACGAATATCTTGTCGCTAAGGAAAAGCCTGGTGGCGTTAAGCCTGACCTATTGGCCACGGTAGAAGTCCTCATTAATCCCCCTACCATGGCGGAACCCGCTGCCCGGGTTGATGTGATTGTGCAGAATGAAGAGCTGCCGCTCCGTCGAGACAATCACTGTTACCAAATTTTTGAAGTTGTGAATCAAGCGATCGCTAAAACGTCGCTGTAAGCCAGCGTTGAGACCTAGTCTGTATCCAACCCAAAAGCAGGGACACGAGCGAACCCGTATCCCTGTTTCTTCAAAATATTGACGCCTCTGAGCAGGACTATAGCGTGAGTGACTGAGGCTCGTTTTCAATCAAGGCTGCCAAGTCTTTGAGGAAGGCCGCGGCATCGGCCCCATAAATGATCCGGTGGTCGCAGGTGATATTAACCTGCATCTGACGCTTGACGCCCATCATGCCGTCTGGGGTTGCGACTACCGCAGGCTTAGCACCGCCAATGGCGAGAATGGATCCCTGCCCCGGCGGCAAGATCGCATCAAATTTATCCACGCCAAACATCCCTAAGTTCGACAGGGTAAAGGTGCCCGTGGAATATTCATCCGGCTGGAGTTGCTTGGTGCGCGATCGCGCCACCAAATCCTTCCAAGTGCGCGACAGAGAATAAATATCCATTTGGTCAGCGCCCTGGAGCACAGGGGTAATCAAGCCCCCGCCTTCCATCGCAACGGCAACCGAAACATTGATGCTGCTGCTGTACTGAATGCCTTGTTCGGTATAGGCCGCGTTGAGCAGGGGATGCTTTTGCAAGGTCATGGCGACCGCTTTG
>JAZBPS010000441.1:0-1584 GCA_036353375.1 Halieaceae bacterium | reverse complement strand
TATAACCACGCTCAATAATATTAATAACGCACTCAGTGGTGCAATAACACAAGGAGACCGGTCATGAAAGAGCGTATCACAATTGGAATCGATATGGGAGACAAGAAACACAATATTTGCATTTTGGACACAGAGGGTCATGTGACCAAACGCACCATGGTTGCGAACACATCTGATGCACTCAAGAAGTATTTCGGCAAACTAGACCCCTGCCTGATAGCACTTGAAGCTGGCACCTGTTCGGGCTGGATAAGTCGTTTGCTCGAGGAGCTTGGACACGAGGTGCTTGTTGGTAATCCTCGCAAGCTTCGTGTAATCTGGGACAGCGACGAGAAGTGTGATGACCGGGATGCGGAGATGCTCGCTCGTATTGCCAGGTTCGATCCGCAATTGCTCTATCCGATCCATCACCGCGGTCAGCAAGCCCAAAGCGATCTAGCGGTCATCAAGGCTCGTGACATGTTGGTCAAAACACGCAAGATGCTTATCTCCCATGCCAGAGGCGTGGTCAAGACTTTTGGAGAGCGGATCTCGCCATGCAGCACAGAGAGCTTTCACCTGCGTCTTCGCGAGCAAATGCCCAAAGAACTTGAGCCAGCACTGGAACCGTTAATGAAAAGTATCGAAGAGTTGACGACACGGATACGCCACTATGACAAACTCATCGCGAAGCTCTGTCGCCAAAAGTATCCGGAAACCGAACGATTGCGTGCAATTAGTGGTGTTGGACCGGTTACCTCCCTGGCTTTCATCCTGACGCTCGAGGAACACTCTCGTTTTAAAAAGAGTCGGGATGTAGGGCCGCTTCTGGGGCTTGTGCCCAAACGAGACCAGTCGGGGCAGAGTGATAAGCAGTTAGGGATAACCAAGGCTGGGGACACATATCTGAGGAGCTTGCTGGTAGGCTCTGCTCAATACATACTTGGTCCGTTCGGTCCTGAGTGTGATTTGAAAGAGTTCGGGCTGAAACTTGCTGCGGTTGGCGGCAAGAACGCCAAGCACCGTGCGGTGGTAGCCACTGCAAGAAAACTGGCAGTGCTGATGCACAAGCTTTGGGCATCAGAGGATACCTACGATCCGTTTCATAAGCACAATACACGGGAAAAGACAAAGAAAGCGGCATAACAAGGAAGGAGCAGTTCGCGGGCTTGCAAGGGCTCTGTGAGGGAATCTAGAGGAGATCTGATAGACACATTATTTTAAAGTTTTTTCGACGTTCCGTCCGGGTGACTGCGGAAGTGGGCTGGTACCAGAGCAATGCTTAGCTCATAAATAAGTACGCGCCGTAGATAGCAGCACTCCATGACGGACACTAGCATGCACCGGATCAAAAGCGGATCCACTAAGAGTGCGGATAAGAGCAAGACGTACGAGGAACTGACAAATAAGGTGTCCGTCAAAACGGACCTCTTGACATGCCTTCTCATAAGAGCCCACTTGCGCTGCAAGTGAGGCCTGGATTTGTCGAGCGGTTTTGGCTTGGTCGTGGTTTTGGGATGTGTCGGGGCGCTGGGAGCGGCCTCATTTACATCGTAAATGGGCTACAGGTTTCACGCACTTACTAATGTACTAATGTACTAACGC
>JAZBPS010000323.1:0-5506 GCA_036353375.1 Halieaceae bacterium | reverse complement strand
TACGTGGCCGGCCCCCTGACGGACACCCTGTCCGCCAGCTTCAGTGTCCTGCACGACGAGCGCGACGGCTTTGTCGAGGACCCGCTGGACGGCGAGGAATACAACGACGAGAACACAACGGTGATGCGCCTGAAGTCCGTGTGGCGGCCCAACGACCGTTTTGAGGCGGTGTTTTCTGCCGATTACACCCAGGAAGACGTCGCCCTTACCCTGGGTCGCGCAGAAGCGCCCCTGGTGAGCATTGACCTGGCCGACGGTTCGGCTGTACCGCGCTTTGTCCCCTCCAATGACGAATGGGATTTCGAGACCAGCACCAGCCTGGGTGACCGGGACGGACAGGAAACCGACCACTGGGGCGTCAACCTCACCATGGCCTACGACCTGAGCGATACGCTGACCCTGAAATCCATCACCGCCTACCGCGACCTGGAGTCCCAGCTGTTCATCGATATCGATGCCACCACCCTGGAACTGGGCGACGTGTTTGTCGGTATCGACCAGGACCAGTTCAGCCAGGAACTGCAGCTGCTGGGCAACAATGGCAGCAACCTCAACTGGGTGCTGGGCGCTTACTACCTCGAGGAAAGCGTACCCTCCTACCAGGAGGCCTATGCGGATGACTTCCTGCTGTTTACCGGCTTCCCCGTGAGCTTCCTGCGCACCATTGAAGACGACCTGCAAACCAAAAGTTACGCGGTATTCGGCCAGGTCGACTGGGACATCACTGACCGCTGGACGGCTGGCCTCGGCATTCGCTATACCTATGAAGAGAAGGAGTACGCGCGCAGCACCAGCACCTTCAGTGACATCCTCGGCAACGCCGATCCGGCCTTTGCATTCGAGGATGACGACGACTGGGATGCGTGGACGCCGACCTTCACCGTGGGCTACACCCCCAGCGAAAACCTCAACCTCTACGGCCGCCTGGCCCGTGGCTTCAAGAGCGGTGGTTTCAACGGCCGCGCCAACAGCGCCGACGACGTGTCGACCTTCGACCCGGAGACCGTGTGGTCACTGGAACTGGGCGCCAAGGCCGTCATGCTGGACGGTCGCCTGAGTGCCAACTTTGCGGTGTTCGAGAGCCGCTACGAGGACTTCCAGGCCCGCGTCTCCGTGGGTGACGGCGTGGACTTCCGCTTCCCCGTGCTCAACGCCGCGGAGCTGGATATCAGTGGCGTGGAACTGGAGGTCACCTGGCTTGCCACTGAGCGTCTGGAACTGGCAGCCCAGGTCGGCTACCTCGACTCCGAGTATGGCGACGGTGGCTTCACCGGCTCTGACGGTGTGCAGGACGACCCCGCGTTCACCCCGGAGTGGACCGGCCGCCTGGCTGCTGCCTATAACTTCGCACTGCCCGGTGGCTCCACCGTGCGCATAGGCGCCGACGCCAGCTACCGCGACGACATGTTCCTCAGTGTGGAAAATGTGGCAGCGCTGACCGAAGACAGCTATTGGCTGGTAAACGCCTTTGCCGCCTGGACCAGCGCCGATACGCACTGGAACGTCACCGCCGGTGTGCGCAACGCCACGGATGAGCTGTACCGCACCGAGGGCCAGGAGTTCCGCAGCGTCGGCAATATCCAGACGGCGTACTACGGCGACCCGCGTACCTACAGCGTGTCCCTGAACTATCGCTACTAGGCGACTGGCGCCAGGACACAAGGGGGCTGCAGGCGCCAGCCTGGCCGGCTGACGGCTGACAGCCCCTTCCAGTTTCTGTCCGCCAGGCCCTGCGGGGCATGGCGGCGCGTTTTCCAGGAGCGAAAGTGTGAGTGCATTTCCCTCGCGGGCCCCTCTGCTGCCCGAAATTATGGCCCTGCACGGCCACTGGCGCGCTGATCGCGATGCAGTGGTATGCGACAACGAGCGCTGGTCCTGGGCCCGGTTCTGCGAAGACAATCACCGCTTTGCCCATGGCCTGCACAGTATCGGGGTGCAACCAGGGGACAGGGTGGGCGTTTTCATGGAGAACGGTTACCCCATGCTCACAGCGCTGTTCGGCACCCTCGCTGCGGGTGCCGCTTCGGTTCCCCTGAATACGTCCGTATCCGATGACGCCATTGTGGCGATGCTGGGCGACGCCGGCATCAAGGTGTTGATTGTCAGCGCGTGCTTCACCGGTCGCTTCGACGCGCTGCGCGAGCGTCTGCCGGATGTAACCTGCTTGAGCGACCTGCCCGCGGCGGGCTGGACGGGCATGGCGGAGATAGCGGCGGGACAACCGACGCACCGGCCTGAGATAGATCTCAGCGACGACGCGCCGCTCAATATCATTTACAGCTCCGGCACCACCGGTTTGCCCAAGGGCATACTGCACACCCATGCGGGCCGCAGGGACTGGGCCTACGACCTTGCCATCGCCCTGCGTTACCACAGTGCCGCGCGCACCCTGCTGACCATCGGGCTGTACTCGAACATCTCCTGGGTGGCCATGCTGTGCACCCTGCTGGCCGGCGGCACGCTGGTGGTGGAGCGCCGTTTCGACGCCGCTGTATTTCTCGACCGGGTTGCGCAAAGCCGCATCACCCATACCGCTATGGTACCCATCCAGTATCAGCGGGTCATCGACGCGCAGCGCGCCGAACCCCGGGACCTGTCTTCCATGCAGGCCATGATGAGTTGCGGGTCACCGCTGCACCAGGGACTGAAGCGCGACATCTTTGACGTCTTCCCCTGCGGCATCATTGAACTGTACGGACTCACCGAGGGCATAATCACCACCCTGGACCCGGAGGATGCTGAGGGTCGCTGGGCATCCGTGGGCAAACCGCTGATCGGCACCGACATCCGCATCGTTGGCGAGGACGACACCGCCCTGCCCCGCGGCGAGACCGGCGAGATCGTCTCTCGCGGCCGCATCACCATGCCCGGTTACTGGCAGCGCGACGATGCCAATGCCGAGGCGCGCTGGGTTGATCCGCAGGGCGCGGTGTGGCTGCGCTCCGGCGACATCGGCTACCTCGACGAGCAGGGCTTCCTGTATATCGTCGATCGCAAGAAGGACATGATCCTCAGCGGGGGTCAGAATATCTATCCGCAGGATATCGAGGCAGTCCTCGTCACCCACGAGAGCATCGAGGACGTGGCTGTCATCGGCGTACCCAGCGAACGCTGGGGTGAAACACCCCTGGCCCTGGTGGTACCCAGGGATGAACGGCTCTCAATGGATGCCCTGCTGGACTGGGCCAACCAGCGACTGGGCAAGCAACAGCGCCTGGCTGGCTGCATTGCTGTGACCGAGTTGCCCCGCAATCCCAATGGCAAGATACTCAAACGCGAACTGCGCAAGCAGTACGGAGACAGCGCCAATGGCTGACGCCCTGACACAACCGTTTGAAGACGTCTGGTATGAATGCGCCGACGGCCTGACCCTGTACGCGCGGGACTATCCAGGGCCTGCCGACAGTACACTCACGCCGGTGCTGTGCATGCATGGCCTGACGCGCAATTCTGCCGACTTCGCCTGGCTTGCAGACCACCTTGCCGCCACCCGCCGCGTTATCAGCGTGGATCAGCGCGGCCGCGGGCGCTCGGACTACGACCCGGAACCTGCCCGCTACACCCCCGCCACCTATGTCGGCGACATGTTTACCTTGCTGGACACACTGTCGCTGCCACAGGTCGTCGCCATCGGCACGTCCATGGGTGGCCTGATGGCCATGATAATGGCCAACATGCAGCCCCATCGCTTTAGCGGCATCGTGCTCAACGATGTCGGGCCCGAACTCGACCCGGCCGGACTGGAGCGTATCAAGGGTTACCTCGGCAAGCAGCGAGAAATCCAGACCTGGGACGACGCCGTGGCCCAGACCCGCGAGATCAACGGCATTGCCTTCCCTGACTACACAGACAGTGATTGGCAACGCTTCACCCGTGGCCTGTATCGTGAAGAAGAAGGCCGCCCGGTGCTCGCCCACGATCCAAAGATTGCCCAACCGATAGAAAGCGCCGAGGAAAACGCCGTGCCACCGGATCTGTGGCCGCTGTTCCAGGGCATGGCACGCTGCCCGCTGCTGCTGGTGCGCGGCGAACTGTCCGACCTGCTGGCGATGTCCTGCGTCGAGAAAATGCAGGCGATTGCACCTGCCATGAAGCTGGTGCAAGTGCCCCGGCGCGGTCACGCGCCCATGCTGGACGAGCCTGTCGCGGTGGCGGCTATCGATGCGTTTCTCGCCGACATCGACAGCACCGATGCAACACGCTAGACCAAAACCCGGCGTCGCTTAAAGCCGTATCGGCAGGTCCCTCACGCGCTTGCCGGTAGCCGCGTACACAGCGTTGCCAATGGCCGGCGCCACCGCAATCAACGGCGGCTCACCCAGACCCATGGGGTGCTCGGTACTGTCGATGAACTTGATATCAAGGTCCGGTACATCCGCCATACGCAGGGGCGTGTAACTGTCGAGGTTGCGCTCCTTCACCAGGCCATTTTCGATGGTGGCACCCTCGTGCAGCGCAAGGCTCAGGCCCCACAGGGTGGCGCCCTGGGCCTGGGCCAGTGCCCCGTCCGGATGCACTGTGGTGCCGCAATCCAGCGTCTGCCAGAGTTTCTTCACCGTAACCTTGTCGCCGTCCACCGCCACGTGGGCTACACAGGCTGACCAGGTGGGCATCGCCCGCTCCTGGCCGTGGGCCACTGCCACACCCAGTCCCTCGCCCTCGGGCAGGGACTGCCCCCAGGGCGAGCGGTCGCGCACATCGCGCAGCACCGTGGCCAGGCGGCTGGCGCCGCCCACCTGCATGGGCGCAGAACCGGCCTGGCGACCCCTGGCATCCAGCAGGCTCAGCCTGAACGCAATCGGGTCCATACCCAGCTTCTCGGCGATCTCGTCCATAAAACACTCGACGCCCCAGCTGATCCAGCCAGGGCCCACCGCGCGCAGCCAGCCCGGCAGGAAGGTATCCTGGGCCAGGCTGTTGTTAATGGCGCGGACCCGGTGGTTCTCCAGGGAATACCAGTGATCGGCACCGTTGATGGAGAAACCGTCAAACTTGCCCTTGCCGTCGACGCCTTCGCCCAGAAATCCCGGTGCCATGCCCAGGGTAGGCCAGCCCGCCGCCGCGGCGTGCTCAATGCCCGTGAGCCTGCCCTCGCTATCGAAAGCCGCGTCCAGTTGCGCCACCGACGGCGAACGTACGCAGTCGAACTGGCTGTCAGCAGGCCGGGTCAAGACCAGCTTGACCGGCTTGCCCATTTTGCGCGCCGCGTGCGCCGCGGGAATGATCTGGTCGCCAAACAGGCGCCGGCCGAAACCGCCACCCAGGTAGTAGGTGTGCATATGGATATCAGACGCGTCCACACCCAGTGACTCGGCCAGCACAGGCATGATCAGCGACTGCCACTGGTTGCCCGCGTGCACGTGGAAGCGGCCCTCCTTGTAGTGCACCAGGGCGTTTTGCGGCTCCAGTGTGAAGTGCAGCGCGGTATGCGTGCGGTACACACTGCTTAGGCTTTCCGCCGCGGCGGCCAGTGCCCCGGGCGCATCACCCTCGTCGACAAACAGGG
>JAZBPS010000322.1:0-2966 GCA_036353375.1 Halieaceae bacterium | reverse complement strand
GTTTGGAGAATAATCGCTGCGTAGCACGGGAGCGGACTGGAGTAACGTATTCTCGGACTCGCTAAAAGCATGACGTCCATGTCTCGCTCGACGCCGGCCGTCCATGGCCGGCGACGGTCCAGAAAAACACCACTGCAACCCGCGTCCTGCGATGGTGCAAGGGAATATCTTCTTGCCTACGAAGCGGAAACCGGACCTTGGTCCGCTGGAGCGAGTGTAGTACCCGTGCTTGTTCCCTACATCGTCTGCGGCAAGGTCGAGTCTACACAGACGCACTTACGGCGCGTGCTGGGAGCAGAAAGGGATACCGCACCTGCGGGCCAGGAGCTCCGTTACGCCAACGCTATCCTGTATGCAACTCCCGGCAGAAAAAGCGCTTTGTCACAAAGCCTCGTCCCAATTGACGGTATAATCCCGCTTTTCGGGTAACCACGGCTTCGGGGGAAGCAGACGGTATGGGTGACAAGATCAAGGTTGATGCGCCGCTGGTGGTGCTGCACGGCGATGAGATGGCGCAGGTGGCCTTTGAGCGCATTCTCGAGATGTTCGTGGCAAAGCGGCTGGACATTCCGCTGGTGGAAATCGACCTGTCCGCCGAGCAGCGGCTGGTCACCAATGGCGCGGTGGTCAACGAGGCCATTGAAGCGCTGAAGCAATACGGCGTTGGCATCAAGAATGCGGGCATGACCGTGAATCGCGACCAGCTCAATGACCTGCTGCAAACCTACCCCGACATCGACGAGGCAAAGCTGGACAAACTGGCCACCAAGTCACCCAACGGGGCCATCCGCAAGGGCATTGGCGGCAATATCACCCGCGAGGACATCCAGTTTCGCAATATCAAGAACCCGCCTCCCCAGTGGATCGGTCGCGACATTGTTGTCGACACCATGGACAACGGCGGGATCAAGGACAGCTACAGCGCGCTGAACAAAAGTACGGGTATTGCCAGGCTGGTATTCGTGGGTGCCAGCGGCGAGCCGCAGGAACTGCACCGCCGCCGGCTCAACCGGGGCGACCCTTTCATGCTGGTCACCAATGACTACAGTGACGTCGAGGCCTGGGCGCGCCGCTTTTTCCAGCGCGGCCTGGATGAAAGCCGGGACGTCTACCTGGGCCTGAAAGATACCGTGATCCCGGGCTACGACGGGGTCATGAAAGAGGCGATAGAACGCATCTATCGGAATGAGTTCAAGGCGGCCTATGACGCGGCGGGCTTGTCTTACCACTACGAACTGATAGACGCGCAGGCCGCCCGCATCATCGCTAATCCACCGGAGCGTGCGCTGTGGGGCATACCGGACAACAATACCGGTCGACGCATGGTGAAGCTGGTGGAAACTCTGCGGGAATTCGGCATACCGGATCGCAAGTTCCACGTGTCTATCTCACGCATGAGCGCCGGCGGCGGCGACCAGTACGGCAGCTACAACACACCCGCGCCTGAAGACGGCATCGTCAAACTGATCGTGGACGGCGAGGAACAGGTGGCCCGGGATGTGAAGGCGCGGGACCCTATCCTGTTCATGTCCAATGACCGCACCGCCATTCGCGACTGGGTCCTGCAGGTGTTCCGGGACGCCTCGCTCAAGGACAAGGAGGTCTATTTCGGCCTGAAGCGGGAGTACATCCCCTATGACGACGTGTTCTCCACGGTCATCAACGAGGTGCGCAACGCCCTGGTTGCGGATAACGTGGAGCCTCCCTCTTTCATGATCATGCGTCCTTCCAGCCAGTTGAAGAAGATGATCGCTGACCCGCCCCGCAATGCGTTGTATCCGGCCCAGAACCTGGACGGCGACATTTTTTCTGATATCGCCGCAGCACTGGGCGGCAGCCTTGCCACGGCCAGTTCCATCATCGAGAGCAAGGACGGTACCATGCTGTACGAGGCGCCCCACGGCACCGCCCATGACCTGTATCTCAAGTACCACGAGAGCAATGGCAAGGTCGCGATATTCAACTCGTCAGCCCTGATTTTTGCACTGGCGAACGCCCTGGAGACCCTCGCGACCCGGGAGAACAACGATGCCCTGCTGGCCTACTCGGCCAGCCTCAAGACCGCGCTGATTGATACGGTAGACCAGGGCATCATCACCGGCGACATCAAAGGCAAGACCACGGACCCTGAAAAGGAGACCGTTGTAGACATGCAGGGCTTCCTGGACGCCATCGAGCAAAACCTGCCGGCCTGATGTACTGGCGAATCGCCATCGCGAGCGCGCTGCTGGTCCTTGCCGGCACGCCGGCCCGGGCTGACTTCGGCAGCTGCCTGCTCGAGTTGCAGGGCAAGGCGCGGGAGCGGGGCCTGGGCAGCCGTGTCACCGAGGAGATTATTCCCGCGTTAACAGAACAGCGTCGCGTGGTGGAGCTGGACCGCCAGCAGCCCGAATTCGTCCAGACCTTCGAGCGCTATCTTTCCGCCCGGGTTACCGCAGACCGGGTCAGCCGGGGCCGACAACTCTATCGGGAGAACCGCGAGTTCCTGGACCGGCTCACTGCACGGTATGGCATACCCGGGCAGTACCTGGTCGCGTTCTGGGGCCTTGAAACCAATTTCGGCAGCTACCTGGGCAAGGTACCCACACTGGATGCTCTGGCCACACTGGCCTGTGACACGCGCCGCAGCGCGTTTTTTACCGACGAACTGCTGACAGCGCTGACGCTGGTGGAACGCGATGGCCTGGAGCCCGCACGCATGCGGGGCTCCTGGGCCGGCGCCATGGGACATACCCAGTTCATGCCCTCCACTTACGCCCGGGCGGCGGTGGATGGCGACGGCGACACGCGTATCGACCTCTGGGAGAGCCCCCGGGACGCCCTGGCGTCCGGCGCCCGCTTCCTGCAACAGCTGGGCTGGCAACCAGGCCTGCGCTGGGGCCGGGAGGTTGCGCTGCCAGAACCGTTTGACTACGCACTGGCGGGTCTCAAGGCCCGGCGACCCCTGGCAGACTGGGCGGCGCTGG
>JAZBPS010000321.1:0-3654 GCA_036353375.1 Halieaceae bacterium | reverse complement strand
GCTGGCGTCGTTCTCATCGTGACGGAAGTGGGTGAAGCTGTCGTCCTGGCGGTTGTAGCGGTTGAGGCCGCCGGCGTCGGTGCCCAGCCAGAGGGTGCCGTCGTCCGCTACCATGATCGACCAGATGTAGTTGTCAGACAGGGTAGAGGGGTCGTTGTAAACGTGTTCGTACAGGCGCAGGTCGTTGCCGTCCCAGCGGTTGAGGCCTTCCTGGGTGCCTAGCCAGATATAGCCCTGCACGTCCTGGACAATGGTATGTACAACCGACTGGCTCAATCCCTGCTCGACCGTCAGGTGATCAAACAGCGCCGTTCTCGGTTTGAGAGCTGCCTGGTTGGCGCCGGCTGCCAGCGCCCAACCCAGGGCCAGGCACAGTGCCAGGCCTTGCAGTAGCCGCTTCGCATCCATGTGTGTGGTGCTTGTTCTTGTCATTGTCCGCCTGTCCCGATGTTGGGTACCCGACCCTGGCGCGTTTCCGAGGCGCCGAATTGGGCGTGTGAGAGCTGATGTCGCAAGCAGCGTGCCAACCCCGGGTCAGGGTCGATTGGGTGTGAAAAAGCGTTAACTGGTTGGCAGTTTTTGCGCGCCGGCGCAGGAAAAAGTGGCGCAGAGATGGTCGGTAAGCCGGAAAAATTACCGTTTCATGTTGGGAATAGTTCGAAATAGCGGTGGAAAATCTGAAATAGCGGTGTATTTCAGTTGAAATACGCCGAAATTTAGCGCGCTTGCTCCGTCCAGCGCCGATAGGTGGGAACCGTGATGCCCATCAAGGCAGAGCCGCGGGAGGCGTCTTCGCCGACCCTGGCCACCACCGCCTCCAGCAGTTGGGCGCGGGCCTCCTCGATCACGTTGGTCTGGTTGTCCTCGGCCAGCGAGTCTGCCAACAGGTCGATGGTGGGCTGCAGGCGCGACCAGGCGTCGGAACGCACCAGCAGCCCCTGGGCCTCGAGCCGCCGGGCCTTTTCCAGCTGGCGCCGGTAGGTGGTTTCAGCGACTCCCAGCCGCCGAGCCCCGCGGCGGGCGGTGCCGCGGGCGATTTCATCGACTTTCAGTACCAGGTCCTCGCTGAGCCAGCGGCCCAGCGGTGCGGTGGCGCTGGCATCGCCCTGCAGAGCGGCGTCTACCTGCTTCTCCAGCTCCCCGGCCAGTAGCCCCCAGGGTTCGTCCCCTGTAGCGGATTCTGCCGCGGGCTGTTCATTTGAGTTGGCACTTACTTGCGCCTCACGCATGGCGGGCTCTGGCGCTGGCGTAGCGGCTGGTTCGTTGGGCTCTTCGAAGACCAGCTGCGATGCATCGATCACCTCGTCCGCAGACAGCACGACAGCGCGCAGGATGCCATTTTGCAGTTCGCGCACGTTGCCTGGCCAGCTGTAGGACTGCAACAGGCGTTCCGCGGCCTGGCTGAAGCGGCGCGGCCCTTTTTCATACTGCAGCGCGAACTTCTCCAGGAAATGGCCGGCCAACGGCAGGATATCGTCGGGGCGCTCGCGCAATGGCGGCGCGGTGAGGGTCACCACGTTGAGCCGGTAGTAGAGGTCCTCGCGGAAGCGGCCGGCAGCCGCCTCGCGGGCGAGATCGCGGTTGGTGGCGGCGATGATCCGCACATCCACTTTGCGGGACGTCGCGGCGCCGACCGGGTGAATTTCCTTCTCCTGTACGAAACGCAGCAGCTTGGCCTGCACATCCAGCGGCACTTCGCCGATCTCGTCGAGAAACAGGGTGCCGCCGTCGGCCTGCACGATGCGCCCGAGGGAGGCCTTGTCAGCCCCGGTGTAGGCGCCCTTGCTGTGGCCGAACAGCTCGGCCTCCATCAGGTTGGCGGCGATGGCGCCGCAGTCGACGGTGACAAAGGGTTTACCCTTGCGGGTGCTGAGCTCGTGCACGGAGCGCGCCAGCATCTCCTTGCCGGTGCCGCTCTCACCGTTGATCAGCACCGTCACATCGGTAGGCGCCGCGGCGCGGGCGGTTTCGAGCAGGGCGTCCATTTGCCGGGAGGTATAAACCAGTCGTGCGCTCTGTACCGCCTGCCGCAGGCCGTGTACCTCGCTGCGCAACCGCCGGCTCTCGTGTTCTTTCTCTGCCTGCCAGCGGGCGGCGAGGTCGGCGCGGTCCAGCGCCAGGGCCACCTGGCCGGCGAGACCGTTGAGAAACACAAGGTCAGAGGAGTCGACGATCAGCTCCGATTCCGGCCCTTCAATATAGAGGCAGGCCATCACCCGCCCATCCGCCAGCAAGGGAATGGCATAGCCGAGCCGGTCGCCGGCGCCGGCCTCGTCAGAAGGCCGCGGCGGGCGCTGCAGGCGCTCTGCCCGCTGCACGCTGCGGGCGCGTTCCATCAGTTTGCTGACTTCTTCCGGCGCCTCGCCATCCGGGCCGGCGCTGGAGCGGCCGCTTTCGGCCAGCAGAACCTCGTCGCCTCCCTCGCGTCGCGTGTACAGGGCCACCCAGGCGCCGCGCATGGCCAGTTGAATGCGCTCGACAAAGCCGGCGGCGATGCGTTCTTCATCGGAGGCCGAAGACACCATGGCGATGGTGTCCCACAGCACCAGCATGTTGCGGTAGTCCTTCTCGGCGTCGGCGGTAAAGATGCCGCTGAGCCGGTCGCGGCCCAGCACTTCGAGGCTTTCGTCGCCGGCCTGCCAGACCATGACGCAGTCGCCGCCTTTTCCTTTCGCGGCGTTGAGGCTGGCGTCGGCACGGCGCACCAGGCCCAGGTCGTCCAGATCGGCATCTTCCTCATCACCCGGACTATAGAGCCCGATGCCGATGCTGAAGGTCAGGCGCATGGCACCGTCGAGGTAGGCGCCGGTGACTGCATCCAACAGTTTTTCAGCGACTTCCCGGGTCTCCTCCAGGCCGGCGCCAGGCATCTGCACGGCGAACACTGCGCCGCCATAGCGGAATACCTCGTCGGAGTGGCGCAGGCTGTCGCAGATGCGGGTGGCAATTTCCGCCAGTGCGGTATCGCCGCTGTCGCGGTCCAGGCGGCGGTTTACCAGGTCGAAGTCGTCAGGGTTGATGAGCAGCAACCCCACGGGGTGGCTGTTGCGCGCCGCCTCCATGGCATCGCGCAGGTGAGCCTGGAACTCGGCGCGGCCGGGCAGGTGACTGGTCGGGTCGCGCAGCAGCTGGCTCAGCTGGTTGGCCTCCCAGACCATGTTGGCGCTGGTCAGCAGGCTATGGGCCAGCCATTCGCTGGCGCTGACCGGAGCGTTTGGGCCCGGGGGTGTCAGGCCGGCAATGTCCTCCGGCACGTGGCCGGCGTCGTAGCGCAGCCCGATCCAGATGGCGCGATCGGCGGCGGGTTCTTTTGGCGCCTGGTGTCGGCGCTCGGTGTTGATGGCCTGTTGGTCGGCCTCCAGCCAGATGCCGATGCGTAGCAGGCAGCTGTCGTCGGCTTCGCTGGAATAGACCTGCAGGGTGGAGGCGCCGTCGCCGCCGCCGGGACCCAGCAGGGCGTAGGTAGTGGCGTGGGCCCGCTCCAGGGACTCGAACTCGGGCACCGCCTCAGTGCCGCCGCTGTGCAGCAGCAGTGCGCGTTCCGTGCTGTTGCCGCCGTCGATATAGAGAGAGACGCCCGCAGCGTGAGTCAGCTGGCGTAGCTGTGCGAGGAACTGCCTGTACACCGCACCGGCCTGCTGGGCCGGCAGGTGG
>JAZBPS010000320.1:0-2242 GCA_036353375.1 Halieaceae bacterium | reverse complement strand
CGCTCGGTTTGCAGGACGAAGGCGGGGATGAAGGCCAGCCACTGGATGGCAAACGCCAGCAGTCCACAGATCGCAAACAGGGACAGGTTGCCGATCTGCAAACCGCCGCTGCCGCCGGCGATCGCCATGCCTGCGGCCAGCAGCAAGGCGACCAGGATAGCGATCAGCGCCTGCATAGGGGCCTAGCGCTTGACCTCGTAGCCAGCCGCCTGGCGGTCCCAGGTATGCTCGGTCACGCCGCGCTCGCGCAACCGGTACTTCTGGACCTTGTTGGTAGGCGTGTAAGGCAGCGTGGTGACGTACTCCAGGTAACGCGGCACAAAATAATGCGGGGCATTCTCGGCGATAAAACTGCACAGGTGCTCGGCGTCCAACTGTTCTCCGGGTACCAGCACCACGTCGAGCTTGAGCTCGTCCTCGCTCTCCACCTCTGCCGAGGGAATGCCGTAGGCGGCCACGTCGCGCACCAGCGGGTGATTGCGCACCACGCTCTCTACCTCCAGGCTGGAGATGTTGCGTCCGGCGAAGCGCACCACGTCTTTCTTGCGATCGACGAAATACAGGGCACCGGTGTCGGGATCCCGGCGCGCCATGTCACCGGTCAGGAAATACTCGCCGCGATAGGCCGCGGTGGTGGCCTCGGGATTTTCAAAATAGCCATTGAACAGGACGTGCGGGGCCAGCGGCTTGATCCACATCTCGCCCGCCTCACCGTCGTCTACCTCCCTGCCCTCGTCATCGCAGAGCTTCAAGTCGATGTCCGGCGGCGGATAACCCAGCGAGTGCGGCGGCAGTTCCACGGTCGCAGATAGCTGGTTGGCGATGAGCTGACACTCGCTCATGCCAAGCCCGGCGGTGAGTATCTCCAGTCCAAAGCGCTGCTCGAAGGGTGCCCGCAGCTCCGGCGGGAAGGGCACGATCATCGCCTTGCTGAGGGTCGTTGCCGCATCATCCTCGCGCTCCGGCTGTTTCCACAGGAACACGCTCATGGCGCCAATCAGGAAGGTCTGGGTGGCCTGGAATTTGGCAATCCGGCCCCAGAACTCCGTGACCGAGAAGCGCGGCTCGATCACGCAGGGGATACCTTCCAGCAGCGCCCGGTACACCGAGGTGATCCAGGCGCCGGTGTTGAACAGCGGCAGGGCGCAATAAATGATGTCGCCCTCCCGGGAGTCGAACATCGGACTCGCGCCCTGGTCGATGGCGCGAATCCAGCCGTTGTAGTTCTGCATGACGCCCTTGGACTTGCCGGTAGTGCCCGAGGTCCAGAGGATGGCGCAGGTATCACCGTAGTCCTGCTCTACCGCCGCTGCGATGGGTACACTGCGCAGCAGCTCCTTGAAGCGCAGCCAGCCGGGCGCGTTGCCCTCCCCCAGGCATATCGGCGTGCCGTACTGCTTGAAGTCATCCAGCTCCTCCAGCCGCGCCGCCCGCTCCGGATCTGCCAGCAGCAGCCGACAGCGCGAACGCTCCAGGGTGTCGCGCAACCATTCGCCGCGGTAGTCAGTACTGATGGGTACCCAGATCGCGCCCAGCTTGTTGGCCGCCAGGGTCAGCAGCACAAACTCCGGGCAGTTACCCAGGTACAGGCCCACCCGCTCGCCTGCCCTCACGCCCAGCGCGCGCAGGCCTCCGGCGAGGCGGTCGGTGATCTCGTCGGCCTCGGCAAAGCTGATTGACTGGTTGTCGTCGAGCAGGAAAGGCGTGTCGCCGTTGGCCAGTGCCTGGCGGCGCAGGATGGCCGGGAAGGTGCGCCCGGCGGTATCGCTCAGGTCAAGCCGGTTCATGGCGATCCGCGATCCGGGGACAGCTTACTTAATTCCAAAGTGCAGGACCCGTATGTTAGGCGATCCGGGGACAGTTTACTTAATTCCAAAGTGCAGGACCCGTATGTTACGAGGCAAAGGGAAGGAATTAAGTAAACTGTCCCCCTGATTAGCCCCCTGATTAGGAAGGAATTAAGTAAACTGTCCCCGATTACCACCAGCGCCAGAGTTGGTTCTCGCCCTGGTCGCAGTCACCGGCAATCATTGACTGCATGGCCTGCACGTCGTTGGCCGCCATTTGTGTCCCGAAGGCGTCACGACCTTGCTGGTAGCTGGTCTGGTCCATCTCACCCTCGATAAGGGTGACCTGCACCACTTCATTCCAGGACAGCCACATGGCGTTGCGGTCCACGTCTTTGATCGGATATTCACCCAGGCCCTTCTGGATATAGCCATGACAGAAAGACGCCAGATGG
>JAZBPS010000319.1:0-3204 GCA_036353375.1 Halieaceae bacterium | reverse complement strand
GGGGCTTACGCCTCCGGCAGCGCGACGAATATCCCGATAATCCCGATAAAGCCGCCGTAGCGAAACGCTGACTCACCGGCCGACGCCAGGTCCGGCGACCGCCACATCTCAAACCACTGTTCGCCCAGCACGATCCAGCCGAAAAACAGGCCGAAGACGGCAACCCCGCAGCCCGCGACTGCGAGCTGCTTGGCCACCGCAAATCGTTCACTGTCGGCACCTTTGTCAGCCCACATTTGAGAGGCACCCAGGCCACACAGTGTCGCCGACGCCAGCTTGAAACCGACAATACATAACGCGCCGGCAAGAATGACCAGACTGTTTGACGTCGCACGCCAGTCATTTTCCACAAAGCCGGCCATGCTGGTGGCAGCACCCACGGCACCCAGGGTGCCCTGCCAGCCCAGCACATTGCCCAGCGCACCGATCGCGCCCCACAGGCACACCGCGGCAATCAGGAAAATCTTGGTAAGTTTCAGCATGTCGTCGCGCCCTGTCTGTGTTCGTCGTCTTGTAATATACGCGCGCCGCTGGATTTGGCTTTGCCGTGCGGACTGCAGCACGGAAAAGCGTGATGCCTGCGCAAATAGCCGGCGAAAAAAAGCCCGCTCCATGAGCGGGCTTCAAGTATGTAGACCTGGGCCTCGTGGGTTCGATCAGTACCGAACGTTGACGCCAAACATAATGTTGCGTCCCGGCAGAGGGGCTGCCTGGGACAGGAACGAGGTGGCCGATCGGGCAAACTCGTCTGTCATATTGCGTACGCGCAGTGACAGTGTGATGTAGTCCGTTGGATCTACCGTGAAGTAGGCATTCACGAAGGTATAGCTATCCGTCGGCACAGTCCCGGCGATATCGACCTCGCTACCCTCGGGCGCTTCACCGACGCGGTCCTGGTCGTCCACGTACTGCAGCTCGAGGCGCATGCTGGCGCTGAGTGGCTTGTAGTACGCATTGACACCGCCCAGGAAACGCATGGGCGGGATAAAGGGCAAGTCGCCCGCGGCCACCGTGGTTGCCCCGGTACCCAGTGGCGTGAACTCGTCACGCACGTTGTCTATACCGCCAAAGGTGGTGTCTTGTGTGGTTTCCGCCCGGACCAGGTCCAGCTGGCCGTCGAAGGACACGGTCCAGTTCTCGGAATCCAGCGCGAGATAGTCGGCCTCCGCCTCGAAACCGTAGAACTCAGCATCGGCTTGCTGGTAGGCAAACACGGGTATGCCCTCATCGGCGGGGAAAGGATCGCCTTCCTCGAAGAAATCTCCCGTCGGGCTCAGGAAGATGAAATCGCTGTAGTCAACATAGTACACATTGGCGCCAAAGCTGAACGCGCCCATATTCCTTTTGAATGACAGTTCTGCAGAGTACGCCACTTCGGTATCAAGGTTTACATCACCGATTTCTACGGTATTGGTGGCCGGATGGAAACCGTTGGAGAACAACTCCTCTGCCGTCGGCGCTCGCTCCGAGCGGGCCAGGTTGATACCAACACTGGTGCCTTCTGATAACTCATAGATTCCCGTCAGGGCAGCGGAGAACGTTTCCTGCGTTTCATCGAAGTCACCGCCGGCAAAGCTTAGATCACTCGTCTTATTTTCCTGGCTGTCAAAGCGCAGGCTGGCCTCGCCGATAAAGCCCCCCAGATGGTAGTGCAAGAGGCCGAATGCGCCCCAGCGGAACTGCTCATTGCGCGGCACGAAGGCTTCATCGCCATCTACCTCGAAATCCCGATCCCCTGCCGTCAGGCCGAAGGAGCCTGTGACCGTGCCATCGCCCATATCGAAGTCGTTCAAAAACGCCTCCGCGCGAGCCTCCCATTCATCGTCACTGAATTCTGTTTCCGGCTCGTCACCCGCAAATTCCGTATGTTCATACTCAGCGTAACCAACACGGAATTTGGCGAGCTTCACCAGGCCGCTGGCGAAGTTGTACTCGGCATCAAGGTCATAACGCGTCTGCTCAAAGTCGATGGTAACGCCACCCTCTTCCTCCTCTTCGTCATCCTCGTCGAGAATGCTGACCAACTCGTCCTCGTCTTCCTCCTCCTTCTTCTTTTTCTTGCTGCCGGGTATACCGTAGACACCTTCCTGCCTCGCCACGGAAAAGCCGATGTAGCCTTTCTCACCGATCCACGACAGACCTACTGTCCCGGAAGTCGCCTCTGTCTGGGTGTTTTCGACGCTACCGCGCTCACCCTCTTCCTCCGCTTCCTCGCTGGCAAAACCGTCGATCTCATACTCGTCCGCGTCGCGGCTGTTGCCATCAAGGTGCAGCACCAGGTTGCTGCCCAGTTGGATGTTGGTAGAACCCCCGACGGTGTAACCCTCGTCAACGGAGGACAGGCCCGCCGTTACGTCGGCATCAAAGCCATCCTCTGGCAGCTCGCGGGGAATGCGATCGTCGTATACGTTCACTATGCCGCCAATGGCGTTCTGGCCGTAACGCAGGGTTGCAGCGCCGCGCAGGATTTCCACCTGCTGTGCGTTGGCCATTTCGACGGCCACCAGGTGGTCGTTGCTGGCGGTCGATACGTCAAAGGAGGAAATGTCATTGCTGAGAATCCTGATGCGGTCGCCCCCAAGACCGCGGATGATGGGCCGGGACGCGCCAGGCCCAAAAAAGGTTGAGCTGACGCCAGGCTGGTTTGCGAGCGTTTCCCCGATTGTGCCATTCATTTCACGGAGCAGCGCACTGCGGTCGAGCACCGTCGTGCCTAGCACAATCTCATCGGTTCCGGTTCGCAGGGGCGATGACAGTACGATCACTTCTTCGCTTCTGTCGGCTGTATCGGCATGCTCAGTCTGCGCGGTGGCCATGGAGGCACCGAGCACCAACACGCTGATGGGCGTGAGCTTGAAAAGGCCTGCAGGGGGCAATAGCTGTGACACGTTCATGTTAACTCCTTTAAACGTTATTTTGGTAAGCGGGCACTTACAGAATGCGGACGCATGATACAACGTATCATTTCAAACGTGAACCACTGCCAGTGCTATCGAGAATTATTTACTATCGGTATCGCTCAAGGCTGCTGCTGACAGCACCGTAGTGATCGCATCACGTCACGCGCGACACGCAGTGCCAGGCGACCGTTGCGTTCAGACAGCACGCCGCCCACACACCCACTCCGGAACGTGTAACAGGCCAGCATGCGTATAGAAACCGTAAAAACCGTTGAGAGACTGTTCGAGATTGAGGTGGACTGGG
>JAZBPS010000318.1:0-3261 GCA_036353375.1 Halieaceae bacterium | reverse complement strand
CGGCCAGTAAAGGAACAGACGAGGTTGTTTCGGGATTTTCGCGGTGTGCCGCTCTCCACCTCGCGGGTCCCCCCGACACATCAGGCTAGCCGGCTTCCGGTTTCGACGGGTTTATCAGGCACCGCCAGCACCACGTCACCATTGGCCGTATAAAAACCGGTCACCAGGCATTCAGAGCGGATCGGTCCGATCTGCTTGGGTGGGAAGTTCACCACCGCGATCACCTGCTTGCCTACCAGTTCGTCGGTGGTGTAGAGGTCTGTAATCTGGGCGCTGGATTTCCTGATGCCTACCGTATCGCCAAAATCAACGTGGAGAATGTACGCGGGTTTTCTGGCCTCCGGAAACGTCTCGGCTGACACAACCGTGCCCACTCGCAGTTCAACTTTTTCGAAGTCGGACCAGTCGATCACGTCCATCGTTTTTCTCCCTCATATATTTCAGCCATGGCTTACCTGCTACGGCACAGCAAGCTGTTGATCAGCCCAGCTCCCGGGAAAGCACGCTGGCCTCCACAAAGCTGAAGGCATGGGAAAGCTGGACGTCCGCGATCTGGTCGCCCGATTCCGGATCAAACCAGCGGTCGATATACGACCAGTGATGCGGATGCGCCATATAGGGCCCGGTGAGGCCATCGAGGTCAGAAAACTCCTGTTCCCATACGTACGTCCAGGGCGACACATCCGCCCGGTGCCATGCCGCCGGTATCGCCCGGCTCAGGCGCCAGTTGCGAATAGCCGGAATATGCAGCGGCATGTCCAGCAGGTCGCGCTCGTAGCGCTGGGCCGTCTCGGTCTCCACGCCGGGTAGCAACCGAAAAAATGCTGTGCGCTTCAAACCCTGTTTAAGCCCGGGTTCGCGCAGGCCGCCATTGATGTGATCCAGGGCAAGGGCGTGCACAGCGTCACAATGGGCGCCTAGCGCCGGGGCAAGCTGCTCCTGCCAGAAGGGGCTGGACTGCGCCGCTTCTGCAGCCTGCCTGCTTTCATAGACGATGTCCCAGGTGAAGTGGCCGGCGGCATACTCCGGGGCGAGGTTCTGCCCCAGGCTTGACTGGACCACGCCGGGCAATTGCCCTGCTGCCTGGGCGAGCACGGCCGCGAGGGCCTGACCATCGTCTTCGGGGCGCAGCGCGAGCTGTGCGGTCTCGCGATAGAGGGCGACGTTTGTTGCCGGCGCGTCGACCGCTGGCACTGACAGCGGCCCCGCTTCTCCGGTTGGCATCAGGTAAGTGCGGCGCCGTGAGATACACAGCTCATCCAGTGCTTGCCAGAATGCTGTGACATCGGGGGTCGCCGACTGGGCGCGCATCGCCCAAAAGGCGTTGCTGTCTGCCAGTGACCAGCGCACCCATAGGGTGAGCGGCGCATTTGATGTTGCAACCGGCGGAGACACTTCCATGGATACCGGCTGCAGGCCTCGGCGTTTTGCGCCGGGCAGGTAGTCGCCGTCGATCAGCGCCTGTATGCGTGACAGGTTTTCTGCCCGGGTAACGATCTGATCCTGAACGATAATGGTCACGGTTCCAGGTCCCCCGATGGGTGATGAATTTGTTATTCCGCCGCTGGCATCTGTGTGGCTTCTGCCGGGCAGCGCAGCGCATTCCGCCTCTGTTTACTCGCCTGCGGGTTTGATGTCCGGGTGCGCGTACTCAGGGATAACAGGCTCCGGCAGCTGCTGCTTGCCATCGAGGCTGTACACCGCAAGGCCGGTGGCCTTCGGGTAATGCAGGCTGTGTGTGATCAGGCCACTGCGTTCTTTAGCGGGCAGATGACACATTGCCAGCACGGTTTCCGTCAGGTATTCCACGGGCTCGGTAGGATACTCCTCGGGGATGTAGACATCGGCACCGGGCGTTGAGATCGCAGTACTGGGTGCGACCAGGTTGACCGCGATGTTCTCATCCAGCAGCTCCGCGGCAAGGCCGACGGTAAAGCGGTTGAGGAATGCCTTGGCCGCCGCATATACGGTAGCGCCGCCGAAGCGCGCAAAGTCGTCGTAACGATCCACGGGCATCTGCGCTGTGACGGAGCCGATATTGACAATCCAGCCGGCGCCGCGCTCGCGCATAACCGGGATGGCGGCCTGTGCGAGTTTCACAGGGGCTCGCTGGTAAAGCTGCAAGGTGTGCTCAAACACCGCATCGCTCATCTGGCTCACTGGGGCGTACTGCGCGAAGCCTGCGTTGTTGACCAGAATATCCAGGCCGCCGGCGGCCTCCACCGCCAGGTCCACCAGCCCGGCAATTTGCGCATTGTCTTCCAGATCCGCCGCCAAGGGTATGGCCTTGCCGCCGGAGGCTTCAATGAGCGCCACAGTTTCCATCAGGGTGCCGGGGAGCGTGGCCGTGGTATCCAGGCTGCGCGCCGTGATCACCACGGTGGCGCCGGCGCTGGCGAGCCGCTGCGCGATAGCGCGTCCGATACCACGGCTGGCTCCGGTGACCAGTGCGATCTTTCCTGTAATGGGTGTCCCGGACATGGCGGGCTACCTCGAATTATTTTGATAGTGATTCACAGAGTAGACGGCCTACCGCATACATGACAGTCATCGGCATATACGGTGTAACAGAATCCCCACGCGGTTCAGATTGGCTACCGAAAGGCGGCGGAATCCTCGCAATGAGGATGCGTGCAGGAAACCGGGTTATTTGCTGACGAGCCAGCCGATACTTGACGAGGGCCGCGTGATTAGAGATCTACAACAGCGTCGTACACCGCAGAAACTAGACCTGACATTCGGTATGTGGCTATATATTGTTTGGTCTTGTATTTAGCACGCTACCAGGGAAGATCAATTATGAAAAAGGCACTGCTTTCACTCGCCATTGCCGCAGCTCTGGCTGCGAACCCGCCGCTGGGCATGGCTGACGACCATGACGAAATGGAAAAGCGGGGTAAAGGTAAGTCCGAACAAATGAAGGGCAAGGGCAAGGTTAATCGCCAAAAGCCTGATGACGAGCCCGAAGATTTGCTGGATGAATTGGACGACGAAGCCGAGGATGCGGCCGAGGCTGCCGAAGAAGCCGAAGATGCTGCTGAAGAAGCCGAAGAGGCGGCCCGTGAGGCAGCTGAAGAGGCGCTGGAAGACAACGATAACGAAATGGAAGATGACGAGGGCAAGCCTGACGTTGCGCCGGGCATGGCCAAGCGAGATCAACATCCGTCTACAGGTAAAGGCTCAGAGCAAGGCCAGAAGAGCCGCAATGCCGAAGACAAGCCCTGGTGGAAAATCTGGAACTGACGTTCTCGCCGTATGGTG
>JAZBPS010000317.1:0-7457 GCA_036353375.1 Halieaceae bacterium | reverse complement strand
TACTACTGGATCACGGGGCGGGTGGACGACGTTATTAATGTGTCGGGGCACCGCATGGGAACCGCCGAGCTGGAGAGCGCTCTGGTGGCGCATCCCGCCGTCGCTGAGGCGGCCGTCGTGGGCTATCCGCACGACATAAAGGGCCAGGGCCTGTATATGTTTGTCACACTCAGTGCGGACCAGCAGCCCAGCGACGATCACAAGGCAGACCTGAAAAACTGGCTGCGCAAGGAGATCGGTCCCATTGCCCACCCGGATGTTATCCAATGGGCACCGGGCCTACCCAAAACCCGTTCCGGCAAGATCATGCGCCGCATCCTGCGCAAGATTGCCCACAATGAGTGCGAACAGCTGGGAGACATCTCGACACTGGCAGACCCCTCCGTCGTGCAGCACCTGATCTCCGACCGGGTGCAGCCACCCACGACACATTGACCCCGCTATACGCCTGTTCCGTGTTCGGCCACTGACATCGTCAGTGGCCGTTGTTTTTCGTTACACTTTCCCTTGCGGTAAATAACAACAAGAAGCGAGCCGAGGTCTAACTGTGTCGGCACTGATCATTGCTGATGACCATCCCCTGTTCCGCAGTGCGCTGGAGCAGCTGTTCACCCAGCGCTTCCCCGACAAGGCCGTCGTGACCGTACCCGACGTCGCCGGCCTGCAAGCCGCCGTTGACGCCCATTCCGAAATCGATGCTGTACTGCTGGACCTGCACATGCCCGGCGCCTACGGGTTTTCCGCACTGTGCTGGATTACCGGCCATAAACCGGAAACCCCGGTCGTCATTATCTCGGCGAATACGCTGCCGGAAACTGTTCGCAGGGCGCTGGATCATGGCGCCAGTGCATTTCTGTCAAAGTCTGCTGATATTGAAGCTCTCGAGGATTGCGTGGCCAGCGTGCTCGCCGGCGCCCGCGGCCTGCATCCGGGCCTGGTGCCTGCCCAGGCCGGGGCAGAGCTGAAGGCGCTGGATGTTGCAGAGGCACTTGGCAGCCTGACGCCCTCGCAGTTCCGGGTAGCCTCCATGCTGGCAGAGGGTTTGCTGAACAAGCAGATTGCTTACGAGCTGGACGTGAAGGAAGCCACCATCAAAGCCCACATGACCGAAATCTTCCGCAAGCTGGGCGTGCAGTCCCGCACGCAGGCGGTGCTGGCACTGGCCACACTTTCAGTCGAGCCTGGCCCGGACAGCAGTGCCGTTGAGTAAGACAAGGCCGGTCGCCCTCAGAGACCGTATGTAGTGCAGTAATACAGACGCGACGCCATGCGGTATTCCGACGACGAGAAATCCCGAATCATTGAAATGGCCTGGGAGGACAGAACCCCTTTCGAAGCCATTGAAGACCAGTTTGGCCTGGATGAGAAGCAGGTGATCAAGCTGATGCGACGCTGGTTGAAAGCCGGCAGTTACCGGCTGTGGCGTGCACGCGTTACAGGTCGCCGGACAAAACACGGAAAACTGCGCGATCCAGCAGTAAGTCGCGGCTACTGCCCCACCCAGTACAAGCAACGTTGATCGCAGCATACCCTCTGGCAGATACTGTCACCGACAGCACAGAATAGCCCGTCACTGACAGGCGCCTCGCTAGATACGCGCCTTGTAAACGCATTCCATAACTTTTCCCTGGCAAAAACACCCGCCTGACACTATGACGCCAGACATACAACCGACGCTGCATGGCCCGACGTTGACACTGCGTCCCACCGTCGCAGAGGATTTTGCTGCCCTGTGCGGTGCGGCATCTGATCCCGCCATCTGGACGCAACACCCGGACAGTGAGCGCTATAAACGTGAGGTCTTCCGGCAGCGTTACTTCAACGGTGCACTCGAGAGCGCCGGCGCGTTGACTATCCTTCACAGCCAGCATCAGCGCATCATCGGTTGTAGCCGCTACTATGAATGGCAGCCACAGAAAAAATCCATCGCCATTGGTTACACCTTTATCCAACGCGCGTACTGGGGAACGGGTACCAACGGTGAACTTAAAGACTTGATGCTCAGACATATAGCCCAATGGGCTGATACGGTTTGGTTTCACGTGGGTGAATCCAACCTGAGGTCACGCCGTGCGGTAGAAAAGCTGGGCGCTAAATTATCGCACCGCGAAGCGAGAGAGCAGCACGGTAAACACTTTAACCAGCTCTACTACCTTCTGGACCTTCCATCTTTTCTGGCGCACACAGGGTAGAAAAATTCATAACCACTAGGCGGCTGGCCTGGTAACAAGGGCCGCCGCCAGCGCCTGTAGCCTCGCTGGCTGCACCGGTTTGGGCAGGAAGCGGAAGCCAGCCGCCCTGGCACGGTCGCGCAGCTCGGCGCTGTTATCCGCGCTGATGATGATACAGGGCGCCTGGTTGCCATAGTCGCGCTGTGCCGTCTGCACGGCATCGATGCCGGTCTCGCCCTCGTCCAGATGGTAGTCAGCCAGAATCAGGGCCGGACGCGCGCCGCCCTGTAACAGTTGGCGCAGTTCCCAACCGCTACTCACGGCGGCTACCTCGGCCCCCATCGAAGACAGCAGGGCACCCATGCCCTGGCGAATGCGGCTGTCGTTATCCAGGCATACCACGTAAAGACCCGTCAGGGTTTGCAAGGCTGCGTCTGGCGCGCTTGCTGGCATCGTCTGCTCACGGCCCAGCGGGACGCGTACGGAAAACGCGGTGCCACGTCCTGGCACAGACTTCAACTCAACCGCAAGCTCCAGCAAGTCGGCATACCGCTTGACGATCGCCAAGCCCAGGCCCAGACCCTCTTCTGCATCACCGTTCTGCCGGGGCAGGCGCTCAAACTCGTGGAAAATTCGCGCCTGGTCACCTTCCGCGATGCCTGGCCCTGTATCCAGTACCTGTAATTCTGCCGCATCCTCGCGCCGCCGCAGACCCAGCAACACTCTGCCAGATTCCGTGTAGTTCAGCGCATTGCCCAGGAGGTTCTGCAGAATTCGGTAAAGTAGCGAACGGTCGGTGCGCAGCCAGAGACTGCTGCGCACAATACGCAGGGAGATGCCCTGTCCCAGCGCCAGCGGCGCAAACTCGGCCTGCAACTCGTCCAGCAACGTGCCCGCTGCAAAGTCGGACGGCCGCGCAATTTCTCGTCCCGAGTCCAGCCGCGCGATCTCGCGCAACTCCGAGATCAACTGTTCTGCGCGCTGCAGTGAACCGTCAATCTGCGCTACGGTTGCGGCTATCTCCTCATCAGCATCTTCACCCAAACGGCGTTGCAACACCGACGTGAACAGGCGCGCCGCGTTCACAGGCTGCAGCAAGTCATGGCTTGTTGCAGACATGAAGCGGGACTTGGACTGGCCCGCCTCGCGCAACTGTGCTTCCACCTGCGCGCGCAGGCGGTTTTCGCGACGCAGCGCCGCATTGGTCTCACTCAGGCTACGGCTGCCAGACGCCACCTTTTGCTCAAGCTCCTGCTTCGCTTCTTCCAGTTGCGCGACCACGTCACGGTAATCGGTGATATCGATATAGGTACTGACGAAGCCGCCGTTGGGCATGGGTGTGCCACGAATATCGATCACCTTGCCGTTGGGCAGGGTTCGCTCCAGCCGATGTGGGCTTCCCTCCCGTAGCCAGGCGAGCCGCTTGTCAATCTCTTCATCCTGCGTCGCACCGCTATTGCCGAGAATGCCGCGCTGGGCGTTAAAGCGGTAAACGCGCTCAATAGGACACCCCACGTACAGGAATCTGGGCGGGTATTCGAAAAGCTGTTCATAGCGACGATTCCAGGCCACCAGACGCAGTTCGCTGTCCACCACCGACACGCCCTGCAGCAGGCTTTCCACGGTGGTCTGCAGCAACTCTCTGTTGAAGCTGCTCAGCTTGCTGGCATCGCTCACCATACCGGCAAGATCGGTGTAGGCCAGCTGCTGGGCCTGCTCAAGCTGCTCCATCGCCTTCTGCGCCGACGTGGCGCCTATCACCGCGGCCAGCACGGCTTCCACCCGCTCAACGACAAACTGTGGTGCGCGGTCGGCAGGCAGAAGACGTTGCTGATAGCGGTCTTCGAAAGCGCGCCACATGGTACGCAGCTCCGCTTCGTCGACAAAAGGCGGCAACAGCGCCTGCAGCTGATTCACGCGGATCAGGCTCAGGGAAAAATCCTCATCGCTAGCCCTCTCGCCTTCCGTTTCTATAAACAGGCGGGCCTGCCTGGTGTCTGCAGCACTGGGCTTCAAGAGCAGGCTGAAAAGAACCACGGCGAGCAGGTTCATGCCGAGGCTGCTGACCACTGCAAAAGCCAGTGGGGCCTCACCGCTGGCACCCGGCAGAAACGCCGGACGCAACCAGTCTATGCCCAGCAGGCCGGTCGCCAGCGCGGGGCTGCCCGGCGGCAGGACAGCGGGCAGGACTGCAGTATAGAACCACGTCACTATGCCGAGGGTGAGACCGATCAACACGGCGCGACCATGGGCGCGACGCCAGTAAAGTCCGGCCAGCAACGCTGGCGCCAGCTGTGCAGCCGCAAGGAAACAGATAAACCCAATCTGGGTCAGCCACGGAATTTCCATAATCCACCGGGCAACCAGCCAGGCGGCGAACATGATGCCAGCGATCGTTAGCTGTCGCACCCGGCGCAGGCTGTCACCAAACTTCAGCACCGCTCCGGGAGACCCTGCACTGGCGCGCATCAACAGGGGCGCTGCGATCTCGTTGGTAACCATGATGGCCAGTGCGACTGTTGCCACAATCACCATGCCAGTAGCGGCCGAAATACCGCCAATGAACGCGGCCATGGCAATCCAGCCCGCATCCAGGGCGATGGGCAGCAATTGCACGTAGGTGTCTGGATTTTCGCCACCGCTGGCAAACAGATGAGCACCCGCCTGGCTGACTGGCGCGACCAGCACCATAAACACCAGCAGGTACAGTGGAAACAGCCAGCGCGCCCTGCTGACGTCCGCGCCATCCTGCCCCTCGACCACCATGGCATGGAACTGGCGCGGCAGGCACAGTACCGCCAGTGCGCTTATCAGGGTCTGGGCAAGGAAATCCGCCGAGGTCAGCAGCTCTATGTCCAGCGCAGGCAACAGCGTCGGCCGCTGCTCCGGAGAGATGTCAGCGAGATAGGCAACGGCCAGCACTGCGACGGCGAGAAACGCCAGCAGCTTGACCAGGGACTCGACTGCAATGGCTTGCATTAGGCCCCGGTGGCGCTCCCTCCCATCCAGACGACGGGCACCAAACAATATCGTGAACACCGCCAGTACCAGCGCGGTCAGCAGGGCGGTGTCGCCGCCCACCGCCGTGACCTCCCCACCCCCGATGCTGACCCAGGCCTGGGCCAGCGCCTTGAATTGCAGAGCTATATAAGGAAGTACAGCCGCAGCTGCGACCAGAGTGACTATGACCGCAAGGGACTGCCGCTTGCCGTAACGGGCACTGATGTAATCGGCAATGGAGGTAACGCGGTGGCGTCTGCCCACGGCAAGCAATCTGCGCACCACGGGCCAGCACAGCGTGAACACGAGAATGGGACCCAGATAGATAGGTGCGTGGCTCCAGGCCTGCTCCGTGGCACTGCCCACTGCGCCGTAGAAGGTCCATGAGCTGCAGTAAACGGTTATGGATAGGGCGTAGACCCAGCCCCGCCAGGGCGGTGCAACCGATCGAATACCAGCGCCCGCGCGCTGATCTGCCAACCAGGCAACAGCGAACAACAGGCACACATATAGCAGTGCCAGACTGAGCAGGTTGGACGGCGAAAACACGGTTAGCAGCTGCCGCTACGTGGGCAGGGATAACCGCTGGCTGCGTCAGGTTGCTGTCTCTCGGCGGCTTGCATGCTGGTCCTGTCCGTACCCGTTTGCCAAAGGGCTTACGGTAGTGCAACCAGCGGCGCAGCTCTTGACCTTGCTCAAGGAGTTGGGCGTAAGGCCAACCGGGCACGGTGGCGCCAAAAACCCGTGCCAAAGCAGGTGACAGTGCAATCTCACCGGGCCATTCAGTATTGCGTGCGGTAGTAGAGATGGTTGGTGGTGACTGTCGCTGTATTCAGGAGAGGCCTGTCAGCTCTGCAAGATAATAGTCACAGCGATCGCCGCCGTCGGGAAAACTGACCTCCCCCTGGCGCTGAAAGCCGAGCCGCTCGAGCACCCGCACCGACGCATTGTTGTCCAGCGATATGATCGCCGCCAGGCGACGCAGGGAAAAGTGGTCCCGCGCGTAGTCCATAACACCCTGGCCGGCCTCGGTGGCATAACCCAGCCCGCGGGCGGCGGGCAATAAGGCATAGCCGAGGTCGACTTCGTCGAGGAAGTCGCGCTTTACCAGTCCGGCGATGCCAACGGCGCGATTGTCCGAGCGGCGGGATATGTGCCACATGCCAAAGCCGTGCGCGTCGTAGCTGGAGAACACCCTCGCCTCCAGGTGCTGCAGCGCCAGCTCCAGAGTGCGCACGCCGCGATCCCCGATGTACCGCTTGAAGTCCGCATCGTTGAGCAGCTCCATGTAGAACGGCGCATCCTCCGGCAACAACTCGCGCGCCGCCAGCCGGGCGGTGGTGAAAAGGGTTTCGCTCATGGTCGTTATTCTACATCGCCCGCTTCGTGGGCGCGTGCTGTGATAGTACGGAAGCCAGCACCGCGTGTCCGGAACCGGTAGTCGTTCACAGAATGGGAATCTGGATCAATTTCCGGTGCATTCCGGGGGCTTAAGCGGCGTCGACATGAATCCAGCGATGGCAAGGTCAGCGTACATTGCGCAAACTTTAATCAATCAGAGGTCTGCCATGATTGATAAAAATCTGGGCGCACTGGAGCGCGTTGTTCGACTGACACTGGCGGCGCTGGCTTCCCTGTGGATAATCTCTCGCCCGGAAATCGGGCTGCTGGAGTGCATCGCCGGGGTCGCTGCCCTTTTCCTCGTGCTGAACGCAGTCTTCGGCCGCTGCTACCTCTGGTCCTGGCTGGGGCTGAACAGCTGTGAGTGCGCCAATGATCGTTGCGACCGCGGCGAGCTGCACTAGGCGGGGAACTTACGTGCCGCCAGCGGCTCGAAGGCCCGGACCCCACCGGAGCAACCGTCCATGCCACCTTCCAGTTCAACTCGCCTGTCTCTACCCCACTATTTTGCACGCCTTATACCCGCACTGCTGATTGCGGTGCTGCAGGGCGCAGCGCTGCCCGGCACTGCGACGGCCGGAATCCTGCCCGATGCGGAGGCCTGGGAGCGTTGGCGGCCGGCCAGTGAGACCCGTCAGATCGAGCTCGACCACAGCGAATGGGCGACGCTGCTGGACCGCTACCTGCAAACGGAAACTGAAACAGGCATCAACCTGTTTGACTACAAGGCCGTCACGGCCAGCGACCGCGCGCTTCTGGACCGCTACATCGCCAGGCTTGCCGGTACCGCCGTGGATACGCTGACCCGGTCGCAACAGCAGGCTTTCTGGATCAATCTGTACAACGCCCTGACCGTCCGGCTTATTCCGGACAACCCCGGCGTTA
>JAZBPS010000024.1:0-10419 GCA_036353375.1 Halieaceae bacterium | reverse complement strand
GCTGCGTCGCCAGGGCGGTACTGCGGAAGATATGGACGGCTGGAAGCGGGCCCGGGACGATGCACAGCAGGCGTTTCGCGACCTGCGCTGCAGGCGCCACGGCAGGAAGGTCCGCTGACCAAAGCGCTGGCGCGCCCGGTGCCACACTGGCAGGGCAGCGCCAAGGGCCAGGCAAGTGGTGATGATGCGGTGCTTCATAAGAGGCGTCCTCCCTGACGCGTGTCTGGATTTCCGATGGGTGCTGCCTCCAGTCTGGTGGGACCCGGTGCATTCGAAAAGGGGCAAAAAGCATCTAAATTGCTCGAACCGGCGTACCATGACAAAAATTGAACACAAGAACGGCCGGCACCATCGCGTCGCGGCCTCCCACCGAGGGCATCCATGAAAGAGAATGTGGTCGTCAATGACGTCGGCCCCCGCGACGGCCTGCAGAACCAGGCGCAAGTCCTCAGCCCGACGCAGCGGCTGCGGCTGATCCAGGCGCTGCTTGACGCGGGCGTGAGCCATATTGAAGTGGGCAGCTTTGTGTCCCCCAAAGCGGTGCCCGCGATGGCGGGAACCGGCGAGATTGTCGCCGGGCTTCCGCCGGGCGGTGCCGTCTACTCCGCGCTGGTGCCGAACCGGCGCGGCTATGAGCTCGCAAGGGATGCGGGCATCAAGGTGGTGGAACTGGTGGTCGCCACCACAGACACCATGAACCTCAAGAACATCAACGCCGACACGGCCACCGCCATGGGCGCCATCGCCGACATCGTCGCGCTGGCCCGCGCCGACGGAGTGCAGGTGATGTCATACCTCGCCACCGCCTGGGAATGCCCCTTCGAAGGGCTGGTAGACGCCGATGTGGCCCTCGCACTGGCGCAGCAGATGTTCGATGCCGGTGTCGACACCGTCGTGCTGGCGGATTCCATCGGCGCAGCAGACCCCGGCAGTGTCACCGCGCTGACAGAGCGCGCGGTAGCGCAATTCGGTGCCGAACGACTCGCCTGTCATTTCCATGACACCCGCGGTATGGGCGTGGCCAACGTGGCCGCCGCGCTGGAATGCGGTGTCCGACGCTTCGACAGCTCCATCGGCGGGCTGGGCGGCTGCCCCTTCGCACCCGGTGCCTCGGGCAACGTCGCCACTGAAGACGTGGTGCTGATGCTGCAGCAGATGGGCTATGACACCGGCGTTGACCTTGCGCGGCTTATCGATGCGGTTGACCTTGCGATTGAGCTTACCGGCAACTGCGACGGCGGCAACGCGATCAACTGGCTGCGCCGGCAGCGAGAAAAGGGCGCGCTGCAAGTCGCGGCGTAGCGGTGAAAAAAGAACACGAGAGACTATCTGCCGACGGGGTTGAGGACGCTTCAATCAATGCATAGCACTCTCGGAGTGCTATTTTTGGCGCAAGCGCTGGATGAAGGCTCTTGACCAGGCGCGATGCGCTGGCAGGTTTATTCGGGACCGTGGCCGCCATGGATGGCGGCCTCGAGCCCCCAGGGATGGGTTCACGGCGTGTCCCGAATAAACCTGCCAGTGCAGCGTGCCGGCTGAGTGGCACGGACCTCGAAGGGCCCGACACGAAAAACGGCTTCTACAGTGCGGTCTTCTGACACCAGGGACCGCGGGTTAACACAAGGAAACACCATGAGCTACAGGCTAGGCGTCGACGTCGGCGGCACTTTCACCGACCTCCTGCTGATTGATGAAGAAAGCGGCCAGACCTGGACCGCAAAGGTTCCGTCCACCCCGGAAGACTCCTCCATCGGCGTACTCAACGGCGTCAGCCGTATTTGTGAGGCCTCAGGTGTGCAACCCTCGGCGATCAAGCGCGTCATGCACGGGACCACCGTTGCCACCAACGCCGTGCTGACCGGCAAGGGTGCCACCGTCGGGCTTGTGACCACCCGTGGCTACGAGCAGACCCTGCAGGTGGCCCGCTCCTTCTGCCCCGGCGGCCTCGGCGGCTGGGTCACCTTTGTCAAGAAGCCCCTGCTGGCGCCGCTGGAGCTGACCATAGGCGCGGCTGAACGCATCGACGCCGACGGTCAAGTGGTGGAGGCGCTGGATGAAGCCGCCCTGCGCGCCGACCTCGAAACCCTCAAGGCCAAGGGTAGGATTGAGGCGCTCACCATCTGTTTCATCAATGCCTACCTGAACGGTGAGCACGAGCGCCGTGCCGCGGCGATTGCCGCGGAGGTGTTCGGCGACCTGCCCATCTCCACCTCCAGCGAGGTCGTGCCGGAGATGCAGGAATACGAGCGCACCGAAACCACCGTGGTGAATTCCTACGTCCGCCCCGAGGTGTCCCGCTACGTCGCCAACCTGCAGGCCTCCCTGCGCGAGCAGCTGGGTGAAGACAATCACCTGTCGATACTGCGCTCCGACGGCGGCCTGGCCTCCGGCCGGGCAGCGGCCGATTCGCCGGTCAACCTGCTGATGTCAGGTCCCGCCGGTGGTGTCGCAGGTGCCATGTACTTCTGCTCCCGTGCCGGCTTCGACAACATACTCACCTTTGATATGGGTGGCACCTCCACAGACGTCGCCCTGATCCAGGGTGGCCGCGCCCGGGTGCGCAGGGAGACCTTCGTCGGTGATGTCAAAGTACGCGCACCTTCCGTGGACGTGCGCACTGTGGGCGCAGGAGGTGGCTCCATCGCCTTTGTACCCGAACTGACCCGGGCATTGCGGGTCGGGCCGGAGAGTGCCGGCGCCGTTCCCGGCCCCGCCTGCTACATGAAAGGCGGTGAACTGCCCACTGTCTGTGACGCCAACGTGGTGCTGGGTTATCTGCCTGCCGATGTGCAGTTGGGTGGTGCGATGGAGATCAACCGCGAGGCGGCGGAAAAAGCCGTGCAGCAGACCGCCGACGCCATGGGTATAGACCTGTATGCGGCAGCGGAAGGCATCGTAAAAGTGGCGAATGAGGCGATGTTTGGCGCGCTGCGGCTGGTATCGGTGGAGCAGGGCTACGACCCCAGGGACTTTGCCCTGGTCGGGTTTGGCGGCGCTGGCCCCCTGCATGCCAACGCCCTGGGTATTCTCACCAGCGCCTGGCCCGTGATCGTGCCACCCGGTCCCGGCGTGCTCTGTGCCTATGGCGACGCGACCACCCAGGTCCGCGACGAGGCGACGCGCACCTATATCACCCTCGCCGAAGATGTGAGCCAGCAGCAGCTGATGGACGACCTCAAGGCCCTGCAGGCGCGCGCTGCAGAGTCGCTGATCGCCGACGGCATCCCCGCAGAAGAGCACGAGGTGATTTTCCAGGCGGACCTGCGCTACGTGGGACAGGCATTCCAGATTACGGTGAACTTCACCGAGGCGGAGCTTGCAGAAAAAGGGATAGCCCGGCTCACCGACGAATTTGACGACGAGCACGAGCAGCTGTTTACCTTCAAGCTGGGTGACGGCCACGAAATCCTGATGATACGGGCCGTGGTCAAGGCCAGGGCCGGCACCATCGCCGAACAGACAGTGGGCAGTGCCGGCGCCACGCTTGAGGACTGCAAGCTGCACGACACCAGCTTTTACTATGAAGGCGCGCATCACGACGCCGTCATCTACGACCGAAGCCAGCTGCATCAGGGCCTGGTGGTGCCCGGCCCTGCAATTGTTTCGGAAATGGATTCCACGACCGTGGTGCTGCCGGGCTACGCGGCGCGCATCGACAGTGTCGGCAACCTGCTAATAGAACCCGCGGCCTGAGGAGAGCACTATGCCTGCAGTGATCAAACAGACGAATTCCAGGCCGCTACAGCGTGTAGAGGTTGAAGGCGTTACCGTCGATATCATCGAGAATGCCCTGAAAAATGCGCGGGAAGAAATGGACGCCGTGCTGTTTCGCACCGCCATGTCTCCCGGGATACGCGAGCAGGGTGATTGCTTTCCCATGATTGCCAACGTGGAAGGCAAGATGGTGGTAGGCCAGTTCGGCTCCTTCATCGGACCTTTTCTGGAGGTGTACAACGGGGAAATCGAGGAAGGCGACATTATCCTCACCAACGACCCCTACCTGTGTAATGCGGCAGTGTCTCACCTGCCCGACTGGCTGGTGCTGAAGCCGGTATTCAAGGACGGTCGCCACATCGCCTGGACGGCGATGTTCGGCCATATGTCAGACAACGGCGGCATGGTGCCGGGTTCCATACCGATTGAGGCAACAACCATCTTCCAGGAAGGGATACGGATACCGCCCACCAAGCTTTACAAGAAGGGTGTGCTGCAGGAAGACCTGCTGGAGCTGATCCTGCACAACGTGCGCACCCGGCAGTGGAACCGCTTTGACCTGAACGCGCTGGTGGCCGCCTGCAATACCGCCTCCCGCAGGGTGATAGAACTCACCGAGCGATTCAGTGACGATGTGCTGCACACCACCATGGGCATCATGCTGGAGCGCAACCATGCAGCCATGAAAGCCATTATCAACATGGTCGTGCCGGAGGAGCCGCGTGAGTTCACCGACTACCTGTGCGACGACGGCATGGGCCAGGGCCCTTACAAGATCCATTGCAAGCTGTGGCGCGAGGGCGACAAGGCCATCTTTGACTTTGAGGGCACGGATCCCCAGGCCCAGAGTTCCGTCAACTTTTTCCTCAATGAAGACATGTTCAAGATGTTCTTCGGTTCTTTCACCATCAACGTGGTAGACCCGCAGATCGTCTTCAACGACGGCTTTTACGATCTGGTGGATGTGCGCATTCCCCAGGGTACCCTGCTCAAGCCCAACTACCCCGCCGCCCTGTCCGGGCGTACCCACGCACTGGGGCGCATCTTCGACGTGCTGGGCGCGCTGCTGGGCATGGGTGCCCCGGAGCAAATGCTGAACGCGGCGGGCTTTTCCGACTCACCGCACCTGTTCTACTCCGGCTACGACACCCGTCCGGGCAAGGATGGGGAGTGGTTCCAGCTGTTCCAGATCGGCTTTGGCGGGATTCCCGGACGCCCGGTGGGGGACGGCCCCGACGGACACTCCCTGTGGCCAGGTTTTACCAACGTGCCGAACGAGTTTATCGAGAGCTATTTCCCGCTGCGCATAGAGAAGTACGAAACCATTATCGATTCCGGTGGTGCCGGTCTGCACCGGGGCGGCAACGGTCTAAGCGTGGCCTACCGTTTCCTCTGTGACGGCGAAATCGGTATCCACGACGAGCGCTGGCTGACCTATCCCTGGGGCGTGCTGGGCGGTGATACAGGCATGCGCTCCACCAAGAAGCTGGTGCGCGCTGACGGCAGTGAAGAGTGGCTGCCCGCCAAGATCGAGGGCGTGAAAGTGAAAGTCGGCGACCTGCTCTACTTTAACACCTGGGGGGGCGGCGGCTGGGGTGACCCCTGTCAGCGTGATCCCGCGGCGGTGTTGCAGGATGTGAATCGCGGGCTTGTCTCGGTGGAAGGCGCGCGGCGTTACGGCGTGGTGATCAGCGCGGGTGCTGTGGATGCGGACGCCACCGACGCACTGCGTGCCGAGATGATTGCGAGCAGGCAGTCGGAGTTGCCCCTGTTCAACCACGGCGGCAGCATCGAGGACATTAAGGCGCGCAGCCTGGAAGAAACCCATCTGCCGGCACCCACGTCACCACAGTTCCGGCAGGCGGGCTGAGGTCCGCCAAAGCGTCCGCTCAGAGCCGGCGCGCGGCTACCACGGCGAGCCGGCTGCCCTCGCCCACAATCCTGGCCCAGCCCCGGCCCAGCAGGCCGGGGCGGTAGTCCGCATCGCGGCCGGCGGCGTCTGCCCGGTGGTGGTCTTCGTCTCGCTGGAAGCGGCGCAGGACCGCGCGAATTTCCCGGTGCTCCTGCTGGTCACGCAGATAATCGATCTGGTCCTGGTAGTGCTGCACCACGAAAGTTTCCACGGCGGCGATAGTGAGGAAAACGCCACGCCGTCCGCCCAGGGTGGAGACGGCGCCCAGCAACCAGCCGGAAAGACGCCACAGCGGCAGCAACCGGCTGTGCAGGGACTTTGGCAACCAGCCCTCGAAAAACGCCAGGTGCTGTTGCTCTGTATCCAGGTGCTCGGCGGCGAATTCGCGCACCAGCGGGTCCCGGGACAGGGCAAGTATGCCGCGATAGATATAGACGGCGCCGGTCTCACCGGCATGATCCGAGCGCAAGTCACCCTGCAGGCGCTTGTCGAGCAGCGCTGCTTCCGGCATGTCGATGATGGCGGTCTCGTGCATACACGGGTATACGCCGGGGCTGGTTCTGCAGACCCGGGCTGTAGCGATTTTGTGGCGATTTAAGCCCGCTACGGGCAGCCCAGAGGCGTATCACCTGCGTCGAAAAATTTCATTTTTATTTCATTGACCACCCTTGGCGCTGCCATATACTGAAAGGGCGTTAAGGCAGTACCGATTGTTATGTATCGCATGTCGATGTGCTTCTTGGGACCTCGTCCTGTCTGTCATAAGTAATCGCAGTGCTTGCGCGGTGCCGGGTGATTCGCGTCACCTGATTTAATCAGCAGTTGAACGCCGTCAGCGGGGTTCGCCCCCGGGCTAGTAGCACGAAGGCTGCTCAGGCAGCAGAGAGTAGGAAGTAAGCATGTCCACAGTAAAAGGCACGGTGAAGTGGTTTAACGAGACCAAGGGCTTCGGCTTTATCCAGCAGGAATCCGGTCCCGATGTGTTTGTTCACTTCAGTGCAATCCAGGGTTCCGGCTTCCGTACACTGGCTGAAGGCCAGGAAGTCGAGTTCAACGTCACCGAGGGCAAGAAAGGCCCGCAGGCGGAGAACGTAACCCCGCTGTGACAGTGCAGGGCGTCGCGCACTGGCGCCACGGCACTGGCTGCATAATCTCGCAGGTATAGCCCCTGCGGACCCTTGACCGTTCCGGCCATCACAGACCGGGACGGTATCTCCTGACGTCGGCGCAGCAGTGACGGCGACGGGCAGTTATTACTCCGTCTTTACCCTATCTCTTCCTCGCCTCCGATTTGCCGCCAACGAAGTACCAGCGCGCGGCGCGCGCCAGCTCTTCCGGCGCGCTTGTATCGCCCTACGTGATGGACACGCTCATGGTGGTCTCGGCCTTCAGCGAATTGGTGATAAAGCAGCTCTGTTTTGCCTTATCCAGCAAGCGCTGCGCCTTGTCCGCATGGGCCGCGTCCTCCAGCGCCAGTGTCACATCCAGGAAAAAACCGGTGAAAAGCACTGCGCGATCCTGCTGATCCAGCGTGCCGCTGGCGTGTACTTCAATGCGCTGCCAGTCAAGCTTTGACGCGGCGGCGATGGCGCGGAACGAGAGGATGAAGCAACTGGCAATGGCCGCAACCTGCAAATCCTCTGGAGAATGGATGTCACCGGGCCCGCCAAAGTTGGAGGGCGGGGCGATGGTCAGCTCCGGTTGCCCTGGGCAGCGCGTGCTCACATGGGCGCTGCCACTGGTGCTGGCCTCGGCGCGATAGTCGTGGGGGAGTCCCTGCATGCTGTGTCTCCTGCGTGGTTTTCTGCTGTAGTTATAGGCTCGACGCGCCGCTGCGTCCAGACACACTGACCGGCCGTCACGGGCTGCGCAGGTAGGGGAAGCCACCTTGCTTGGTGTAGACAGTAACTGCGGTCTCCGGGCTGACCCGTTGCTGGCTACCCGGGGGCAGTCGCAACCAGGTGCCAACCCGGTGGTGCCCGAGCTGGTCAGTAAAGCTGCCCTCCAGCACGAACAGCTCTGCCCCATCCGGCCAGTCCAGTGTTATGGCTTCCGTGGCGGGAAGCCAGCGCTCCAGTCGCATGCTGTCACTGAAGCCCGGCTGCTGGTAGAGCAGCTTGTATTCGCGCCCTGCTTGACGGTCTGCCAGCCAGGGCAGATCGGCTGTCTGGATCTGTTGCTGGATGCGGTCCCTGCCAGGGTACTGTCGAAGTTTCACAAACAGGGTGCAGCCAGCTGTCGAGAACGGCGCGTGGCTAAAGCCTTCCGGGTTGAGCAGGTAGCTGCCCGCCGGCCAGTCACCCTGTTCATCCGAGAACACGCCCTCAAGCACCAGGATTTCCTCACCTTCGGGGTGTTCGTGGGACGGGAACGTCGCCCCCGGCAGATAACGCACCACCGATGTGACCTGTCCGGACTCCGCCGGCCCTACCCGATGCACACGTTTGCGCTGTACGTGGCCGCCGGGACTGGCTTGCCATTCCATACCTTCGGTGGCCACCACAACCCACTGAGCCAGATCGCCGTTGAGCGCCGTATTTCCCGCGGTATCATCGTTGTTCATTCGCACTGTCATATTGTCTCTGGCCCGTTCGGCTGGGAGGTTACTACAAGGGGGAAGTCCTATGTCCATGCTTCGGGTCCAGGCACTGCCCGGCATCGTCACGCTGTTGCTGTCGTTGACACTGTCACTCGCGGTGGAGGCCAGGCCAAAAACGGATAAGGTCCTGTTGGCCAATGGCGATACGGTGCACGGCGAGATCAAAGGCCTGCGGGACGGCATTCTGAGCTACGGCACCGACAATATGGGCACCGTCAGCATCCAGTGGGATGAGATCACCAGGGTCAACAGCCGCTTCTTCTATCGCATTCGCACCGACAGCGGCAACCGCTACTTTGGCGCTGTGGGCCTGTCCGAGACGCCGGGACACGTCACGATTTCCCACGCCGAAGGGGAAGAGGACCTGCCCATGTCGTCGGTGTTGTCCATCACCCCGATAGAATCCTCCATGCGCGAGCGCTGGGACACGGTTGTCTCGGCGGGCTATTCGGACGTCAAGGCCAGCGACAGTCGCACCACCGAGCTGGCGCTGAATACGTCCTACCTCGGCGAATACAGCGAGAATACGCTGCGCGCCCGCCTCGTGATCAGCGAAACCCAGGATGAAGTTAACGAAAGTACCCGGGTCGATGGCATCCGGCGGCGACTGTGGGAGAACCCCAAGTATTTCAACTACTACGGCAGCAGCTGGGAGCGCAATGACCAGCTGGGCGTGGAGAATCGCCTGGGCCTTGGCTACGGCATAGGTCGTCGGATGATCGACAGCTCCAGTGCTCGCCTGACCATGGTTGGCGGCCTGCAGCTGGTCGCTGAAGAAGACGCCGAAGGCAGCAATCAGGAAAGTGTGGAGGGCCTGATGGTGGTGGAATACCGGGGCTGGCGCTTCTCTTCACCGGAGCTTGACCTGGTGAGCAACCTGAATATCTATCCCGGTATCACAGAAAGCGGGCGCCTGCGTGCGGATGGCAATATCACCTTGAGCTGGGAAATCACCTCCGCCCTCGACCTGCAGCTCTCGGCCTTTGGCAGCTTTGATAATGAGACCAGCAACAGCGGGGACGCCTTTGATTACGGCGTTACCACGGGTATTGCCTGGGAGCTTTAAGGGGTCTGGAGTCGCAAAATGCGGGGCACTGGTGTATGCTACGCGGCCCTTCTGAAAACACGTGACAATAACGACTATGGCTTCAAGCAAGAAACGTGGTCAGACGGCACCCGCCGAGACCAGCGCCTCCATCGCCGAACAAACGGCTGAGTTTCTGAAATCCGGCGGCAAGATTGAGAACGTTCCCCGGGGCGTCAGCGGCCAGACCAGTCTCGCGGCCCGCAAACATATCACCATCAGCACAAAGGCCTGATAGGGCCTCGCCACCCATCCTCACTCTGTCGCGCTGAGCTGTCCACAGCGCGCTGGCGTGTCCGTCGCGCAGGGCTGCCCGATGAAAGTATTTGCCACCAGCAGCCTGCCAGGCGCGGTGCTGGATGCGTTGCTACCTCACTGTGATCTGCGAGTCTGGGACCAGACTCGCCCGATCTCGCCTACAGAGCTCGCGCAGCACATTGCGGGCTGTGACGGATTGCTCTGCCTGCTGACCAACCGGGTGGACCAGTCCCTGCTGGATGCCTGTCCCGACCTGAAGGCGGTATCCAGCATGTCTGTGGGTGTTGATCATGTGGACGTGGCGGCGCTGACCGCCCGCGGCATACCGCTCGGCAACACGCCGGGTGTGCTCGTGGATACCACAGCAGAACTTGCCATGGCGCTGATGCTGGCGGCGGCGCGACGCATACCCGAGGCAGATCGCTTCGTGCGCGCGGGCAACTGGCGCCCGGAACAACCCTGGCATCCGGACATGATGGTAGGGAAGGACCTGTCGGGCGCGACTCTTGGCGTGCTGGGCCTGGGTGCCATCGGGCAGGCCGTGGCGGCGCGGGCACAGGCCTTCGGCATGCAGGTGCTGGGTTGGAATCGCAGCCCCCGTGATGTCGCCGGGGTGCGCAACGTGGAACTGGATGAGTTGCTGGCCGCCTCCGACGTGCTGTCCGTGCACGTCGCGCTGACCGCCACCACGCGCAATATGCTGGACGAGGCTGCCATTGCCCGCATGAAGCCCGGCGCCATTCTGGTGAACACGGCCCGCGGTGGCATTGTTGATGAGCAGGCGCTGGCCCGCGCGCTCGGTGACGGTCGTCTGTTCAGTGCGGGGCTGGATGTTTTTGCGTCCGAACCCCT
>JAZBPS010000316.1:0-8549 GCA_036353375.1 Halieaceae bacterium | reverse complement strand
CAGGACCGGCAAGCCCTTTGCGCACTTTATCGCCGACTGGCCGACCGAGGATATCACCGGCCTGTGGCACACCCTGAAGAAAACCGGCAGTCGCCTGGGCGGCAACACGGGCCCCTTTGCCCTGCGGGCCCTCGGCGTGGACACGTTTCTTTTCACCCGGGAGGTGCTGCAATTCCTGCGCAGTACCGCCGTCATCGACAGCGGTGAAACCAGCCAGCGGGCACTGCGCGCCAGCCAGGATTATTTCAATACGCTTCGCACCGCATCCGGTCGCAGCCTGACAGAGCTAAGCCAGATCATCGCGCTGTCGGTGGGCGAAAATCGCACTGGACAGACCAACGTAACTTCCTGATAAGATAGGAGAAATTTGCAGACTGTTCAGGCAACCGCGTATGGCCACCAACAAACGCCGCGGCGAAGCACCGATACCCGCCAATCACGAGGAGTTTCTCACTGAGGAACAGACTGAAGCCCTGCGCAAGCTGGAAGGCTTCGGCTGGGACTTACATGTGATCCGCCGCCCCAAGTTTTCACCGGTCGAGATCCTGTTGCGGCACAGCGACGGCAAATGGATGCAGTTGCTGGATAACGGCGAGCTGAACCGCCAGCAACCCGTACCTATCCGCAAGGAAGACATGCTTGAGGATACCAAAACCGCTGACGATCCCTGGGCCAACGCCACTGACGAACAGGGCTTTGAATTCAGGATACCGGAGCCGCCCGCCGAGGCACCCACGGTCAATAATGAGCCGGTTCCTACCTCCGGCGGCAACAACAAGCGCCCGCCCAAGGTGATTGTCTAGACAGGCTGAGTCACGCCGTCCTGCGTCAGTGTGGCTGGGAGTCGTCAGCCATAAAAGTCTGCGATACCTGTTCGGCGTAGGCGAGGACGTCATCAACGGCGGCCGCTGCCGCCGCATCGAACATAAACCCCTGGAACGCGGTGGTTGAGAGCGCCAGAAACACCTCGATCAGATCCGCCTCTTCAGTAACCTGCTCCAGCGCCGTAGCGATCTCGCTGAAAAATGCGGCCGCGCGAAATTCCTGCGTTGCATTGAAGTACTCCACCAGCGCCTCCATCTGCGGCGCCAGTGTGGCCTTTACGCTATCCAGTGCGCCCACGCTGCTGTTCATTGTGTTCCCAGACCTCCCGACCACCTGCATGTTTGGTGGTCAGGAGAGTCTATCGGGTCAGGCGCGCGCGCTACCAGTTGAACCGGGCGGTGGCGCCGATGATGCGCTCCTGCTGCACGTTGGTTTGGGTAAAGGAACCACCCGTGAAGGCCAGGTCATACTGGTCCGGGCCCGTCTGGCGCAACACTTCATCGGAGTCCGTGGCGTTCTTGACCCACAGACCGATGTCCCAGCGGCCGTCCGTCGCACGGATGCCCGTATACAAATTCACGGTGTGGAACGCCTCGAACTCGTCGGTAACCGCGCCAATGCCCGCCGAGGCGTCCTGGTTGTCACGCTCGCCCACATACTTGTACAAGCCGCGCAGATACCACTCATTGCCCGCCACCGGCAGCGTGAATTCAGAGTTCAGCGACAGTGAGAACTCGGGCTCACCGGCGATGTTCTGGCCGTCGATGTCGCAGGAACCCAGAATCTCTCCGGGCTCACGGTCGTTACAGGGCCCCTCTGCGCCATCCCACTCGGCCTTGGCATAGCTCATGGCACCACCGGCCGTCCAGTTTTCCGCCAGCAGGATTCGACCTTCCAGTTCCGCGCCGTAGGCAACCGCATCGCCGTTGAAGATCAGGCCGCCGGAAATGTCCACCGGCTCACCGAGATCGTTGATCACCTGGATGCCGCGGGTGAAGCCCAGGTAGCCGTCAAACTGCTGGTAATACAGTGCGCCGTTCAGGCTGGCGCGACCGTCCAGGAAACGACCCTTGAAACCCACTTCGATAGCATCGCTCTCTTCAGAGTCGAACAACAGGTCATCCTCGCCGTTGGGCAGGAATATAACGTCAGGGTCGGGCACGATAGTGATGCCACCGGGACGGAAGCCACGGCTGTAGGAGGCGTAGAGAGAGACATCGGCACTGTAGTCATAGCGCAGGCTCAAGGAGCCGGTGAAGGCGTTCTCATTCTCCTCCTGGTTGCGCGGGCTGACCGCATCAATGGGGAAGTTCTGCGAGAAGTTGCCTGAAATAGCGCCCGTACTGTCCTCAATGGGCTGGAGGAAATCAGGCAGCGAATTGAGTCCGTCGAACTCCACACGGGCGCCGCGGAAGTTTTCGAACCGCGTGTAGCGCAGGCCAAGCTCCAGTGACAAGCTGTCGGACAGATCGAAGGAGTTAAAGGTGAAGATCGCGTAGTTGTCTGAGTCCACAGGAATAGAACCACGCGTACCGAAGGAAATCGCCGGGTTGGGTGGCGTCAGCGTGGTGTTGGCGAGAAACGCCGTGCGCGTTTGCTGCTCCTGGTAAAAGACCCCCACCATATAGTTCCAGAAGTCGCGGCCCTGGGAGGCTATGCGAATCTCCTGGGTGAAGTTCTCAACGTCGGTAATCGTGCGCTGGAAAGTATCAGCGCCCTCGGCCTGCAGGTAATCTGCCCGGTCGTTCTCCTGCCGCGACGATTTGCTGGAGTCGACGTAGCCAGTCACCGATGTGATCAGGTGGTCGCCCACCTCCCAGTTCACTGTGAGCGTCGCGATGTCGTAATCAAAATCCGTAAAATCATTGGTGGCCGCCAGGGAGCGACGATCCTCGGCCTGCAACGACGGCCGCTCACCCAGGCCATCGATACCGTCCAGACCCTTGGAATCATCCGTGCTGCGATCAAACGTCTGCCAGGTCAAGTCGGCCCGCAAGCTGTCCGTGGGCGCCCATGCCAGGCTCACACGGCCAGACTGGGTGTCTTCCTGCGGGTCATCCAGCCCGCTGGTGAGGTTCTCCACATTGTTCGCAAAGTTCTCGTCGTAGACGCCCGCGACACGCAGACCCAGCTTCCCTTCGATCAGCGGCACGCTGATGGCGGCCTGTCCGTTAATACCCTCGTTGTCGGCCAGACTGCCCTGTACGTTGCCTTCCATAACGTCCAGATTGGCCTTGCGCGTGATGATATTGATCGCGCCCGCGGGCGATGTCCTGCCCTGCAAGGTACCCTGGGGACCGCGCAAAACCTCCACACGCTCCATGTCATACATCTGGCTGAAGGCAAGTTCGGCTCGCACAATCACGTCGTTCCAGTACACATCCACCGCATTCGCAATGCCGGATTCCGGGTCCACGCTGACGCCGCGCAGGCCAATGTTCTGGTTTCTCGCGTTTGGCGATGCCAGCGTCAGGCCTGCAGTCTGCTGCTCGATCTCGGAAAAGGTAAAGGTATTGAACTGGTCAATGGAGTCGCCCGTCACCACGTTCACCGTGGAAGCAATGTCCTTCACGGTCGATTCCCGTTTCTGGGCCGTGACAACCACTTCCTCCAGGACCAGTGACGATTGGGAAAATGCGGGACTCGCTGCCATACAGGCTGCACTGACGGCGATAGCCAGGGGCTTCTTCATAGGGTGACCTCAATGATTATTGTCGATTCAGGGTGATACATTGCGGGGTAGTAACTCGATTACTTCATGACTGCCGGTGCCTTACGGCACGACGACGTCGCGGCGCATTATTGCTATTGCTTCGGTCTGCTGCTTCGGTCTGCGCAAGGTCGGCAAAGAGTGACTGTTCCCATGTCGTTTTCGTTAGCAGGGACCAATCAGGATGCATGGTGAGCACTTCACAACACAGAAGCAACACCCAACACTGCGTCGCGGTCCAAAATCCGGAACCATGGCGGGAATCTCCGACGCAATGCTTTGCAGCAGGCCCGCTTTACGTGGGTCAGCCCTGTGGCATTTGCCTGAGCCGAAGTGCCCGCTCAGGCGCATCGGCGGCCTGCAGTATCTTCAGGCGCAGCTGCGGGTTGTAATCGGGTCGCTTTTTGAGGAATTCATCCACCGTCCGCACAACACGCTCACTGTGGTGATTGGCGAGACTTGCCCGCAGCCAGCCGGCGGGGAAAAAGATATCGCCGGTCGCCTGTATCTCCTCCAGCAGCGCAAGACCGGGGCCGATGTAGTCTTCCGATGTATCAACGCGCAGCGGGTGGTGCAGGTTTGCCAGTGCATCCAGTACCCAGGACTCCGTGGCCCGGTTCTCTGCCTGTGCCAGCGACAGGAAAAAGGCCCGCCTCACCTTCGGATCGGGAGCCAGGGACGGCAGCAGGTATTCCAGCCTGCGGCGTTCGTCGGGATTACGGGTCCTGGCCAGCTGCCCTGCCAGTATCGCATCAGCACGGTCAGGCCGCTTTATCGCCAGGTCCATGGCCAGGTAAAGCAGATCGCGTTCAGACAGATTCAAGCCATCCACACCCTGTGCAGCAGACCAGACCTCTTCCACAAAGGCCAAGGCATCGCTCGTTAAGGCCACGCTGGCGTACGCTTTGAAGAGCTGCCGGCGACCCGCCCCATCCTGCGCCGAGAGCATGCGTGCCCACAAAAGCGACTCCAACTTCGGGGCGAATTGACTGCGCGTGGAATCAGGCAATAGTGTCCAGAAAACCCGGCGCAGCTGCGAGAGAGCAAGCTCCAGCAACAATTGGTTGTTCTCCTGCTGGATAACGCGCAGCAGTTTGTCCAGATAGTCGACGGGCAAGGGTTGTGCCGTCTCCAGCATTTGCTCGTAGGCGTTGATTAACAGTGCGGCGCGCTGCTGGGGGCTGAGCGCGTGCCAGTCGGCGACCTGTTCAATCGCCGCCGGAAACAGGCCGTAACCGAGTCCGTCCGCGTTGAACAAGAGTTTGCCCGCCTCGGCCGACGCACCCACAGGCAATGGCTGCACTGCCGACCGAACGTCCACCTGCAGCAGGCGCATGTGCTCCTTTTCGAGGTCGAGCAAGCCGAACCGTTGGGGCCAGAAACGGCCCGCGGATTCAGGGTCGCGCTGCGTCAGCTGCGCCTGGCCTGCCGATGCGTCGAGCCTAAAAACAGGACGGCCCGGGCTGTTCACCCACACCTCACTCCAGGCCATCAGGTCGGCCTCGCCCTCAGGGTCCAGCTGGGTGAGCAATTCCGGCCAGGTCGCGTTAGCGTGGCTGAACGCACGTAAATACCGGCGTATACCCTCCCGAAAGGCCGTCTCTCCGAGGCGCGCCTCCAACTGCCGCATCATGATTGGCGCCTTGGAATAAATGATACTGCCGTAGAGTTGCCCCGCTTGATTGAGATTGGGCAGGGGCTGTCGGATGCCGTTGGCTCCTGCGGTGCGGTCTACCGCATACGCTGCTGGGTGGTGCCGAACCATGAAGCGCAGCTCGTGATCGATCTCCGGAAATGCCGGGTTAACGATTTTCGCGGCCATGAAGTTAGCAAACACTTCCTTGGTCCAGACGTCGTTGAACCAGCGCATAGTGACCAGGTTGCCAAACCACATGTGGGCGGTTTCGTGGGCAATCAGCGAAGCGCGGTTCAACAGCTCCAGATCTGTCGGTGATTCGTCCAGCCACAGGCTCTCCGCTCGATACTGGATGGCTCCTACATGCTCCATACCCCCGTAGGGATGCGCCGGCACCAGCGCGAAATCAAACTTGTCGAAGGGCAGCGGTATTCCCGTATAGGCCTCCAGCCAGGCAATCGCATCGGCGTGTAGCTGGAAAATCGCGTCCACGTTGCGAGCGACTTTGTCGGCATCGTCCTGTCGGTGCAATAGCCGCATGGTTCGCCCATCCACGTCCCTGGCGATGGTTTGAAAATCCCCGGCGACAAAGGAGAACAGGTAGGAGCTCAGGGGCCCTACCGTTGCGAACTGCAGCAGCTTGCGGTCATTCGCTATTCGTGTGTTGACAACATCGCCACCGGAAAGCGCTGTCCAGCTGGCGGGAATATCAAGACTCAACTCCCAGTGCGCCTTGAGGTCCGGCTGATCGAATACCGGGAACGCGGTGCGCGCCCTGTCAGGCACAAAAAGGGTGTAGAGAAAGTCGGGCTTGCGATTCAGTGCTGCAGCACCCGCGATGAAATCGATCTGAAGGGTATTGCTGCCGGACTGCAAGGCATCGGCGGGAATCAGCAGGGGCTCCTCGCGAAAACCGTATTCGGAGACGCCACCGTTTACGACAACCTTGATAATCTGTGAGGATTCCGCGCGGAAGTCGACCTGCAAAGGCTGTCCCGCTTGCTGCAGCTTGAAGTCTATGGTGACCTGGCCGTTTACGGCAGCGGCCGGGTCTTCCGGAATGGCAAAGTGGAGTCGATAGCGCACTTCGTCCAGCAGAGCGGCCCGGTGTTTAGCCAGGGCCTCGGTAACCCCTGGGTGCACGTCCACCTCCTGTGCGTCACAGGCACACAAGCCGGCGGCAAGCAGCAGGAAGACCAGACTGCGAACCGGAGCGGCAACAAGACGACGATATCGTTGGAACACGGAGTGCAGCGTACCATGACCCGCGCAACAAGCACGCGGAGGCCGAAGAGACTCTCGCGGCCCGGTGACTAGAGACCTTCGCAGCTGCGCTGGTCCCTGGGTGTATCCAGTAATTGCTGCAGCAATACCGGGCGGTCTGTCATGATCGCATCAACGCCCAGCGCCATCATTTTCAGCATGTCCTCACAGCTATTGATGGTCCAGACCTGCACGGCCAGGTTGGCGTTGTGGGCATCCGCGACGAAATCCTCGTTCACCACCTCGATGAACAGGCTGTCCGGTATCTGGCTGATCTGGCTGGTATCCGGGGGTACCTGGAACGCGACATGCTCCGGCACAGGTGGAATCACGCCGGGGCCTATACCGCCCAGTACCAGCACCGTCCCCTGATCGAGCGGCACCGATGTGTGCACGCAGGGTGCGGCAGCCTTGAAATTGTTAGCGGCCTCGTCCACAAAAGAAGCCGCTATCAGGTCGTCGTAGCGGCCATAAGCCCTCAGCAACGCCGCCATCTGTGCTTCATAGTTGCCTTCTCCGTCGAGGTCTGGCTTTAACTCCAGATTGATAAGCCGGTCAGGGTATCGGGCCAGGGCCTCTTCCAGTGTAGGAATCCGGAAGTCATCGGCGCTATAGCCCGGAGGCGGCGGCTTCTGCCCGGTAGCGATTCCGCGGAAGACATAGTCTTCCTCCGGACGATCGCGGGGGGTGCCCACGCCGGGCACGAACCAGTAGGCCGCATCCAGCTGCTTGAGCTCTGCCAGCGTGAGATCGGCAATCAACCCGGTTCCGTCTGTCGTTCTGTCCACATCCAGGTCATGGATAATGACAAGCTCATCATCCGCGGTCTGGTAGACATCCATTTCCAGAACGATCCCCGCGTCCAGCGCTGCAACCTCGCTGTAGGCGTAGAGGGTATTCTCCGGGAAGTCGATCACGCCGCCACGATGCGCGTAATTCAGTGGGTCCTCACCCGCTGCCACGCGCCAGCGATTGGGGTCCGCTTTCTGGTAAGGCGCATCACAGGCGGTATCGTCATTGGCGATATAGCCAACAGCTTCTGTTGTCGTTGGCTCTGCGTTCTCGGACACGGTAAATGAGAGCGTGACTGTTTCAGCGGGCTCTTCCTCGGCATCGCCCAACACTTCGATCGGAATATCCGCGCTCAGCTCTCCAGGGGGTATTTCAACACTGCCCAGCACGTCGAGATAATCAACACCTGCTCTGGCCGACCCGGCGACGGTCTCGTAGTCGATCACCACAGGACCCGGCTGCGGTTCAGTGAGTGTTGCCCGGAACACCAGCCGGGTCATTTCACCGGGCAAGCCTTCCGGAACTGCAACGGTGTTGATAGTCAGCGAAGAAGGCCCCACCGGAGGCTGGGCGTTAAAACTGTCGTTGCCGTCAGAACAGCCGACAAATAGCAATCCAAGCATGCAATACAGAGTTTTGCGCATATGTCCTCCCGGGCAACTGCCTAAGGGTAGCCGAAGCTTATTACAGTGTCTTGGCAGCAGCCTTTGACGTGCCTAGACTGGTATCGAACCAGCTCGCCAAGCGTAACCCAGCGCTTTCAGCCATTGCAGGGAGAACATGCATGTCAGATAAGAAGCGCCGTATCAGGGACCGAAAAGCCATCATGATAAGGCCGGACCCCGAGTTGCTGGAAGCCATGCAAGCCGCTGCAGAGCGCGAGGGTATCAGCCTTAACCGACTGGCACTGGAGATTATAGAAACCAGCGGCCGGCTGGGGCCGTCCAGTGCCGCCGGAACGCGAGCCAACCTGGCGGGAGCTGTCACCGATGTAGAGAAGGCCGTCAGGAAACTTCGGGAAGCACTGGAGTAGCTGTACACCACAGACTGCTTTACGGGACAGAGAATCATCGCATCCTAAAAACAAAACCCCCGGTCCATGCGGACCGGGGGTTTTGTTTTTTGGAACGGGCCGCGCAGGCGCCTGGCGAGGGCCTGCCCCGCTTCTTGGGTCTGACCGTAGGTCATTGCCAGCCTCCATGCCATGGCCACTAACAATAAAAATGCCCCAACCGATGTCGGTTGAGGCATTGGGTTTGGAAGCCTGGCGATGACCTACTCTCACATGGGGAGACCCCACACTACCATCGGCGATGCATCGTT
>JAZBPS010000315.1:0-5022 GCA_036353375.1 Halieaceae bacterium | reverse complement strand
GCCATGGCTGCGCCGCAGGAGACCCCTGCCAGAATTCCCTCCTCCTGCATCAGGCGATGGGCCCAGGCCATGGCATCCTCGGAACTGACGGCCTCCACCTGGTCCACCAGGCTCAGGTCCAGGTTCTTCGGAACGAATCCAGCCCCTATCCCCTGAATCTTGTGGGGCGCGTGGCTTGGCTCTTCGCCCGCGAGGGCCGCGCGTATCATGGTGGAGCTGTCGGGCTCGACCGCGACCGTGGTGATCGCCTTGCCGCGTGTGTGCTTGATATAGCGGGAAATGCCGGTGAGGGTGCCGCCGGTGCCCACGCCGCTGACGAGAATGTCGATGTCCCCATCCGTGTCGTCCCAGATCTCCGGGCCGGTGGTTTGCTCGTGAATGGCCGGGTTGGCGGGGTTCTCGAACTGCTTCGGCAGGAAGTAATGGTCGGGGTCCGCCGCGGCGATCTCTTCAACCTTTGCCATGGAGCCGGGGATGCCCAGCGCCCCGTCGGTGAGCACAATCCTCGCGCCCAGTGCGACCATCAGCTTGCGCCGTTCCAGGCTCATGGTGTGTGGCATCACCAGCGTGCAGTCATAGCCCCGGGCGGCGGCAACAAAGGCCAGTGCAATGCCCGTGTTGCCACTGGTGGGCTCGATGATCTCCATGCCCGGTTTGAGACTGCCGGCCTGCTCCGCGGCCAGGATCATGCTGGTACCTATACGGCACTTCACCGACATGGCCGGGTTGCGGTTTTCCAGCTTGGCCAGGATGTTGCCATCGCTGATGCGGTTGATTTTCACCAGCGGCGTTTTGCCAATGGTGACCGAGATGTCTTCGTAGATATTGCTCATGGAAATTCTCCGGGTTACCTGCTGTCAGTATAGGGACCCGCTGGCGGGCTGGCATTTTTTTACCCGGCGAAGGGAACTCGACCGGATCGCGCTGGTCTATCCATGCAGTGACAGGAAGACGGCCCGGTGCATCTGCCCCGATGGCGCGCTTCCCGACCAGGTCCCCTGACGCTCTTTGAAGAGAGAGTCGTTCTCGCCGGCCCCTCCCGGGGCCGGCTTTTTTTACTTTTCCCCTGCGTGGATCGCGGGTCAGTTGATGTCCTTCAGCTTCACGACCCGGGTTTCCAGACCGGGGTGCTCGCTCGCCCCGATCCAGCGCCAGCACATGGTGCCGTCCCGGTGGCCCGCCGTGTCTATCCAGTTACCCTTGCCGGGGTCCTCATCGGCGATATAGAGCACCACACTGCCATCGTCTTCATAACGGGCGGTGTGCTTGTTGACGGTAATGCGGTGGTAGCGGTAGTCCAGCGATTCCATCCAGTAGTTGTCCAGCTGGAAATTCCAGGTCTGGCACTCGGGGATAACCGGCGCGCGTATCTCCAGGGCCTCGTCCTCGGCAAGCGCCCAGTGCGCGTGGAAGTAGAAAATATTGGGGTCGCCGCAGATGGACTGGCAGTACGCCTGGTCCGCCGGTGGCAGTGCGTTCATGTTTTCCTTGAGGCTGTCGGTCCAGTCGGCAAACAGCTTTACCGTGCCGTGCAGGTTGGCGCTGATTCGCTGCAGGTGCTTGTACAGTTCAACGGCGGAATAGGCCGGCGGCGTGCCCGGCGCGCTCAGCGGTTCGATGTCGATCTGCGCGGGACGCTCGTTGGCGCGATCAAGGAATGTCTGCCGCACGTTCAGGGAGCGGGTTTTCTCAGTGAGCGGCAGCCAGTTGCCGGGATGCTCCTTCTGGCTGAGGATGATCTCAAAACTACCGTCTTCGGCGACCTCCAGCTTGCTGGTGTCCAGAAATCCGTCAGTGATCATGGTGCCGTCGGCGCCGTAGCCGCCGGAGATCGCGGCAAAACTGATGTAGAACACGCTGCCCCGGGTGCCGCGTATGCGGTATTCCAGGTCTCCGCGGATGGTCGCCCCCATATACAGGTTGTCCGGGTTGTCCGCGCCCAGTTTGACCATGTTGCCCAGACCGCGCATCACCGGGAATTCCGGACTGCCGGTTTCAATAACACCCTCCAGGCTGTTGCGCAGCAGGCGGGTGAGGTAGCGAAAGCCCTCCGCCCGATTAAAAGCGTCCTTGGGCGCGCGGTCGTCGGTAATGTAGGTGGACAGCGACTTGAGCTGCTCACAGAATTCCTCCCAGGCGGCGCCGTTGCATACCTGGGCCTCGATTTCGGCGGGGTTCAGTTCCTGGCTCATTTTTTTCTCCTTATGTCATGCGGGTTCGGTACTGGTCTGCTCTTCGATGCGAGTCATCCAGGCGGTGACTCGCGGGTATTTTTCAAGTATGGCGGCCGCCGCTGTGGCGTCGCGAAAGCACTGGAACATGGCGTAAACCGCAAGGTCTGCCAGGGTCAGCCGGTTGCCCACCAACCAGTCCGACGCGTCCAGCATGTCCGCGACAGCCTGAATGTGGCGCTCGGTCTCCCTCAGCAGCGCATCGCGTGACTTGCGGCCCACACCCTGGGAGCGCGTCAGCTTGCGCAGGGTGCCGGGCAGCAGTCGCGTGAGTAACCAACGCAAGGCCCCGGATTCCAGTTCGAGCAAGCGCGGCACGTTGCGGTTGGCGTTGTCGTCCAGGGTGAAGCGCAGGGTCATTTCATAGAAGTAAAGGCTTTCGTCGGCCCAGTCCTCCAGCGCATGGGTCAGCCCGCGCTGCACCGGGTCTGTCGGTATCAGGGCGGGCTCCGGAAACTGCGCTTCGATGTAGTGCGCCATGTCAGTTGAGTCGCAGATAACCGTGCCATTGTGTTCCAGTGCCGGCAGTTTCCCTGTGGGGCTGATTGCGAGGATGCCGCGACGCTCGGCGATGCGCCAATACCTTGACTGGTAGGGCACGCCCTTCACGTTCAGCATGCGCTGGATTTTTTCGTTGAAGGGCGACAGGTGGTACAGGTGCAATGTGATCACGGTGCGTCCTTACCCGGCTTCCATAAGATTCTGCTGCGCGAGGGCGAGTTCCCGGCGCAGCCCCTGCTCGGTTTGCGGTCCCAGCAGCCGTGTCGCCACGGCGCCGTCCGGCCCCACGATCAGGGTTGTGGGCAGCACCGTTGGCGTTTCCACGGACAACAGTGCTGCGGGGTCCTCGTCCAGCAGGGTGAATTCAATGCCCATGTCCCTGGCCGCGGCCAGCAGGGCCTCGCCCTGGATGCCGTCGAAATTAATGGCGTAGATGGACAGCTCCGGTGCGCGTCGGGCCAGCCGGTTCAGCTCGGGAATCTCTTCCCGGCAGGGCGCACACCAGCTGGCCCAGTAGTTGATGACCAGCCAGTTGTCGCCCAGCGCGGGCCGGCTGACCACCGCATTGCCCGAAGCGTCCTCCTGTGCCGTGCAGGCGAGCAGGCAGGACAGGGTGAGGGCCAGTAATGCGCGCATCATCGGGAGAATAGCTCCGCGAGGCTGATGGACAGGTGCTCGCGCTGATGCTGCCGCTGGGCCTGGATCAACTCCTGGGCATGACCGCGCCAACCCTCGCCATCCAGCATTTGCATCTGCTCCAGGGCAAGCTCACCGGTTACCCATTCCTTGAGCTGCCAGAAGGGAACCCGGTTCAGGTCCCTGGCCAGCAGGTAGCGACCGCGCTCATCAATCACCACCAGGTTGTGCTCGAACAGTTTGTCCCGCAGCCTGACCCAGGTGTCGTTGTCGAGATTGGCCTCGCGACGGTTGGCTTCCTGCACCAGGTAGAACTCGCTGATGGGCTCGCCAGCCTGATAGCGCTCCCACAGCAGTTCCAGCACAACCAGCGCCTTGAGCAGCGCCGGTACCCGGCTCGCCGACTCATAGCGGAAGGTGGATAGCGAATGCACCAGTACCGCCCCTGCCAGCACAATATTCCAGGACAGGAAGATCCACAGCAGCAGCAGGGGAAACGCGGCAAACGCGCCATAGATGGCGGTATAGCTGGTTTTTGCAATCAATTTGCCAAAGGCCCAGCGGGCGACGTTGAAAACCAGCGCTGTGACCAGGCCGCCAATCAAGGCGTGGCGCATGTTGACGCGGCAGTTGGGCACGGCCGCGTAGAGCAGGCTGAAGGCAGCGGCGGACAGCAGCAAGGGCGCCAGCGTGAAAAACAGGCGGCGTATGCCAATGACGTCAAATTCCGCAACAAAGTTGTCGGCTACCGCGAGGTACGCGCCGCTACCCAGCGCGAGACCGATGAGGATGGGCCCGAGGCTGAGCACTGCCCAGTACAACAGGAAACTGGAGACCGGGCTGCGGTTGCGCCGGGTGCGCCAGATCGTGTTAAAGGTGGCCTCTACGTTGCGTAACATCAGCACCGCCGTCACGATCAATACCCCCACGCCCGGGCCGCTGAGGTTCTGGGCCTGCTGGGAGAAGTTGACCAGTGCCTCACTGACCTGAGCCTTGGCGTTGGAGATGGCATCGCCCGAGCTGGCACCGTCGGGAAACAGGTTGTCGAACAACAGGTCCTGCAGGTCCGCCGCTCTGGCCTGCAGGTCGGGTATGGCGGAGAGAATCGCAAACATCACCGTGATCAGCGGAACCAGGGCGAACAGGCTCATATAGGTGAGCGCCGCGCTGGAGCGGTTACAGCCGTCTTCCCGGAAGCGGTTCAGCACGTATTTCGCACCCGGTAACAGGGTGTCGGAAAACAGCGCGGCAGCCGGCGTCCTGATCGTTTTGGCATCCATGGCAACAATTATTGCATGTTTGTCCCGTGGCGCGCGGTGCAGCGGTCTAGAAAGCAAGACGGTTTGGTATAATCCGCAGCCCGGGTACGCCACGTAGTCCACTGCAATGTCCAAGGTCACCATTTACCACAATCCTCGCTGCTCCAAGTCGCGGCAAACGCTGGCACTGCTGGAGGAGAGAGGTATTGCGCCAGAGGTGGTGCGCTACCTTGATTCACCGCCCGACATCAGTACGCTGCGCCAGCTCCTGCAGGCGTTGGGGATGCGTCCCCGGGAGCTGCTCCGCAAGGGCGAGGACGCCTATAAATCGCTGGGTTTGGCAGATACCTCACTCACCGATGAGGCCTTGCTGGAAGCCATGGTCTCGCAGCCGG
>JAZBPS010000023.1:0-2468 GCA_036353375.1 Halieaceae bacterium | reverse complement strand
CTGGGTGGCTGCTTCTACCAGCCCACCGTGCTCACCGGCGTGACCAGCGAGATGGCGGTATTCCGCAACGAGATCTTCGGGCCGGTGTCCCCGGTGATTCGCTTCTCCACCGAAGAAGAGCTGATCGAGATGGCCAACGATACCGAGTTCGGCCTGGCCAGCTACTTCTACGCTCGCGACATCGGCCGCATCTGGCGCGTGGCCGAGGCCCTGGACTACGGCATCGTCGGCATCAACTCGGGCATCATCTCCAACGAGATGGCCCCCTTCGGCGGCGTGAAGGAATCTGGCATGGGCCGGGAAGGCTCAAAGTACGGCATGGATGACTACCTGGAGATCAAGTACATGTTGATGGGTGGGATCTAGATTCCACCTAATCTGTTCAAGCCTGCCTTCCCCGGCTTTCACCTGACCACCTTCCTCCTATACTGCTGACGAAACCGGGCGCAGGGACGCGCCCGGGGCATTCGCACCAGGGACGGTGTCATGGGCTTATTCCGCCAGCAAGCGATTGATGCGCAGCGCTCGCGCCTGCAGGGCCAGGTGGTATTGCTGCCGCGCTGGCCGCAGGCATTGCTCTGCGTATTGCTGCTTGCCTGGCTGACTGCCGTTCTCGTCTTTCTCACCCAGGCGTCTTACTCCCGCAAGGAAACCGTGCGCGGCTGGCTGGAGCCTGCCGATGGCATGGTACGGATTTTTCCGCAGTCGGAAGGACGCATCGCCCAGCTGCTGGTGGCTGAAGGCGAACTGGTAGTGCAAGGCCAACCGGTGGCCATCGTCAATGGCGACAGAGTGTTGTCTGACGGCGCCCGGCTTGAGTCTGTTCTCCTCGATGAATACCAGGCACGCAAAGCGTCCCTGCAGCGCCAGCTTGATCGCGAGTCGGTGCTGGCAGAGCTGCGCGATGGCGAGTTGCTCGCGCGCATCGGGGACGCCAAGGCCACGCTCAAGCACCTCAGCGAGCAGGCGGCCATGCTGGAAAGACGCGCGGCGCTCGCAGAGCAGCGCCTCCAGCGGCACCGTACCCTGTCCAACGCGGGCCACCTGACCATCGCCGAGCTGGAACAACTGGAAGAACAGACATTACTGCTGGCGAGTGAGCGCCAGGAGATGGAAGTGCAACGCCTGCAGCAGTCCACGCTTCTCAAGAGCCTACGGGCGGAGCGCCAGCGCCTGCCACAGGAAACCCACAATGCCGAAGACCGCTTGCGCAGCGCCCTGGGTGAACTGTCTGGAGAGATCGCCCGTCTGCGGGGTACGCGCGCCCACGTATTGATTGCCCCGGTGGATGGGCAGATCAACAGTATTGGATTCGCCGTCGGGCAACGTGCCAGCTACGAGCAACCGGTGATGACCCTGCTGCCGGCAGGATCACCGCTGGAGGCTACCCTGCTGGTACCGGTGCGGGCCGCCGGCTTCCTGGCCACTGGACAGACCCTGCATATCCGCTATGACGCGTTTGCCTATCAGAAGTTTGGCCTGCAAACCGGTCGTATTCTGGAGATTACGGCAGGCACCTTGCTGCCCGGTGACCAGGCAAACCTGCCACTGCAAGTCGCTGAGCCTGTGTTCCGCGTGACCGCCCTGCCCCTCGATGACAGCGTGGCTGCCTATGGGCGCGATATTCTGCTCAAGCCCGGCATGACCCTGAGCGCTGACATCGTCATGGAACAGCGCTCGCTGCTGCAATGGTTGCTGGAACCACTGCATAGCCTGCGGGGCCGCATGAGGTGACCGCAGGAATTGCCAATGCCCGGCTAAACTTTTCCTGGTCCCGCCGCCTGCCGATGATCCGCCAGGCCGAAGCCACGGAGTGCGGGCTTGCGTGTCTGGCGATGGTGGCTGCGTACTTCGGGAACCGCAGCGGCCTGACTGATTTGCGCCGCCGCTTTACGCCCTCGGCCCAGGGCAGCAACCTCAAACAGTTGGGCGATGTTGCCGCCCAGATCGGCATGACTACGCGCCCCTTGCGAGCCGATCTGGGCGCGGTCGCACACCTGGCCTGCCCCTGCATACTACATTGGGATCTCGACCACTTTGTGGTGCTGAAATCCCTCGGCCGCCGCAAAGCCACGATTCACGACCCGGCCCGCGGCGTGCTCAAGCTCAACGTGGATGAATTCTCCCGCCATTACACTGGCGTCGCGCTCGAGCTTTCCCCTGCCCCTGGCTTTGAGAAAAGCTCGCGGCGAGTGTCGCTACGCCTGTCGGATCTCTGGAGTCGCATCATTGGCCTGAAGCGCAGCCTGCTCCAGCTCATTGTACTGTCGCTGCTGCTGCAGTTGTTCAGCATAGCCGCGCCATTCTATATGCAGACCGTGGTAGACGACGTGGTGCTGCGCGGCGACACAGGGCTGCTGCTAACCCTCGCCATTGGCTTCTTCTTGTTGCTCGTGGTGGAGGTGGGCACCCAGTCACTGCGCGCCTCGGTGATCCTGTACCTGTCTACGCGGCTCCACCTGCAGCTG
>JAZBPS010000314.1:0-46540 GCA_036353375.1 Halieaceae bacterium | reverse complement strand
TCGCGCTGGATGCGTCGCTGCTGGATGGCGCACCCGAACTGCCCGAGACCATCCCCCCGGTGCAGGCACCGGAACCGGAAGAGGCCCCCGGGGCCGAACCTGCAGCGCCGCCCGCAAAGCCCAGGCCTGCCGCTGAAAAGAAGCCGGCCGCAGCCAAACCGAAGCCGGCAGCAACCAAACCCGGGCCAGCAGCAGCGCCTGCGCCTGCGAGCCTTGATGACGACCTCGATGCACTTTTCGATTCAGAGGCCGCGACAACGGTAGCCATTCAAGCCGAGCCCGCCCTGCCCGTTGAACCGACGCCCACCGTGGCGCCGGCCCGTCGGGTCGCGCCGGGTTCCAACATGTTGTGCCTGTCCTGTAATACATTGCAGCCGCGCGCGGACCAGTGCCCGGCCTGCGGCGCGCCGCAGAACACCGGAGCCAGTGCCGCCACCGGCAAGCGCAGACGGCCGCCCCGGCTGTCGCAAAAGTCGCTTGTTGTGGCAGGTGTCACCGCCGCGGTTGCCGCCGGGCTGTGGCTTGCGATCGCACAGGCGGTGAACTTCGATACCGGTGTGTTTGCCCTGCTGACCGGTTGCCTGGTGGGCGCCGCCTGCGGTTTCACCGGCGGGCGTGGCGTAAAAGCTGGCGCAGCCAGTGCCGGCGTCGCCCTGGTGGGTATGCTGGTGGCGACCCTGCTGTTGCCAAGACCCCCGGTGGAACAACCCCAGGCACCGCCCCAACCCGATCCCGCGGAAGTGTGGTCGGAGGAACAGGCCCCCCAGTGGTACGAAGATGCCCTGTCAGATGCAGAAACCTTCATGACCATAGACGGCTCGGCAGACGCTGTGCGGGAATTCATGGTGCAGTACCGCTACACCCTCGCGCGCAAACCTGAGCAGGTACCGGAGGCAGACCAGCGCTACTTTTATGATGTGGATGCCAAGGACCTGAGCTGGATTGTCAGAAACCAGCCGGACTTTGAGACCTGGCGCGCGCGCATGCGCGACCACCTGAGCGGGCGCCAGCGCGTGAGCCTGCGGGTATCCACCCCGCTGGCCAAACCGTCGCCCCCGCCAGTATCCCTGCTGGATCTGTTGTTCATGGGCGCCGGCCTGGGTGCAGCATTCCTGCTGGGCATGCTGGGACTCCAGCGCGACGAACAGGCAGCCTGAAGCACACGCACAACGGGCGCACTACCCACTGCGCCCAGTGGTCTGAAAATTGCATCGCCTAACTCTGCCCGGGCCACTGCCCGGCCTTGGAGGAACCAACGATGCGAACAACAAGACTGACAAGAACCCTGGCCCTGTGCGCTGCGCTGCTGCCGGGATTGGCGGCACTGGCGGCCGATGCAGCGCCCAAACTACTGGTGAAAAACGCCCTGCTCATCACCATGGAGCCTGGCCAGGAAGCCCCGTTCATGGGGTATTTCACGGTGGAAGAAGACGGGCGTATCGGCGAATTGCACCAGGGTAAGGCGCCGGCTGCACTAAAGGCGAACAAAGTACTGGATGCCGGCGGGCGCATCGTCGCCCCCGGTTTCATCTCGGCACATAGCCATATCTATATGAGTCCCCTGCGCGGACTGGGCCACGACCAGAACCTGTATGGCTGGTTCAAGGCCTGGGACTATTACCTGAAGCACACGACGGCCGAGGACATTTACTGGTTCACGCTGCACGGCTCGGTGGACTTTGTGCGCAACGGCATCACCACGGCCTACGACTTTACCTACTCGGGAGAAGTCGATGAGAAGACCGACGACCCGAGCCAGCCCCAGAGCGTCGGTTACGTCAAGCCGGGGCCCTTCGAGGAAAACCAGATCCTCGCCAAGCTGGATTCCGGTATGCGCTTTATCGACAGCGTCTGGCTGCCGGAAATCGGCAGCGACGAGGAAATACGCGGCCGTTTCGAGAAACTGCTGGCCTGGGCAGAGCCGAAGATGGAAGACCCACAGTTCTTCAAGATGGCTATTTCCGGCTCACAGCAGTTCGCGCCCACGCCGCGCACCGCGCGTCTGGAAGCGGCGTTCATGAAGGACTTCGGCCTGATGAACCAGAGCCACTTCCTCGAGAGCCCCAACGCGGTCGCGGAGCAGCAGAAGAAATTCGACTGGTACCTGGACGCCGGCGCACTCAGCCCCGACTTCATCTTCGGTCACTTTATCCACGTGAACGATTACATCCTGGAAACCGTGCAGGAGACCGGTGCCCGCATGAGCTGGCAGCCCACCTCCAACGGCAGGCTGGCGGACGGTATTGCCGACATTGTGAAGTACCGGGAACTCGGTATACCCGTCGCAGTGGGCCTGGATGACCAGTCCTGCACGGATGTGTCCGATCCCTACCAGAACCTGCGCATCGGTCTGTACACCATGCGCGCCCTGCACGAGCGTTCCGACGTGCTGTCGGTCTATGACATGCTGTACCTGCACACACTGGGCAGTGCCGAGGTGCTCAACATCGACGACGACGTGGGCAGCCTCGCACCGGGCAAGTTCGCAGACTTCCTGTTAGTGGATATGCGCTCGCCGGATACGGGACCGCTTTATGACCCGCTGGCCTCCTACGTGCTGGCGGCCAGCCTGCGCAATCTCAAGGCAGTTTATATCGGTGGCCTACAGATGACCGACGGCATCGAGTTGCTGCAGTACGATGAAGACAAGTTGCGCAAGGAGATCGACACGCGTACTGACCGCATCCGCAAGGTCGCCGCGGGTGATGGTCCAGTGGTGGGCTTCTAGCGATTTCAGGCCGCCAGCAAGCCCCGAGGGCTTGCTGGCACCGCGCGACGCCGACCTAGGCCTCCACCTTGTCCAGGGCGGCGTGCAGCGCAGCCTTGTCCCGGGCATCACAAAACGAGGCCTCTACCGCCGTCCGCTGCAGTGACAGTAACTGGGCAGGCGTCAGGTCGTAATGCTCTACCAGCCAGACCAGTTCGTCGCAGAGGGTGGTGTTAAGCACCACAGGATCGTCGGTGTTGACGGTCACCGGCACACCCGCTTCCAGCAACGCCGGAAAGGGGTGCGACTCGGGCCCCGGATACAGGCGCACACAGTTACTGGACACACAGACATTCAGGGTGATGCCCTCCCGCGCCAGCCGCTGCACCAGGGCCGGGTCTTCGATGGCGCGCACGCCGTGGTCCAGGCGATGAATCTTCAAGTGGTCCAGCGCGTCCTGCACACCTTCTGCCCCGGAGGATTCGCCCGCGTGCGAGGTAAGACCCAGCCCCAGCTCCGCCGCACGATTGTATGCCGGCGCGAAGCGCTCGCCGGTGGGACCCGAGACCTGCTCGTTGCCATCGACGGATAAGCCGATGACCCGGCGCGCCAAACCCCTGGCATGCGCCTCACCTATCCACTCCACCAGCGCCAGTGCTTCCTCGCCGCTCTGGGTGCGCAGGATGGAGGGCAGGATACGCACATCGCAGATGTCGCTGGCCGCGTCAAAGGCATCGCTGAGGGTCGGCAGCAGGGTGTCGAGATCAAAGTTACCCCAGTGGGTGGGGTTCACGATGACCTCGCAATACACCATGCCCTGCTCGCGACAGTACACAGCGAAGTCGTGCGCCAGTCGCTGCAGCTGGTCTGCTGACACGAACAATCCACACACCCAGTCCAGGGTTTCGAGGAAATCCGAGAGATCCTCGGTCACGAACAGCTGATCATAAGGTCGCGGCGGCGCGATGCCGCGCTGGGCCGCTTCGGCCTCAATACGCGCCAGCGGAATGCTGCCCTCGAGATGAATGTGCAGCTCCAGCTTGGGCAGGTTCCTGATAAAGGCAGCGTCGGCAACGGCGTTCATTGGTAAATCCCCGGTTCCGGCTCCCAGCCGGTAATGATGTGTTTGCCTACCTCAACGTTCTTCCACTCCACCGGATCGTGCAGCGACAGGGTGCGGGCGTTGCGCCACCAGCGATCATAGGCCTTCTTGCCGGCCAGGGAGCCCGTGCCCATCATCTCGTGAATCTTGCCGGTGGCGTTCATTGCCGCCCGGGAGGATGACGACTTGCAGGCACTGATGGGCAGGGCCAGTTCCCCGCGGCTGATTTCGCCGCGCTCAAAGGCATCCAGCAGGTCACCACAGCGGGCAGTGGCCATCCAGGCCGTGGCGAGGTCGCTGGCCAGCTCGCCGCAGGTGCGCAGGATCATCGGGTCTTCCGTGGCGCTGGTCACACCTGACTGCGCCCAGGGGCGAGAGCGGGTGTTGATATAGGGCACCGCGGCGTTCAGTGCGCCGATGCCGATGCCGCAGAGAATGGCGCAGAAGCCTGCCTGGTAGCGCAGGCTGGACTGCAACAGCGGTGCCTCGCCCGGCACCGACCCCACCCACTCGGGCGGGCAGGCTACCTCGGTAAAACTGATGCTGCCGGAGTCCGTGGCGCGTTGACCCAGGGCGCTCCAGTCGCGCTTGATGTCGACCCCCGGCGTGTCCCTGGGAATCAGGATCATCTGCATGCCGCGGGCCGGATTTTCTTCCGAGGCTTCTGCGGCATTCCAGGCCCAGGTGGCGATCTGGTCCGCCTCGGCAGCACCGGTGGTGTAGATCTTGTCGCCATGCACGACAAAGCCGCCGTCGGGCTGGGGACGGGCCTCGGTTTTCAGAGGGTCTACGGCGGTGCGACCTGCCTCGGCCACCGCCAGGCCTACAATCTGTTGTTCCTTGCAGATCAGGTCTGCCAGGCGCTGGCGCTGGAAGTCCGGACAGTAAACCATAATCTCCCGTACCAGCTCATCGTGGACCTTCCACAACTGCGCCACGGAGGAATCGACACAGGCCAGCCGCATCTGCATTTCCAGACTGCAGCGGTGCCCTATCCCCACACCGCCCAGCGCCTTCGGCACCGGACCCGCCAGCAGTCCGCTGGCTTTCAGTGCAGCCATGGAGGACGTGGGATAGCGCCCGTTGGCATCGTGTTCCTCGGCGGCGGGGGCAATCACCTCGTCGATTTGCGTCTGCAGTATGTCCAGCAGCGCCTGTTCTTCTGCGGTAAAGCCGTCCAGCGGCACTACCTGTCCCAGTACTTTGTTCAAGCTTCCTTCCTTAGTCTGTCTTCAGGGTCGTATTGATATCGTGTACATGTTGCGGGCAGCGACAACACACCACCACCGGAATGAAACGCTGGGTGGGTGCGTCGATCAGGCCCTTCTCGGTCAAGCCGTAGTCCGGCACACCAGCCAGGCCCACAAAAGCCAGGATCATGAACGGGCTGTGCAACTGGCAGCCCAGGGAGTGCGCAGCCGCGTCCACCGCCTCGGATTCCTTCAGCACCGCTTCCCAGGGTTTGTCGGACATGATTCCCGCCACCGGCAGCGGCAGGGACGCGATCACCTGGCCGTCCTTCACAGCCACGTAGCCTCCCCCCAGGTCGCGCAGGGCTTCGGCAGCCGCGGCCATATCCGCGTTGCTGGTGCCGACAACCACCAGGTTCTGGTTCTCGCAGTTGGTGGTGCCGGCGATGGCGCCTGACGTGAGGCCGAAGCCACGCACAAACCCGCAGGCGCGGGTATCGCTGGCGTGGTGCCGGTCGATCACGGAAATCTTGGCGACATCAATAGACGGGTCCGGGCAGACATCCCCATTCACTACCGGCAGCTCGGCCTCGAAGGCGCGCTTGAAGTAACCGTCGTACATTTCCATGGCACGCACTACCGCGACCTCGCCCTCTCCCGCATCCGCGGGCACACAAAAGGACTCCGGCCCGAAACGGGGCGCCAGCTTCACCGTGCCATAGAGCATCTCGGGAATGTCGTCGGGATTGTCGAACAGGCTGTTGCCGTCCTCGGCGACCAGCTCGCCGTTCAGGTATACCTGCGCGGGCGCGCAGGCCTCCAGGCTATCCAGCACCATCAGGTCTGCCAGCCGGCAGGGCGTTACCGAGCCCAGCAGGTGGTCCAGACGATAGAAGGCCGCCGCGTTCAGGCTGCCCATGCGGTAGGCTTCCAGTACCGGCACCCCCTCGGCAATCGCAGCCCGCACATGATGGTCGATATGGCCGATGCGGTGCAGGTCATCCACGTGTCGGTCGTCCGCGCAGAAGGAAAAGTGGTGAAAGCCGCCGGCGATCTCGTCCGGCCGGGCGAACACCTGCGGAATGTTGTCGTTCATGGAGCCCGCCATGACCGTGATCATCATGCCCAGCCGCACCCGGTCCAGCACCTCCTCGGGGGTGAAGGCGTTGTGATCGTCAGAAATTCCCGATGCTGCATAGCCCCACAGTAATTCGTCACTTACCCGCGCCGTGTGCCCGGTGTTGCGCCGGCCCGAGGCGATGGCCTGGGCCTGCATGCGGGCGGCGCGCTCGTCGAAGCCGAAGGGGGTGGACTCCCCCACGCTCACCGCATGGGATTGGGCCAGCCGCTCAAGCTGCTCCGCTTCAGTGACCACCGCGCCGCCCAGCTCCAGCGCCGGGGAGCGGGGAATACGACTGGATATCTGCTGCAGGATGCGCAGCGGCGTGCCGGTCTGGCCAGCCCAGTCCATCGCCGTTGCCCCCATCACATTGCCGACACAATTGGGGTCAGCCAGCACCAGCCCGGTGCCCCGGGGCACCACGCAGCGGGCGAATTCTCCCGGCGTCAGCAGGCTGTACTCGATGTGCAAATGGGTGTCGATCAATGTCGGCGCGACAAAGCGGCCCGCCAGGTCCACCTCGCGACCACATTCGCTGACATGGTTGTGGGGCGTAATCGCGGCGATGAAACGCCCCGCAATCAACACATCCCGCGGCAGGATCTCCGCACTGTGCAGACTCAGGACCTGTCCGCCTCGCAGGATCAGGTCGGCGGGCTCGCGGCCCTGCGCCACGGCCTGCAGCCTGATCAGTTCCTCCGCCGTGGGGGCCAGGTGTGCGCCCAGTACGTCCATACCCGTGTCTGCTCCGATGTCGTCGCTTAACCAGACACATTGGATGCAATTCGCGGGCCATTACAGCGCTGGCGTCCGCAGCCGGTCGCAGCTTCAGCGCCCTGGTCCGAAAATACCGCCCGCTCAGGCTTGGTACAGAACTTGCTCTCTATCAGCGCAGGCATTTCACGCCGAAATGCCCCTCTGAGGCGCACCAATTTGGCACAGGAAGCAGTAGCAGGCAGCGATAAGGCACCAGCGTGGATCGCAACCCGGCTCGACCAGTGGTTCCGTATCAGCGAACGCGGCAGCAGCATTCGCATTGAGTTTCTGGCCGCGCTCACCACCTTCGCCACCATGTCCTACGTGCTGGCGGTGCACCCGATTATCATGGCCGATGCCGGCATGGACCGGGCCCAGGTACTGACAGTCACTGCCCTGGTGGCGGGCTGCTTCTCCATCCTGATGGGATTGATGGCGAACCTGCCCATCGCCCAGGCGCCCGGCATGGGCGCCAATGCCCTGGTCGCCTACACGATCATCCTGGCCATGGGTGTGCCCTGGCAGGCCGCCATGGGTATGGTGTTCTGGAGTGGTGTGTTCTTCCTGATCCTTACCGTGACCGGCGTGCGCAAGCTGCTGCTGGTGGCCTATCCCGGCCCACTCAAGAGCGCGCTGACCGCGGGTATCGGGCTTTTCATCATGTTTATTGGCCTGCGCGGCGCCGGGATTCTGGTGCGCGCGCCGGAGCCGCTTTTTATCATGGTGGGCGACATCACCAGCCCCGCCGTACTGCTGCCCCTGCTGGGGATTCCCCTGGTCATCGGCATGATGGCCAGGAAAGTACCCGGCGCCATTATCCTTTGCATCACCCTGTTGACCATCGTCGGCCTGTTCGTGCCGGGAGAGCGCGGCAGCCTGACCCCGCTGCCGCAGGGTGTGATCGCGAGACCCGCCGACATTAGCAGCCTGTGGATGGCGCTGGATATCGGCTACCTGTGGTCGAATTTCCCCCAGGCCTTCCCGGTGCTCACCTCGCTGGTGTTCATGGACCTGTTCAGCTCCCTGGCGGCCATGAACGCCATGTGCCAGCGGGCCGACCTGGTCGATGAGAACGGCGACATGCTCAACCCCAACCAGGCCCTGTCTGCGGATGCTCTGGCCACCATCGGCGCGTCAATCGCCGGCACCAGCACCACCAACTGCTTCGGAGAATCTGCCGCGGGCATAGAGACCGGCGGACGCACCGGCCTGGTGGCCATATTCGTGGGGCTGATGTTTTTCCTGGCGGTGTTCATCAACCCGCTGGTGATCATCATCCCGCCCCAGGCAACGGCACCCGCGCTGGTATTCATCGGCCTGTTGATGTTTACCGAAGTGCAGTCCATCGACTACTCCGACACCGTTTCCGCCGGCGCCGCGATACTGACCTTTATCCTGATGGCGGTGACCTCCATCGGTGACGGCATGGCACTGGGGCTACTGATTTATATCGCGGGCATGTTGCTGACCGGCAGAGCCCGGGAAGTGCACATGCTGGCTTACATTCTCGGGGTGGCTTTTGGCGCCTACTACGCATTCGCGATCTAGCGCGATCTGGCCTGGAAAGGCTGCGACATTGATGAGGAACACGGTATGAAAACCCGACACACACCCGACACCGCCGCAGCGGCCATCGCAAAACCGACCGGGACCTGCTTGCTGATGCTGGCGCTGCTGGCAGCGCTGGCCATGGCACTGCCGCTGCGTGCCGAGGAAGCCTCTCCCATGGCGCTGCGCGAGGAGGTTCACACGCGCCAGGCCCTGATACAGGTCGCCCTGGCGCGGGAGCCGGCAGACCTCATTATCAGCAATGTCACCCTGCTCAACGTGTTCACCGGCGAGTGGCAAAAAGGGCAGGACATCGTGGTGCTGGGGGAGCGCATTGCCTGGGTGGGCGCCACGGGTACCTATTCGGGTAAGGCCAAAAAGACCATCGACGCCAGCGGCGAATGGGCAGTACCGGGCTTCGGGGAATCGCACAAGCATATCGAGAGCAGTTATCTGACCCCGGAGTATGAAGCGGCACTGGTGATTCCCCGTGGCAACACCTGGACGGTGGAAGGCTCCCACGAGATGTCCAACGTGATCGGTGAGCACAACGTGGACTTCTGGCTGATGGCAGAGGATGCGGGCAGTCCCCTGAAGATATTCCCGGCCGTGGGTTCTGCCACACCGCCGACAGTGTATGAGCGCGGCGGCGGCTATTACGGCTACGACGAAATGCATGACTTCCTGGCGCAGGACCTGCGGGTGGTGGCGCTGGGGGAAGTGATGGACTGGCCGGCGGTCAGCAATCCGGGCGCGCCCGGCAGCCAGCGTATCTGGGAAATGATACAGGCCACCTGGGACCAGCGCGGTGTGGTGGAAGGTCACGGCAGCGGCCTGCGCAGCATCGCTGAAATCAACGCCTTCGCCGCCGCCGGATTGTCCTCGGACCACGAGGTCCGGCTGGCGGACGAGGGCCTGGAGAAGGTGCGCCGCGGCGTGTTCCTGGAAGTGCGTACCAGCGCCACCCGGCCGCTGTTCGAGAAGCTGCTGGAGCTGGGCATAGAGGACTGGAGCAATATCTCGGTAACCACCGATGACCGGGACGTGGCCGCCACGGTGCAACTGGGCTCCATGGATTACAACATCCGCCTGGCCATCGAGGCCGGCGTGCCCGCTAAAACCGCCTACATGATGGGCAGTTTCAATACCGCCCGGCATTTCAACGTCGACCACCTGGTGGGCGCAATAGCGCCCGGGCGTTACGCGGATGTGGTCCTGCTGGACAACCCGGAGACGGTTTCCATAACCCGGGTCTTTGCCAATGGAAGGCTCGCCAGCAAGGGCAGCGAATACCTGCTGCCCATCCCGGAGGTGACCTACCCGGACTGGGCCTACCAAACCATGTCGATGGAGCGCAAAGTCACAGCGCGGGACTTTGAAATTATGGCCCCGGTAGGACGCGAGACAGTGGACGTGGCACTGATGGAGCCCTTCTATTTTGCGCCGGAGTTCATTCGCGACACCATGCCGGTGACCGATGGCAAGGTACTGCCGGATACCGATCGGGGTATCGTCAAAGTCGCAGTCACCGATCGCTACCGTGGCGAGACCGCCGTCTCCAAAATGTTCTGGCGCAATGTGGGCCCGAAGACACCGGGCTCTGCACTGGCGAGCTCCCAGATGCACGATATCCACAACATCTGGGCAGTGGGCAATGACGATGCCGCCATGGCGCTGGCCGTGAACACCGTCGCCGAACTGGATGGCGGCTGGGCGCTGGTCAGCGGCGGCAAGGTGGTGGCCACGGTGCGCCTGGATATCGGCGGTCTGATGACTGCCCGCCCGGTGGAAGAAGTGGCAAAAGAAGTGGAGGCCCTGTTCGCAGCCGCGGATGCCATGGAGTGGATCGGCTCGCCCGGACTGCCGGAGCGGATGCGCTTTGCCTTCCTGACAGCCTCGCCCTGGAAGTGGCAGCTGGTTGCACCCTACGAAGGCAATCCGGGTGGCTTCGTGAACGTCACCACCGGGCAGACACATCCCGTTGTCTGGTAGCCGGCTGCGCTATTGCCTGTTGCTGGCGATCGGTCTCTGGGCCGGCGCTGCCCAGGCACATCTCCTGAACATGAGCGAGGTGCGGGGCAGTATGGACCCCGCCGGCAACATGACCCTGGTCATGCGCATGGACCTTGAGCGCCAGCTGGGCGGCCCGGACGCCTACTTCGCCATGTCCCGCATTGGCGCCAAGGCACTGACAAACCCTGACTACCAGCAGCACTGGCAGGCACTGCTGGAGGCGATCGAGGTGCAGCAGGGCGATACCCGGGTAACACCGCGCCTGGTCTCGGTAGAGCCACCCAGTGGCTACAGCCGCGAGCAATTCGGTGGCGGCTTCACCTGGCCCATGACCGAGGTCACGCTGGCGCTTCCGTTGGATCCGGTACAACCACTGCGAATGCGCTTCGCCTCCAGCTTCGCCTTCGAGGAGCCCATCGCGTTGACCCTGGAAGCCGACGGTCAACGGCGTACGCGACTGTTGGTGTCGAATCAGCAAAGTGCCGCGTTCACGGGTTATAGCGTCGGGGCCAGCAACACTGCGAGTGCAGACGACAGCGGCATGGCATGGCGCTCGCTGTGGAGTTTCCTGGTGCAGGGCACCCTGCACGTGGTGCCCCTGGGCCTGGATCACCTGCTGTTCCTGCTGTGCATGTACCTGGGCGCCTCCAGCCTGCGACAGCTGGTGGTGCTGGTAAGCCTGTTTACTGTTGCCCACAGCGTCACCCTGGGGCTCGCGGCGTACCGGCTGGTGCCGGTGCCCACCCAGTGGGTGGAGGTGCTGATCGTGGTATCCATACTCTGGCTGGCGATAGGCAACCTGCGCCGCCCCGGCCGCGCGGTGATCAAGGCATCCGTGATCCTGCTGTTCGGCCTGTTGCACGGCCTGGGGTTTGCCACCGCCCTGAAGGCGCTGGACATGGAACCGACCGGCTTCCTTTGGACCCTGCTGGCTTTCAACCTGGGTGTTGAAATCGGCCAGCTCGGCTTCATCTTCGCGCTGGCGCTGCTACTGGGTTGGGCGCTGAAGCGGGACTGGGCGCGCCAGCGAGTGCTCATACCCTTGTCCTCACTGGCCGTACTGGTGTCATCGGTATGGCTGGTGCAACGGCTGGCCGCGCTGTGAGCCGCCGCCTGTTTCGCAACTTCAGCCAGCTGGTGGTGGGCGACGCCGCCGGCACCTGCCTGCACGCTGTGGACTTGCTGGCCGACCAGGGCATCATCCTGGAGATTGGCAGTGACCTGCCGGTGCCGGACAACACCAAGGTGGTTGACTGCAGCGGACTGACCGCCTACCCCGGCCTGGTCAACACCCACCACCATTTCTTCCAGGCGTTTGTGCGCAACCTGCCGGCCCTGGACTGGACGCGGCTGACCCTGCTGGAATGGCTGGAGACGATCTACCCCATCTTCTGCAGCATCGATGAGGACTGCATCTACCACAGCTCGGTAGTCAGCCTCGCCGACCTGATCAAACATGGCTGCACCACAGCCTTTGACCACCAGTACAACTACACCCCTCACGGCGGCAGCCGCCGGGTAGACAGGCAGTTTGAAGCGGCGGCACTGTTTGGCCTGCGTTTCCACGCGGGACGCGGCTGCAACACCCTGCCCCGGTCGGAAGGCAGCACCATTCCCGACGCCATGCTGGAAACCACCGACGCGTTCCTGAAGGACTGCGAGCGCCTGATCGACACGTTTCACGAACCGGAACCGGGCGCGATGCGGCGGGTGGTGGTAGCACCCTGCCAGCCGGTCAACGCCTACCCGGAAACCTTCATCGAGGCCGCGGCGCTGGCGCGGGACCGCGGGGTGAGCCTGCACACGCACCTGGGTGAAGGGGAAAACGCCGCCATGGAGGCGCGCTTCGGCCGCCGCAGCCTGGACTGGTGCGAGCAGATTGGATTCCTGGGCGCGGATACCTGGCTGGCACACGGCTGGGAGTTCACCCAACAGGAAATCGAGGTGTTGGCGCGCACCAACACCGGCATCGCCCATTGCCCGGCCCCGGTATTCCTGGTCGGCGCGGAGGTAACCAATATTCCCGCCATGGTCGCCGCAGGGGTTCGCCTGGGGTTGGGCGCCGACGGGCAGGCTTCCAACGACGGCTCCCGCATGACCGAGAACATTCGACTCGCCTACCTGCTGCAATGCCTGACAGCGCAGCAGCGCGAGCATCCGGTGCCTGAACCCTATGCCTTTCTGCGCATGGCCGCAGCGGGCGGCGCCGCCTGCCTGAATCGGGACGACCTGGGCGTACTCAACGCCGGCATGGCAGCAGACTTTTTCGCGGTGGACCTGGGCGGCCTGGACGCCGTGGGCGCGAGTGACCGGCCCCTGAGTTTTCCCGCCAAGGTTGGCTTATCGGGGCCGGTGGACATGACCGTGGTTGCAGGCAAGGTGGTGTGGGCACAGGGCGAGTTTCCCGGCCTCGACGAGGGCGAGCTGCGCGCCGAGGCCGAGGGGACCTTCCAGCGGGTACTGGGGCCGGTGCTGCCCCGCGTCGCATGAGTCTCAACATCAGCGCGCAGCCGCTGACGCTTGCGTCACTGGCGCAAGGCTATCGGGCGCGCCGGTTTACGCCGCGCGATGTCGTCAGTGCACTGCAGGCCCGGGCCGATGCGTTGGCACCCGCGGGCGTGTGGACGTACCGGCTGGGCGCTGCCGAGCTGCGGCCCTATCTGGAAACACTGCAGCAGCAGTCGCCGGACAGCCTGCCCCTGTACGGCATCCCCTTTGTCATCAAGGATAATATCGACCTCGCCGGCGTGCCCACGACGGCGGCCTGCCAGGCAGCGGCCTACACGCCCGCAACCAGCGCGTTTGCCGTTCAGCGCCTGCTCGATGCCGGCGCCATTCCCATGGGCAAGACCAATCTGGACCAATTCGCCACGGGGCTGGCAGGGACGCGCTCGCCGCCGCCCTGGGGGCCCTGCGGCAACGCCTTTGATGCCGACATGATTTCCGGTGGGTCCAGTGCGGGTGCCGCGGTAGCGGTAGCCCTGGGGCTGGCAAGCTTCTCGCTGGGCACCGATACCGCGGGCTCAGGCCGGGTGCCCGCGGCCTTTAACAATCTGGTGGGCCTGAAGCCCAGTCGTGGCCTGTTCAGCAGCCGTGGCATGCTGCCCGCCTGCCGCAGCCTGGATACCATCAGTGTGTTTGCCCTCACTGCCGAGGACGCCGCTGCGCTGTTTGACCAGCTGTCGGTGTTCGACCTGGAGGATCCCTACGCCCGCAGGCTGGCCGACAGTATCTGGCCGGCGCTGCCTTGCCAGCCCGGGTTTCGGGTTGCCATACCGCAGCGGGAACAACTCGAGTTTGATGACAACGCAACCCGGGAGGCGTTTTCGGCGTCGATTGCCGGGCTCGCATCGCTGGGCGCGGAAATTATCGAAGCTGATTTCAAGCCTCTGCTGGAGGCGGCCAAACTCCTGTACGAGGGACCCTGGGTCGCCGAGCGCACCCTGGCGGTAGAGGCTGTTCTCGGTGACAACAGGGACGCTATGCACCCGGTGGTGGCGGGTATTGTCGAGGATGGCAGACAGTTCAGCGCCATGCAGGCCTTTACAGCCCAGTACCAACTGGCGGCGCTGCGGCGCCAGGCAGAGGCATTTTTTCAGGGGGCGGATTTCGCCCTGACACCGACGACGCCCGGCATCTACAGCATTGCCGCGGTACTTGAAAACCCGGTGGCGCTGAATTCACGCCTGGGTTACTACACCAACTTCATGAACCTGCTGGACTTCGCGGCGGTGGCGGTGCCAGCGGGCTTCCTGCCCTCGGGCCTGCCCTGCGGGGTGACACTGTTTGGCCCGGCGGGCAGCGATCGCGCCCTGCTGACACTGGCCCAACGCAATCTGGCGGAAACAGACTACCCGCTGGGAGCCACCGGTCTCGCAAAACCTGTCGCGGTGACTGCCGCGGTCCCGCAGGGTGACTGGACAGAGCTTGCCGTGTGTGGTGCCCACTTGTCCGGCTGCAGTCTCAACCACCAACTTACCGAACGCGGTGCGCGGCTGGCGCACCGGGGCAAGACTGCTCCGAAATATCGGCTGTTCAGCCTGCCCGGCGGCCCGCCCCTGCGGCCGGCGCTGGTGCGTGCGGCGAGCGGCGGTGCCGCCATCGATATTGAAACCTGGGCTCTGCCCGCGTCAGCGCTGGGATCTTTTATAGCTGGCATTCCGGCGCCGCTGGCGATCGGTCGCGTGGAGCTGGCGGACGGGCGCGTGTGCGCCGGGTTTGTCTGTGAGGAAGGCGGTGTTGCAGCCGCGACGGACATTACCGCATTCGGCGGCTGGCGGCAGTACATCGCATCCCGGCAGTAGCCTGCTGTGGCTGCTAGATATGGGTGGCCTGGATCTTCGCGAGGATATGCTCACCGGCAGAGGTCGGACCAAACAGCGGCGGGTGCTCTGCGTCCGTGCAGCTTGGCAGGCACTCCACCAGGGTGTCGGAATCGGGGTCCACGAAAAAGGCGATGGAATAGCGATCGCTGCCGCCGGGACGCGCCCGCACCCTGTGTAGCGAGGAACGATAGCGCTTGTTGGTCCAGCGCTCCAGCATATCGCCGGCGTTGATGACGACAGCACCGGGCCGTGGCGTTACTGGCTGCCATTGGCCATCCCGGTCCAGCACTTCCAGGCCACCGGTCAGATCCTGGAACAGCAGTGTCACCATGCCGTAGTCCGTGTGGGGCCCCGCCCCCAGTTGCTGCTCTGACTGCTGTGGCAATGGCGGGTAGTGCAGGATGCGCATGGTGACGTTCTCGCCGCCGTGCTTCTCCACGAAAAATTCCCGGTCCATCTGCAAGTCGGTCGCGAACACGCGCAAAATGCGATAGGCCGCCGCAAGACAGTCATCGTGAAAGGCCATCAGCAGGTCGCGAAACGCTGTATCCGGCCAGTGGAAGTCCCTGGGCTTGTGCAGGTCACGCAGGGTCATCGCCTCCTTCAGGTCCGGCGCGCTGCCGGGCATCAGGCTTTCTTCGCAGATGCCCTGGTAACCAAAGTTGTCCTCGGCATCGGAATAGCCCAGCTTGCGCTTCTCCGCCTCGGGCTGGGCAAAGAATGCCTTGCTGGCCTCAAACACGCGGTCGCGCAGGGATTCATCGATGCCGATGTTGCGCAGGGAGAGGAAGCCGACCCCGGTCAGCGCCTCATTGAATTGCGCCGCCAGCGCGACCAGCGCGGCGTCGTCACCCTCGTCATAGGGGGAAAAATCGACTTCGGGAATATTCATGGGCAACGGGAGCCGGCCACGAACGGCCCGCTTTCGGGTGCAGGGTTCATTGCAGGGTCCTCAACCAGGCGACCAGGCCCTGGCGCTGTTCATCGGTCATTCCGGTCATATTCGCCAGCGGCATGTAGTTGCTGCTAACCGCCACGACGGCGCGATCCGCCAGCGCTGCCACATCCGCCCGGTTCTCCAGGATCATCCCACCGGGTGCCGCTGCGAAGGCCGGGTGACTGGGATTTTCAGCGTGGCATACCGTGCAGTGCTGGGCCACCAGCGCAAGGGCGACGCTGTCATCCGGCACAGCGGCATCCGGTGCCGCATGCGGCCTGGCATCCAGCGCCAGAGCCAGCATCAACGCCGCAAAAGCGCTCGCGCAGCCCACCAGGATGCCGGGTTTCTGAATACCCTGGTGTCGCAGGTTGAAGTACTTTCTCGCGGTGCCGGTGATCAAGACCACGGCCACCAGGATCAACCAGTTGTAACGGTGTCCGTACAGCAGCGGGTAGTGATTGCTGATCATGCAGAACAGCACCGGCAGGGTCATGTAGTTGTTGTGGGTTGAGCGCAGCTTGGCTTCTGCCAGCGGCGCCGTGTCCGGCTCCTCACCCGCCTCTATCTGCCGCACGAAGCCGCGCTGGGCGGGAATAATGCCCAGGAATACGTTGCCCACCATGATGCTGCCCAGGGCGATGCCCAGATGGATATAGGCAGCGCGGTCTGAAAACAGCACGGTCAGACCGTAGCAGTAGCCACACAGGGCGACAAAAGAAAGACTCAGCAACAGTCCGCCCCGTGCGGCGAGCCCGCTGCGAATCAGCAGCTCATAAAACCCGACCGCCAGTGCGATGCACAACAGGCTGGCGCCCACGGTTGCAGCGCTGCCCTGCACAGGGCTGTCGCCACTCACCAGGAAGCTGTCGGCCTTGATGTAGTACACCACCAGCAGCAGCAACATGCCGGTGATCCAGGTGGAGTACGCCTCCCAGTAAAACCAGTGCAGGGTCTTTGGCATGGCAGGCGGTGCCGCCGCGTACTTGGCCACCTCATAAACGCCGCCGCCGTGAAACGCCCACAGATCGCCCTTGATCCCCTGCTCGGCCTTCCAGGCGGGCGGTGGTTCCAGGCTGTTGTCCAGCCAGATGAAGTAGAAGGATGCGCCTATCCAGGCAATACCGGTGATCACGTGCAGCCAGCGAATGACCAGCCCCAGCAGATCGAGCAGGGTCGCCTCCATCAACTGCCCCGGTAAGTGCTGTAGCCGAAGGGGCTGAGCAGCAAGGGCACGTGGTAGTGGGGCCGGGCCGCACTCACCATGAAGCTGATGTTCACTTCCGGAAAAAAGCACTCACGCCCGTTCGCCGCGAACCAGTCTGCGGTATCAAACTGCAGCTGGTACTGGCCGTCCTGCAGGCTGAAGTCTTCGCCCCAGGCATTGATGCGCCCATCCCCGTCGGTGACCCCGGCCAGCGCCAGGCCGGCCGTCGTCGAGGACAGGCGCACGACAACGCCGGCGGCCGGTTGTCCGGTCTGCAGGTCGAGAATATGTGTTGTGATGGGTGCTTTCATTGGGTGGACTCCTCAGTGTCCGCAGCGAACAGCCTGCGCAGGCGCAGCGCGGTAATTTTTGCCTGCTCCGCGGCACCGGTGGCGAGCTCCTGTTCGCGACTGTTGGGCAGGCGCGCCTGCAGCAGCGCCAGCATTTCCTCGGCAGATTTGCCGCTGGCACAAACGATAAAAATAAAGCCGTGCCGTGCCTCGTAGTCGCGATTGCAGGCCAGTAATTGATCCAGCACAGTCTCCGGCGCACCCCCGACGTGTCCCTGTTCACGACCGGCGCTGGAGTATTTGTCCCGCAGCGCGTTGACGTCGCCGATACGCGGGTGGCCGGCAAACGCTTCCAGAATCTCTGCCTCGCTGGCGTGCTGCCACTCACTATCACAACGCGCTGCCAGGGCATCGATGTCGTCGAAGGGCCTGCCCTCGCTGACGGCCTCCGCCCAGCGATGGCAGTGACAGATCTCCAGCAAGGTCGCAACGGCGGCGTCGTGCTGCAGGGCGTTAAAGTCGGCCAGGTCCATCAGTCGCTCTCCAGGTTTTCAGGCTGGCTGGATTGCCGGAGCACGTCGCGCATGTCTTTCCAGCTCATCCCGCGGTTTTCCCGTGCCTGTTCCCCGGGCAAACGGGACAGCACGCCCGCAGCGATGGAAACGGCGACCTCCATGGGGCGTTTGCCCTTCACGCCGGGCAGCCCCACCGGACACTCCAGCTGTTCAATGCGCCCCGGCGCGACGCCATCTTTTTGCAGCCGGTGCCGAAAACGCTGCGACTTGGTTTCCGAACCGATCAGGCCGACAAAGGACCAGCGCATGTTCTCCAGCAGGGCCTTCACCAGCCGGTAGTCCAGCGCATGATCGTGCGTGAGCACCAACACCTGGCAGCCAGAGGGCAAGGTGGCCAGGGCCTGTTCCGGCTCTACCAGCACCCGGCAACGCAGGTTCATACTGTGCGGAACATCGGCAAAAAAACCTTCCCGGCTGTCTATCCACTCCAGCGATACCGGCGTCTCCGCGAGAATCTTGACCAGCGCCTGGGCCACGTGCCCGGCGCCGAAAATTGCCACGCTGTTGGGCCGGGGAACAAATACTTCCAGCAGCACAGCGACGCTGCCACCACAACATTGGCCAGCCTCTGCCGCCAGCGGAAACAGTTTTACTTCCTGGGCGTCCTGTCCGTTGCGCAGCAGTTCGCGGGCGCGGTTTACCACCAGGAACTCAAACTGTCCCCCGCCGATGCTGTCCCAGGTGTCGGCCTCGCTGATCACAATCTTGCTGCCGGCGTTGCGCGGCGTAGAGCCCGCCGTCGCGATGACCGTGGCCACCGCGTAGGGCGTCGCCGATTGCTGCAGCGCCGAGGCAGCCTGCGTCCAGTGTCCGCTGTGCATGCTCACCAGGCTGCCTCCGGGGCTACGCCCGCGCGCGCCTGTTGCACCGCCCAGTACACCCGCTCGGCGGTGGCCGGTGGGTCCAGCCGCGGATTAAAGCGGTAGTCACAGAGACTGGCGCAGGCATCCCGCAGTGCACACCAGACCGAGATAGGCAGCATCAACGGCGGCTCACCCACGGCCTTGCTGCGATAGATGGTCTCGGCGTGATTGGGACGATCGAACAGTGCCACATTGAATTGCTCCGGCAGGTCGAAGGCCGTGGGTATCTTGTAGTTGGCGGGACCGTTGGAGATCAGGCGACCCCGCTCATCCCACTTGAGCTCCTCGGTGGTGAGCCAGCCCATGCCCTGCACAAAGCCACCCTCAATCTGGCCGATGTCGATAGCCGGGTTCAGGGAGTTGCCCACATCGTGCAGGATGTCCACCCGCTGCACGCGGTATTCGCCGGTGCGGGTATCCACCAGCACTTCCGAGCAGGCCGCGCCGGTGGCGAAGTAGAGAAAGGGCCTTCCCTGGCCCTGTTCCTTGTCGAACCAGATCTTCGGTGTCTTGTAGAAGCCTGTGGCGGACAGGGAGACGCGGTTCATGTAGGCAAGGCTCACAAACTCACCAAAGCCCAGCACCTGCTCGCCGCAGTGGACGTGGTCGTCGACGAAGCGCACCTCGTCCGCGGCACAGCCGAAATGGCCGGCGGCGAACTCCCGCAGCCGCGCCAGTATCGTTTCGCAGGCGTCCAGGGCCGCCATGCCGTTCATGTCGGTGCCGGCGGAGGCCGCCGTGGGGGAAGTGTTGGGTACCTTGTCGGTGCGGGTCGCGCTGATCATCACCCGCTCGATGCTGACCCCCAGCGCGCGCGCCACAATCTGTGCGACCTTGATGTACAGGCCCTGCCCCATTTCTGTCCCACCGTGATTGAGGTGCACGCTGCCGTCGGTGTAGATGTGGACCAGGGCGCCGGCCTGGTTGAGGTGCGTGGACGTGAACGAAATACCGAATTTCACCGGGGTCAGGGAAAGTCCGCGGCGCAGGGGCCCGTCGCCGCGATTCGCTTCCAGTATCTGCATACGCCGGCGACGGTAGTCGCAGCGCTGCTCCAGCGCTGCGACCAGGTCGATAAGTGTGTTCTCCTCGATCTCCTGGCCGTAGTGGGTGGTATCTCCCGGGCGATACAGGTTGCGCTTGCGAACATCCAGCGGGTCCAGACCCGTGGCCCGGGCAATATCGTCCATCATGGCTTCACAACCGACGATACCCTGGGGGCCACCAAAGCCGCGGAAGGCCGTATGTGAGACCGTGTGCGTCTTGCAGCGATAGCCCGTCACCCGCGCGGCGGGCAGGTTGTAGGCGTTATCCGAGTGGTGCATGGCCCGATCGACAATGCCCTCGGACAGGTCCGCCGTGCAGCCACAATCGCCGGCCACCTCGACGTCGGCGGCCTTGATCAGGCCGTCGCTGTCAAAGCCGACCCGGTAGCGATGCCGGAAGGGATGGCGCTTGCCGGTAAGCACCATGTCATCGCGCCGCGCCATGCGATAGCGCACCGGCCGGCCGGTGCGGCGGGCAAACAGTGCTGACAGACAGGCCAGCGGCGCGGCCTGGGACTCCTTGCCGCCAAAACCGCCACCCATGCGCCGCACCTGCACCTGCACCGCGCCAATCGGCAGGTCAAGCACTTCCGCCACCAGTTTCTGCACCTCGCTGGGATGCTGGCTGGAGCTGTATACCTGCACGCCCCCGTGCTCTTCCGGTTCGGCAGCGCTGACCTGGCCTTCCAAATAAAAATGCTCCTGCCCGGCAATGCGGGTTTCCCCACTCAAGGTATGTTCAGCAGCCGCCAGGGCAGTGTCCGGATCACCTTTCACGGAACGACGCGTGGGCAGCACAAAGGCCTGTGCCTCCATGGCGGCATCGATGCTCAACAGCGGTTCAAGCGGCGTGTAGATGACCTTGGCAAGCTGCACCGCCCGATGCGCCTGCTCATAGGTTTCCGCCGCCACGGCAAACAGCGGTTGCCCGACGAAGTTGACCTCCTTGTCGGCCAGCAGCAGGTCGCCGTCAAACACGGGGGAGATATCGGCACTGCCCGGGATATCGGCGTGGCAGACCACATCCACCACGCCCTCAGCTGCACGCACCTTACTGAGATCGATTGACTCCACCCTGGCGTGGGCGTGCTCAGAGCCCCCTACCGCCACATGCAACTGGTTGGGATACACCGGCATGTCATCGATATAGACTGCCCTGCCGCTGACGTGGCGCTCGGCAGAATCCTGCGGCAGCGCCTTGCCCACCGGGTCGGCGCCGCTGCCCTGGCCGGGGGGCAGGGGCGAAACAAGCTTACGCATGGGCGGCCACCTCGCTGTGGGATGCAGGGGACCAGACGCTGACCACCGGTTCACCGCGCAGTTCCCGCAGGGCGATCTCCAAGAGGTTTGCCGCCATCGCGCGGCGGTACTCTGCGCTCGCGCGAACGTCCGTCAAAGGCTTGAAGTGCTGGGCGACAGCGCCGCAAGCGGCGGCGATACCGCTGTCGCTCAAGCCCTGCTCCAGCAGCACCCGCTCTGCATCCAGCGCCCGGGCCGGGGTCGCGGCCATACCGCCGTAGGCGATGCGCACCTGGCTGACAGACTCACCTTCGCTGGCGAGGGACACGGCCATCAACACCGAAGAAATGTCGTCTTCGAAGCGCTTGCTGAGTTTGCGGAACCGGTGGGGTCGCGCGATGGCGGCAAGTGGTACCTGCACGCTGCGTATGTATTCGCCCGCCGCCAATACGGTCTTGCGGTAGTCCAGGTAGAACTCGTCCAAAGGCACCCGGCGCGCTTCACCGGCGGCATTCACCAGCTCCAGGCTGGCCTCCCAGCACAGCAACACCGGGGGTGTATCGGCGATCGGTGACCCGTTGGCGAGATTGCCGCCGAGGCCCGCCCGGTTGCGAATCTGCTGCGACCCCAGCCGGTGCAGAACCGCCTGTAATTCCGGGGAAGCCAGCGCCGGATACGCCTGCAGGGCGGCATAGGGCGCGCTCGCCCCGATATGCAGGGTCTCGTCACGCTGCTCAATGCGGCACAATTCCACCACCCGACTGACGTCCACAACCGCCTCAAACTGCTTGTAAAGCTGGGAAATCTCCAACATGAAATCGGTGCCGCCGGCGACCAGCCGCGCCCCTGGCTCTGCCTGCAGGATGCGCTGAAGCGCCGCCTCCGAGCAGGGCTGGTAGAAGCGGCTGCGCGCATTCCCGAACAGGGGCGCTGAATCATCCCTCTCCTCCGCTGCACTGTTTTGGGTCGGAGGCTGAACGGTACAGGCGCGCGCCGGGTACTCCAGCATATGCAGGCCGGCATCAATAATCGGTCGATAGCCGGTACAGCGGCACAAGTTACCCGCGATGGCGTCGGTGACCACTTCCCGGGTGGGGGCTACACCCTGCGCCTGACTGCGCTGGTACAGGCCCGCCAGGGACATCACAAACCCGGGCGTGCAAAAACCGCACTGTGACCCGTGCTGGTCGACCATGGCCTGCTGCGCCGGATGCAGGCTGCCGTTTTCCTCAAGGCCCTCGACGGTAACCACGCTGCGGCCGGCCACCGCACCCAGCGGCGTAATACAGGCGTTTACCGTGCGCGGCTCACCATCGGTATCCGCCAGCAGCACCGTGCAGGCACCGCAATCTCCGGAGGCGCACCCCTCCTTGGTACCGGGCAGGTTAGCCCGGGTGCGCAGATAGCGAAGCAACGTGATCTCAGCGTCACAGTGTTCCACCTTGCAGGGTTTTCCGTTGAGGGTGAAGTTCACCGTGTTCGATACCTCTCAGTTATCGGTGTAGTCTGTTCCGGCGCGGTCTGCTCGTGCGCTGTCGCGCCGTCCGGGACCTGCTCTGCAACCCTTTGCCAAACGCTCAGGGAACGCCGGACCCGGGATTCTGCTAAACCGCAGCAAAAATTGGGCCATTCGGACAGGATTCAGGCGAGTGGCGCGACCAGTGGTGTCCTGTCGCAGCGCACGCCGATGGCATGCTACTTGCAGCCCTATTCACACAAGGATGCGGATACTGCAGCAATACCGGCACTGGTCCCGTCTCACTGTGTTGTTGGACCGCCTGCCACGCGCCAACGCGGCGTCGCCGGCAACCCAGTCCACAGTGTAATAAAAACCTGTCCAAAAGGTCAGAATTTTATGGCGTCGGCAAGTTCACCCAATCCGAACCGGGCTGCGCCCCCCGCCCAGCCGGCCCCGGCCCGGCTGGAGCTGATCAGCATCAGCAAGCGTTTTGGCGACACCCTCGCCAACGACAGCATATCCCTGCGGGTGCAGCCCGGGGAAATCCACGCACTGCTGGGCGAAAACGGCGCAGGCAAAAGCACCCTGATGAAAGTGCTGTACGGCGTGCACACCCCGGACAGCGGCAGCATCCTCTGGCACAACCGGGAAGTCGACATCGCTGACCCCAACGCCGCCCGCCGCCTTGGTATCGGTATGGTGTTTCAGCACTTCTGCCTTATCGAGCGCATGACGGTATTCGAAAACCTGCAACTCGCACTTCCGGAGCTGAAGGCGGCAGCGCTGCAGCAACGGTTCGACGCGCTGCGCCAACGGCTGGGGCTGCAGGTCAGGCTGGAGGACAGGGTGGGACAGCTCTCTGCCGGGGAGCGCCAGCGTGTCGAGATTCTTCGCTGCCTGATGGCTGATGTGGAACTGCTGATACTGGATGAGCCGACCTCTGTGCTGACGCCCGGGGAGGTGCAGACGCTGATAGCCACATTGCGGTTACTGGCCGACGATGGCTGCAGCATCCTGTTCATTTCCCACAAGCTGGTCGAAGTGCAGCAGCTCTGCGAACGCGCCACCGTGCTGCGCGCCGGACGCGTGGTGGGCAGCGTCAGGGTGGCAGACAGCGATCGCGCCGGCCTGGTGGCCATGATGATGGGTGAAGCGCCCGCAGCAGCACCCCAGCGGCCACTCGCCGTGATCGGAGAGCCCCTGTTAGCGCTGCGCGCAGACAACTGCGGAAGGCTGCGCTCCGCCCGGCTTGAGCTGGCAGGGGGAGAAATCGTCGGCATAGGCGGCGTCGCCGGCAGCGGCCAGGAAACCCTGCAGGACCTGGTCAGTGGCGAACAGCGACTGCCGCCGGACAGGGTGCGCTTCATGGGGGAAGACATCGGCCATCTGTCGGTGCAGCAGCGGCGCCTGCGGGGTGTGCGCAGCCTGCCCGTAGACCGCCTCGGCCGCGCTGCCGCCGCCGGCCTTAGCCTGGCGGAGAACTTTTTGCTGACCCACTACGGTCAAGGCCCGCTGCAGCAAGGGCCCTGGGTGGACTGGCGGCGACCCGCCGGCGCTGCCAGGCAGGCAATCGCCGACTTCGCCATCACCGCCCCCTCTGAACACGCCCCGGCCCGCGACCTGTCCGGCGGCAACCTGCAGCGGTTCCTGGTTGCGCGGGAACTCGCGGGACAGCCGCGCCTGCTGGTGTGTTACAACCCTACCTGGGGTGTAGACCCCGCCGCCGCCAGCCGTATTCATGACGCCCTGCAAGATGCGCGGCAGGCGGGCGCCGCCATCCTGCTGCTGTCCGAGGACATCGATGAGCTGTTCTCCCTGTGCGACCGACTGGGTGCTCTGTGCAACGGCGTTTTGTCACCGCTGCTGCCCCGGACCGAGGTGAGCACCGAGCTGATGGGGCGCTGGATGACTGAACACGCTGAGGCGGCGGGACAGTGATGCAGCTGCAAAAGCGCGCCAAACCCGCCCGGCACATGCTGTGGCTGGCACCCGTGCTGGCCATTATGCTGACCCTGCTGACCGGCACCGCGCTGTTTGCCGCGCTGGGACTGTCGCCGCTGCCGGTTCTGAAGGCGTTCTTCGTCGACCCCGTGCGCGACGCCTACGGCGTCAGCGAACTGCTGCTGAAAGTCACCCCGCTACTGCTCTGCGCCACGGGCCTGAGCCTGTGCTTCCGGGCCAGGGTCTGGAACATAGGCGCCGAGGGCCAGTTCCTGCTCGGCAGTCTCTGCGGCGGCGCCGTCGCCCTCTGGTTCAACGATGAAAACCTCGCCGGCAGCGCGCGAATCGGCGCGGTGGGCGCAGCCGTTGCGGCGGGAATTGCCGGGGGCATGTTCTGGGCCGGACTGGTGGCATTGCTGCGCCACCGCTTCAACTGCAGCGAAATTCTCACCAGTATCATGCTCAACTACGTGGCCCTGAACCTGCTGCTGTGGGCCGTGCACGGACCGCTGAAGGACCCCGACGGCTTTAGCTTTCCCGAGTCTGCCCTGCTGGTGGACGCACTGTTGCTGCCGTCGGTGGTGGATGGCTATCGCACCCATGTCGGCTTTGTGCTGGCGCTGTTGCTGCTGGTCGCGCTGGGAGTCATCGGCAGCCGCACCCTGCTGGGTTTCCAGCTGCGGGTGGTGGGGGAGAGTGCGGCGGCGGCGCGCTACGCCGGGTTCCACGAGGGGCGTCTGTTATGGCTGGTGCTGCTGGCCTGCGGCGGACTCGCCGGGCTCGCCGGCGCCTTTGAAGTACTGGGCCCGGTCGGCCAGGTCACCCCGCACCTGTCCTCCGGGTATGGATTTGCCGCCATCATCGTGGTGTTCCTGGGTCGAGGCCATCCGCTGGGCATACTGCTGGCGGCGCTGCTGCAGGCGCTCACGTTTATTGGCGGCGAAAACCTGCAGATAGAGTTTGGCCTGCCCAAATCCATCGCTTTTATTTTCCAGGGCCTGCTGCTGTTCTACCTGCTGGCCGCCGACGTGCTGGTCAATTATCGACTGGTTATCAGTGGCGACAGCGTCGCGCAGGTGCAGGGCTGATGGACGCCACACTGATCGCAGACCTGCTCTACACGGCGCTGCGGGCGGGCACCCCGCTGGCGCTGTGTGCGCTGGGCGTGCTGATTGCCGAGCGCGCCGGGGTTCTCAACCTGGGACAGGAAGGCATCATGCTGATGGGCGCGGTGACAGGGTTTGTGGTGTGTACAGAGACCGGCAGCTACAGCCTCGGTGTGCTCGCCTCAACCGGCGTCGGTGCGAGCATGGGCTTGTTGTTCGCCGGCCTCACCCAGGGTCTCTACGCCAACCCGGTGGCCAGCGGTCTGGCACTGGCGGTTTTCGGTAGTGGGCTCAGCACCTTTATAGGCAGCGACTACGTGGGCAGCCCCCTGGCTGGCATACCGTCCCTGACCATTCCCTGGCTGTCGAAACTTCCGCTGATCGGCAAGGCACTGTTCGGCCAGGACCCGCTGCTGTACCTGGCGTGGACGCTGGCACTGGTCACCGGGCTGGTGTTGCATCGCAGCCGGCACGGACTGGTACTGACCGCGGTGGGCGAAAACCCGGAGGTGGCCCACCGACTGGGCATCCGGGTTGCGCTGCTGCGCACGCTCACCGCCTGCATCGGTGCCGCGATGACCGGCCTGGGCGGTGCCTACCTGTCCTTGGTCTACACCCCCCTGTGGACCGCTGAGATGAGCGCCGGCCGCGGCTGGATCGCCCTGGCCATGGTGGTATTGGCGGGCTGGCGCACTGGCGGCGTGGTCGCGGCGTCCTACCTGTTCGGATTCTTCAGCATTTTCAACCTGCTGATGCAGGATATGGGCTGGTCAATGTCACCCAACCTGCTCGCCATGACACCCTATGTTTTCTGCCTGCTGGCACTGATAATCCTCTCAGGCAAGGGCCGCTTTTCCGCGCGCCGTGCGCCCACGGCCCTGGGCCAGAACTTTCATGCGGAGTCCTGACATGCATCACCCCCCTACCCGCCTCGCCACGCTGCTGGCCCTGATCCTTGTGCTGTGGCCCGGTGCATCGCCGGTGCTGGCGGCGGAGCCGCTGAAGGTGGCTTTTGTGCATGAAAACCCGGTGGGCCAGGGCGGCTGGACCTTGTCCCACGAACTGGCCCGGGAAAAGATCGAGGCGCACTTCGGCGATGCCATTACTACCACAGCGCTGGACGGCGTGGTGCCCGGTGGTGATACGGAGCGGGTGCTGACGAAGCTGGCGCGCGGTGGCCAGCAGCTGATCTTCGCCACCTCCTTCGGCCACATGAGCGCCGCGGCGCGGGTATCGCGACGCTTCCCCAGGGTTATCTTTGAACACGCCGCGGGCTATACCCTGGGGCGCAACCTCGGTACCTACCAGATCCGCGCCTACCAGGGGCGCTACCTGGCGGGCTATGCCGCAGGCCTGGTAACCCGAACCAACCGCCTGGGTTACGTCGGCGCTTTCCCGATCCCGGAGGTCATGCGTGGCATCAACGCTTTCACGCTGGGGGCCAAAGCCGCCAACCCGGACGCGCAGGTGGACGTCATCTGGATCTCCACCTGGAGCGACGCCAGCCGCTCCCGCGAAGCCGCCGAGCTACTGGTGTCGAAGCAGGCCGACGTGATCACCCATCACACCGAAACATCGGCCGTCGTGCAGGCGGCCGACCAGCGCGGTGTCTGGTCGGTGGGCTACCAGACAGACCGCAGCGCCTTTGCCCCCCGGCACCACCTGGTCAGCATTGCCCACAACTGGTTCCCGATCTATCGGGACAAGATACAGAGCGTGCTCGACGGAAACTGGAGCCCGGAGGCGAACTGGGTGGGGCTGGAGCAGGATGCAACCCGGTTGGAGGGATGGGGCGACAAGGTGCCGGAAAGCGTGCGCGAGCAGGTTATGGCCCAGCAGTCGCGCCTGCTGTCCGGCGACCTGCGGGTCTTTGCCGGCCCGCTGACAGATGCCGACGGCCAGCAGCAAGTGGCCGCCGGAGAGGTCATCACCGACGAGGCCCTGCTGAAAATGGAGTGGTTGCTGGAAGGTATAGGCGGCGACGTGCCGCGCTAGGGTTCAGGCGGGCACCGGATTGTCCTCGCACCAGGCATCCAGCCGCGCGAGGCAGCGCTGCTTGTCGGCATCGTCCAGCATGCTGGCGAGAAAGCCGTTGCGCACCAGTTGCAGGCACTCCTCCCCGGTCATGCCAAGCGCCGTGTGCAGGCCAATCAGGTTCTCATTGAGATAACCGCCGAAGTAAGCCGGGTCATCCGAGTTCACCGTCACCAGCAGCCCGGCACGGAACATGTCCATAATGTTGTGATCCGCCAGGGTGGCGAAGCTTTTCAGTCGCACGTTGGAGAGCGGGCAGACCGTGAGTGGTACCTGCTCCCGCTCCAACCTCGCCATCAGCGCCGGGGCTTCAGTGCAGCGGATGCCGTGGTCGATGCGCTGCACCTTGAGCTGGTCCAGCGACGTGGCGATATTAACCGCGGGCCCCTCCTCGCCCGCGTGCGCGGTGGTGTAATAACCGCGCTCCCGGGCGGCTGCGTACAGGCGCAGGAATTTCTCCGGCGGGTGTCCGTTCTCGCTGCTGGCGAGACCCAGTCCGGCAAAATGCGCGCGCCAGGGATCCGCTGCCGCCAGCGTATCCAGGCAGTCCTGCTCGCTGAGGTGTCGCAGCAGGCTCAGGATAAGCAGCACTGACTGCCCCCATTCCTCCCGGGCCTGCTGCACAGCGCGCAGCGTGCCGTTCATCAGGGTTTCAAAGGCTATGCCGTTGGCGGTATAGGTCTGCGGCTCGACCATGATCTCTGTGTGCACGATATTCTGCTGCCGGCACATCTGCAGGTAGTCCATGGTGAGGTGATAGAAATCCTCCTCGTCGCGGATCACCGAGGCCCCCAGGTAGTAAAGGTCCAGGAAACTCTGCAGGTCGGCAAAGTCATAGGCCGCCAGCACACTGGCCTCATCCGAGTAGGGAATGTCCACCCCGTTCTTCGCCGCCGCCTGCAGCAAACGACGCGCTTCCAGGCTGCCGTCGATATGCAGGTGCAGCTCGGCTTTGGGCATGGCCCGGACCCAGTTCTCAAAGGATGCCGTGCTCACCGTCATGCTCCCTGCGTCGCTTCGTCAACACCATCGATGATGATCAGGCGCGACCGGGCGTGGCGACGGCGCATGGCATGGATCTCGGCAACATCTTCCGCATCCACCCAGCGCCGGGCCGCGTCCACGTCGTCAAACTCGATCACTACCAGCCGGTCGGGCTCCCAGTCGCTGTCGGCAAAGTGAATATGCCCGGCGCGAACCTTGTAGCGACCCCCGTATTTGGCCACTGTCGGCGTGACCAGCCTCAGGTATTCGGCGTAGGGCTCGGGGTCGTGCACCTCGTTATCAACTATCACATAAACACTCATGGAACGGGTCTCCTTGGTTCATTGCGGGCCACGGGCGGACGCATACGCACCCCTGCAGTGCACGCCTGCAGGCGGCGCCTGCGCAAAGCCCTGCATCACGCGCGCCGTGCTCCGGTGGCTCCAAGGTAACGCAAGTTTCAGGCCAGCGGTGCAAAAAGTCCGCAGGCGCGGGCCTCTGCGTGGACCGCATAAGCGCCCGGATGCTATGCTTTTTTATTATTGTTTCTTCCCTCCCACGCCCCCGCGGCGCACGCAGGTTGCTACAGGACAATGTCACGCAAGGATGTGAGCCAGATTGCGCAGGACGCGGACGCGGGAAAAACCGACGGCAAGCGGCGCTACAAATCGGGCAGCATAAGAGACCGGAACTTCCAGATCATCCTCGAAGCTGCCGAGCATGAGTTCGCCCTGCACGGCTACCGCGGTACCAGCACCCAGAAAATCGCCGACCGTGCCGGCATGGCCAAGGCGAATATCCACTACTACTTCAGTGGTAAAAACAAACTCTACCTCGCGGTGCTCAACAACATTATCGCGCTGTGGAACGACTTCTTTGAAGAAGTGGACGTGCAGGATGATCCCGCCGAGGTGCTGGACCAGTTCATACGCAAGAAGGTTGAACTGGCCTACACCCACCCCCAGGCCTCCAAGGTGTTCGCCATGGAGATTATCCAGGGAGCACCGCATATAAAGGACTATATTCGCACCGACATGCGGCGCTGGGTGCGTGACAAGGTGGCCGTTATCGACGCCTGGGTTGAGCAGGGCCGCATGGAGCCGGTGGACCCGGTACACCTGATTTTCATGATCTGGTCCACCACCCAGCACTATGCCGACTTCGACGCCCAGGTGCTCACCATCATGAACCATGCCGAGTACGAGCGCGAATTGATGGACCAGATCGCCGACTTCCTGTCCCGTATGATCCTGCGCGGCTGCGGCCTGACCCCGCCCGGGAAACCCGCCGGGTGAGCGCGGCAAGCGGCGGCCTGTGGCTGGCCAACCCCACCGCTGTCTGGACCGGCAACCCACAGGATGATGCTGGCGGCGGCGTCGTGGTAAAGGACGCACAGATTGTCGAGCTGGTGCCACAGGGCGCTCAGCCCCGGACTGCCTGCGCCGAACGCATCGACGCTTCCGGGCTGGTTCTGCTGCCCGGCCTGGTCAACACCCACCACCATTTCTACCAGACCCTGACAAGGGCGCTGCCGGCGGCGCAGAACAAGGAGCTGTTCGACTGGCTGGGCGCCCTGTACCCGGTCTGGGCGGGGATGGATGAAGAGGCGATTGCCGTCTCCACCGAGCTGGCGCTGGCGGAGCTGCTGCTGAGCGGATGCACCACCGCTGCGGACCACCACTACGTGTTCTCCGAGGCCTTCGCCAACGCGATTGATATACAGGTTGAGGTGGCACGGCGCCTGGGCGTGCGAGTCACGCTGACCCGGGGTTCCATGAGCCTGGGCCAATCCAGTGGCGGCCTGCCCCCGGATCACCTGATCGAGTCTGCAGAGACGATTCTCGCCGACAGCGAGCGCCTGATTGCCGAGTACCACGACCCCTCGCAAGACGCCATGGTGCAGATTGCCCTGGCCCCCTGCTCACCGTTTTCGGTAACCGGGGAATTGATGCGCGATACCGCCATTCTGGCGCGCTCACAGGGCGTGCGGCTGCACACGCACCTGGCAGAGACAGAGGATGAAAACGACTTCTGCCTGGCGCAATTCGGCCTGCGGCCACTGCCCTACCTGGAAACACTGGACTGGGTGGCAGACGATGTCTGGCTGGCCCACGGTATTCATTTTGACGACGACGAGATCGCCCGTATCGGGGCGGCAGGCATGGGCGTGTGTCACTGCCCGTCGTCCAACATGCTGCTGGCATCGGGCCTGTGTCGCAGTCTGGAACTGGAAGCGGCGGGCGCGCCGGTGGGCCTGGGCGTGGACGGTTCGGCCTCCAACGATCACTCCAACATGATTCAGGAAGTGCGCCAGGCGTTCCTGCTGCAGCGGCTGCGCTACGGCAGTGCCGCGGTAAGCGCGGACGACGCCCTGCGCTGGGCAACCCGGGGGGGCGCTCGCCTGCTGGGTCGTCCCGAGCTGGGCACACTGCAGGTGGGCGCGCCGGCGGATATTGCCCTGTTTGATCTTGAGGAACTGCGTTTCAGCGGCGCGGGCGATCCCGTGGCGGCGCTGCTAACCTGCGGCGCGTCGCGCGCGGCCCACGTGATGGTGAACGGCCAGTGGCGCGTGCAAGACGGCAGTCTGTGTGACATGGACATCGCCGACCTGCGTCGACGGCATGAGGCGGCGGCCGCCCGGTTACGCGGCTGAGTCCGCGGTCAGGGAACCCGACGACTGCCGTTGGCGGGCCAGCGCCAGTACAGTGCGCTCCAGCGCCTCCATCGCCAGGGCGACGTCCTGCGCCGTGACACTCTCATCCGGGTGATGGCTGATGCCACCGGCGCAGCGCAGAAACAACATGCCGACGTCCGTAATGGGCGCAATCGCCATGGCGTCGTGACCGGCACCGCTCATCAGTCGCGGCGCCGGCAGGGCCATGCTTTCCAGCGCCTCTGCCATCAGCGCCTGCAGAGCGTCAGAACAGGCTACAGCCGCGGCATTGTGGGTTTCCACCCAGCTTGCCTGCATACCGCGTGATGCAAGCAGGGCTGCGACCTCCTGCTGCAGTTCATCAATAGCGCGATCGCGCCGTGCGTCCGAATCGGCGCGCACATCCAGGCCAAGCAGGCAGCGCCCGGGAATCACATTGGCCGCGCCGGGTTCGCAGGACAAGCTGCCCACCGTGGCGACAATGCCGTGCCGCCGGGCCAGCTTTTCTACCGCCAGCACAATGCCCGCCGCAGCCGCCAGCGCATCCTGGCGCATATCCATGGGCACGGTACCGGCATGGCCCGCCTGCCCCAGCACCTCCACGCGGAAACGCCGGGCGCCGGCAATGCCGGTGACAATACCCAGGGGCTGTCCCGTCTGCTCCAGCACCGGGCCCTGCTCGATATGCACTTCGATATAGCCCGCCAGCGACGAGCCCGCGCGGCTGCAGCCGGCGATCTGGCCGGGGTCGCCGCCAAAAGTCTTGAGGGCATCGCCCAGGCTGATGCCATCCTTGTCTTCAAGCTTCACCCAGGCCGACTCCCAGGTGCCCGCCACAGCGCGGCTCCCCAGCAACGTGGTGCCAAAGCGCACCCCTTCCTCGTCACCGAAACCGACAATGTCCAGGTGGAACGGCAGGGCGGCATTGTCGCGGCGCAGCTTGTCCGCCACCGCCAGCGCCAGCAAGACGCCGAGGATGCCGTCGTACTTGCCGGCATTGGGGATAGTGTCCAGATGCGAACCGACGATCAGGGCGGGGGCGTCTGCACGGGCCGCTGGCAATCTCCCCCACTGGTTGCCCACCGCATCCTGCCAGGCGTCCAGACCCGCGGCAGTTAGCCATTTACTGACCTGAGCGTTGCACTGTTGATGCTCGGGCGTGAGGTAGGTGCGACACACTGCGTCAGGCAGGCTGGACAGTGCCGCCAGCGCATCGCAGCGCTGCATGACCTGCTCGGCCCAGTCGGCGTAACTCGCGTTGTGCTCAGGCATAGTGTTCCAGCGCGGCGGCCACTGCGGCGCCAGGACTCAGGCGATGCCCTGCGCGCATCAGGCACTGCTCCAGCGCCGCCAGCGTGACCAGCACCGCATCCTTGCGCGCGTTGTAGCCCATCACCCCGACCCGCCAGATCACACCCACCAGCGGACCGAAGGAGGTGCCAATTTCGATGGAGAAATCCTGCAGCATGGCGTTGCGTACCGCCTCGCCGTCCACACCCTCCGGTATATAGACACCCACCACATTGTTCATGCGGTGCGCCTGGTCGCCGTAGAGTTTCAGATTGAGTGCTGCCAGGCCTGCTGCCATGGCGTTGCCGTTGACGCGGTGGCGCTCCACCGAGGCATCGATACCCTCCTCCAGCAGGATACGCGCGCATTCCCGGGCGCAGAACAGCATGCTGGCAGCCTCGGTGTGGTGGTTGAGTCGGCGCTCACCCCAGTAATTCATGATCATCCCGAGGTCAAAGTAGTTGGAGCGAATGATCTCGCCCGAGCCCGCCACATCGTCATCGCTGCGTATGCCGGCTTCCACGTGGTCGCGTGCACGAATCACGGCGACCGCCTCCTCGTTCAGGGTGACCGGCGCGCTGCCCGAGGGGCCGGTCAGGCACTTCTGCAGGCCGACGGACACGGCACTGAGCTGCCAGGCATCGGTTTCGAAGGTGTTGCCACCAATGGACGCCGTGGCGTCGCAGTACAGCAGCACACCCTTCTCCGCGCAGACCTTACCGATATCTTCAAGCGGCTGGCACATGGTGGTCGAGGTATCCCCCTGCACGCAGGCCACCAGCTTCGGACCCACCTTATCAATGGCCTCGGCCACCTGCTCGGGGCGTGCCACTTCACCCCAGGGGATATCGATCACGTGGGGCTCGGCGCCACAGCGCCTGGCAATTTCCATCAACAGGTAACCGAACCGCCCGAAGGAGGGAATCACGACCTTGTCACCCGGCGATAGCAGGGACAGCAGGCAGGCCTCAATGCCGCCACGGGATGTGCTGTCCACCAGAAAGGTCCAGGGGTTGCGGGTGCGGAAGACACCCCGGTACAAGGCCATGGTGTCGTTCATGCAGCGGGTCATTTCAGGATCGAACTGGCCGGTCAGCTGATAGGACATGGCACGCAGTACCCGCGGGTCACAGTTGATGGGCCCGGGGCCCATCATCAGCCGCGCCGGCGGGACGAAGGGGCGTTGTTGCTGGATGTCCAGGTCTTCAAAGTTCATTAGGTACTCAATCCTGTTAGGTTCGCGCTACACGCTTCAGGTGCAGCCATAAAACACTTGTCCTGTCCGGGCGGTTTTCTATACACACTGCGCCGTCCTGCCCGTCGCCCATCCTGATGTCCGGACCGTCAGAAAAACGTCTGCCAGATCATGCGACTGCCCACCAGTATCAGGAACAGGGCGAATACGCGCTTCAACGATGCGCCGTCCAGTTTTGCGCCAATGCGCACTCCCACGGGAGCCATGAGCGTGGTCATGGGAACAATCAGCGCGAAGCCCGGCAGGTTGACCAGGCCAAACGTGCCCTGGGGGGCATCTGCCGGTGTCGCGCCGCCCAGCAGCAACATGCCGGCGCCCGGCAGTGCAATCAGCAGGCCCAGCACCGCCGCCGTCCCCACCGCCCGGTGGGGCGCAACGTTAAACGCCGTCAGCGTGGGAACTCCCAGCGTACCGCCACCGATACCCATCATAACGGAAATGAAACCGATAACACTGGCGAGCACCACTTGCCCCGGCGCCGCGGGCAGCCTGTCCCGCAGGGCCGCGGCATTCGCCCGGAACAGCATATTCAGTGCTACCAGTATTGCCACCGAGCCAAACAGGCCACTGAGCACTCGGCCGTCTACCCGGGTGGCGAGATAGCTGCCGGCCAGCACCGCCAGCACCATGGGCAGCGCCCACAGGCGAATCAGCGCAAAATCCACATTGCCGCGCCCATGGTGGGCGCGACTGGAGGAAATACTGGTGGGGATAATGGTCATCAGCGAGGTGCCGGTAGCCACCAGTATGGCGGTGGCCGGGCTCACGCCCAATGACTGGAACACCAGGTACAGTACCGGCACGATAACGATACCGCCACCCACACCCAGCAGCCCGGCCAGAATGCCGGCGATCACGCCCGTGGCCAGCAAGGCCAACCCGACGGGTAACAATTCCATCAACACGCTGTACTCACTCCTCGTTCAGGCTGGCGGTGAACGCAGCGCCATCGCTGCGAGGGTCGGTTGCCGCCTCCACCTCACCGGTGGGGGCAAGACAGATGGCGCCGGCGTGCCCCAGGCTTTCCGACAAGTCCGGCAAGGACGCCAGCACATGGCCCCGACGGGCCAGCTCGCTGCCAATGTCGGCATATAAGCTCTGCTCCAGCTTGAGATCCGTGTCCGATGCCCCCCAGGTGCGACCCAGCAGCCAGCGGGGGTTGGCAATCGCCTCGGACAGGGCCTGGCCCTCGTAGAAAAACCGTGTGAACACCGCCGCCTGGGTTTGCGGCTGGCCCTCACCACCCATGGTGCCGTAGGACAAGCGGCGACCGTCTTCCAGCAGTGCAAAAGCCGGGTTGAGGGTATGGAAGGGACGGTGACGCGGCGCCAGGGCGTTGCGATGACCTGCATGCAACTGGAAGCTGAGGCCCCGGTTGTTCCACACCAGACCGAACTCGGGCACAACCACGCCTGCACCGAACTCCCAGTACACGCTCTGGATGAAGCTCACCATGGTTCCGTGTTTGTCCAGCGCGCCCATCCACACCGTATCGCCTGGCTCGGCCACCTGCGGCCAGGGCATGGCGACCTCGGCACTGACCTGCTCCGCCAGTGCGTCCAGGGCTTTGTCATCCAGCACATCAGCAAAGCCCGGCGACAGGCGCTGCGGATCACCCACTTCCCGGTCGCGAATAATGAACGCCAGCTTGGTTGCCTCAACGATACAGTGCACCCGCTCCGTCTCGGAGGCAGGCTGCAGTCGTCGCCGTATGCGGTCATACAGGGCGAGAATCAGCAGGGACGCAATGCCCTGGGTGGGGGGCGGCAGGTTGAAAATATCCGCCCCCGCAATATGGGTGGTCAGCGGCGTGACGCGACTCGCCCGGTAATCCTGGAAGTCTGCCTGCCGCAGCGGGCTGCCCGCATCGGCGAGGTAGCCCGCAATAGCCGCGCCCAGCTCGCCCCGGTAAAAGTCTTCCGTGCCCCGCTCGCCAAGGCTGCGGAGGAATTGCGCGAGGGCGGGATTGCACAGTACATCCCCGACTTTGAGGGTTCGTCCCTCTGGCTGGAAGAGCCGCAGGTAGTCGGGCGCATCCCAGTGTTCGCCCGCCAGTTTTTCGCTGGCCGCCTGCAGGCTGGCTGTCACCGTGATGCCCGACTGTGCCAGTGCCGCGGCGGGTGCCACCAGCTCTGACAGCGGTCGTGTAGCAAGGCCGTTCGCCGCTGCCCATTCACGCGCCAATCGCCATCCGTCCAGGGTGCCCGCCTGGCAGAGTGCCGCCTGGGGACCCCGGGACGGGATGGCATCGAAGCCAGCGTCGCGATAGTAGTCGATGGTGGCGCGCTGTGCGGCAAAGCCACAGGCGTCTATCCCCACCGGCGCCTCGCCGGGGGCCTGTATCAACCAGAACCCGTCGCCGCCAAGGCTGTTCATATGCGGGTACGCCACGGCAATCGCCGCGGAGGCAGCCACCATCGCATCGACAGCGCTGGCGCCGTCGGCCAGCATTTGCTGGCCGATCTCCGCAGCGCTCCTGTGGGGTGCGGTAAAGGCGATTGATGGCACGTGTATTCCTTACTTTGTTCAAGACACCCGAACTGACCTGCAGCGCGGTCTGCGCCGCAGGCTGCCCGTGGGCAATACAGGTGTATGGGCCGAGGTCAGCGCGCTATTCAGTCACGATATGCGCCAACGAGCAAGCCGCAGGCGCTGCGGCTCATTACCTCAGCGGCGCCAGAGTGGCAGCCCGGACGAGCCTAACCGCTGTTAGACGCCAGCCAGTCCGCCTGACGCTTCATGTCCTCGGCGTAGTTCAGCCAGCCGGCTGCAGAGCGCTCGGTTTTGCTGAAGGCGCGGGCTTTTCGCAGGGCCGTGCGACCCTCTTCAAACTTGCCCTGCTCTACCCGTGCGATACCAAGAATCAGCCAGGCCTTGCCAGGTTCTTCCAGTTCCGAGTCCAGGGCTTTGATGGCAGCCCGCTCAGCCGGCTTCCAGTCGGTAGCGTCCACGTAGATATTGGCGATCTTCATCCACGGGTCTCCCTTCTCGGTGCGCTTGGCCAGCTCTTCATAGGCCTGCACCGCGCGGTCGTACTCCCTGGCGGCAATCCAGGACTGTGCCAGCATTTCCAGATAGATGTCCTCCACGGGCACCAGCTCCATTTCCATGGCTTGCTGCAACAGGCGCCCGCCATGTTCGGGGATACCTTGCAGAACGCAGAGCTGGATCATCGAGCGGATGGTGTTCTCCTTGTCCAGCACGCCGGTGTCAAAGGCGATCTTTAACGTCGCCAGCGCCTTGGGCGGCATGTCCTGAACCATGTAGACGCTGGCGAGCTGCTCCCAATAGCTGCCTTTTTCCGGCCAACGATCCACCATGGCCAGCAGCGTCTGGGTCGCTTCCGGATAGCGCTTGAGTTCGAAATAATCTGCAGTCAGCAACTGGTACCAGCTCTCCCGTGGCTCCTCGCCCGCTGCGAGACTGGCGGCAATCGCCTGTTCGGCGTAGGGCGCTGACTCGGCATAGCGCTTGACCTGGGCGTAGATATTGGCCATGAAAATCGTCTGTGAGGGCTTGGGTTCCTCTACCTGCTTGAACCAGCCTTCTGCAAACGTCAGCGCCTCTTCAAACTGCCCCAGGGCAGCGTGAAGCTGGGCGACCATGTACCCCACGTTGTACACCACATTCTGCGGCAGGCGCTCAGTGGCGAGACTCTGCTTCAGGTATTTGATGGCCTCGGGGAAATTCTCCCGGGACATCTCCACATAACCGATGGTCTGCAGGGTCAATGCCAGGTCAAGGCTGTCCTCTTCCACCTCCGTCAGCAGGGTTTTAAGCCTGGTGAAGGCCTCGTCCATACCATCGTTGGACATCAGCTCCTGAATCTCGGTGAGCTCCTTGTAGGTCGAGGTCGTCACTGAGGTGGCGCTGGCCCAGCCTGTGGTTGCCAGCACCAGTGACAGGCCCAGCGCAACCGCGGCCTGCTTTAGCAGCGCCAGGGGGCGCAGGATGTTCAGCCAACGTCGCCCGAATGCGCTTTCGGAACCTGTCTCGAGGACCCGCACAGAGTCGGTTGCCCGCTGCATCAGCCACCTCCCAGTTTGAATTCAATGGTCTGCCGCGCGCGCTGGGCCTGCGGCGCGCCGTCGACAATCTTGGGCCTGAATTTCCAGCGCCGCATGGCATCCATGGCTGCGCGATCAAACAAGCGCGGCGGATCCGATTCCAGCACGGATACGTCAGCTACTGTACCGTCGGGGCGAATGGTGACCGCCATGGTCACATAGCCCTCGATTTTTGCCTGTCTGGCATTCCGCGGGTACGTCGGCGCGGTGCGCACCACCGGAATCACGTCCGTGTCGAAGCCCGCCATACCGCCGCCTTTCTGCAGGGCGCCGAGGTAAGGTCCGTCCCCGGAATTGATGGGGATGCCGATGGTAGGCATATTCATATTCAGATTGGGGTTCATGTTCGCCAACTGGTTGGCGAGGTCCGGGGTGTCCGGCGGCGGCTCGGGCGGCGGTGGCTCGCGCAGCTTGCGCTCCTTGGTACGCGTCTCCTCGCTCTGCTCCACCCGCACAAAGTTCAGGTAGGTCCTGCTGCCGTCCGGCTTTTCAAAAATCGCGTCGGCACGAATCATGAACTGCATCAGCATGAACAGCAGCAGGCCAATCAAGCAGGCCAGCAGGAAGGTCGTCGCGTTTTTAACGACTGACTGCATCAGTAGCCCTCATCAGCGGCAACAGACACATTCTCCGCACCTGCCAGTCGCGCCTGGTCCATAACCTCAATCAGGGTCTCTGTCTTGGAGTCAGCATCAGCCACGATAATCACTGCCGCGCCGGGGTTCTCGGCAATGCCGCGCTCTACGTTCGCGCGCACCGCGCGCTTGTCGATCAGGCGCTTGTCCATGTAGATCTGGTTGGCCGAGGTAATGCCGATCTGGATGCTGTTGGATTCCGTGACCACCGCCGTGTCTGCGTTGGGCCGGCTCACATCGACACCGGATTCCTTGACGAAGGTGGACGTCACAATAAAGAAGATCAGCATGATGAACACCACGTCCAGCATGGGGGTGAGGTCGATCTGACTCTCTTCTTCTTCGTCGATCAATGCCTGAATAGGGTCGCTCATGGGGTTTCCTGATTCTCAATCTTCAATGACTCGTTCAACTTCTGCCGTTCCACCTTGAACCGCCGGTCCAGCCGGGAGGAAAAAGGAATGGCGATCAGTGCCACGACCATGCCAGCCATGGTGGGCACGGTGGCCTTGCTGACGCCATCGGCCATCGCCCTGGGATTGCCCGATCCCATGAACGCCATAACGTCGAACACCTGGATCATGCCGGTGACCGTGCCCAGTAGACCGAACATGGGCAGCAAGGCAATCAGCGCGGGAATGATCTTCACGTTGCGCAGCATGTCTACCTCGATGCGCGAGATCAGCTCGGTGCGCTGGGCCTGGGCGAACCAGGAGGTGCGATCGCTGCGCTGATTCCACTCCGCCAGGGCTTGCTCCACCCGGGGACGGTGTTCCCGAAAGTAGTAATAGAAACGATCAAGCATCAGCCACCATAACCAGATGGCGACCACCAGTATCGCGTAAAGCACATCCCCGCCCTTGTCGAGGAAATCCCGCAGTGCGCTGATGACGTCCATCGCCGCCTCAGGCCTTCAGCTCGGCGTCGGCTTCCGCTTTCTTGGCCAGCATGCCGGCCGATTGCTCGGCAATGAGCTTGCTGGTCGCAGTCACCTGGTTGGACAGTACGCTGTGGGTCAGCAGCAGCGGGATTGCCGCCAGCAGCCCCAGCACGGTGGTGATCAACGCCTGGGAAATACCACCCGCCATCAGCTTGGGATCGCCCGTGCCGAACAGGGTGATGGCCTGGAACGTGCCGATCATACCGGTCACCGTGCCCAGCAGACCCATCAGCGGGGCGACTGCCGCCAACACCTTGATGATGGGCAGTCCCTTGCGAATATCGGAGACATCCTTGAACACCACTTCGTCGAGCTTGCGCTTCACCGTCTCCAGGTCCAGGTGCTTGTTCTCGTAGTACACGTTCAACACGCGGCCCAGCGGGTTGTTCATGTCGGGGTGCTCCAGGTCCGCCAGCTGGCTCTTGATGCGCCGACGCACACGGGCCACCGACAAAAAGCGCTCAAACACAATCAACAGGCCTATGATGCCGACGATAATGATCGCGTAACCCACTGCCTTGCCCTGCTCCACACGCTCCATCAGGCTGGGTGACTGTACCAACAGGCCCAGCAGCGCACCGCGTGACGGGTCCACATAGAATCCCACCTCTTCGCCGGGTGTTGCCTCCATCAGCGCACTGGCACTGGAGCGCACATAGCCCTGGGGCTGGCGCGGCAACTCCACCAGTTGGCCGGCGTCGGGAAGATAGTTCAGGTATTTGCCATCGGTAACGACATTGAAGGCACCCACGCGGATGACCTCATCTTGGTACTGGTCACCACTGGGCTTGACGATATCGGTGCTGAATCGGCTGACCTCGCCCGAGTGGGCAATCTCCTGGATGAGCAGCTCCCACAGCGCGCGCATCTGGGGAATAGTGGGCACTTCTGTGCTCTCCGCAAGCGCCGCGGCCACCTCCTGGCGATCCGGATATTCAACCGTGATCAGCGAGTTGTAGATCGCCGTCTGAGTGTCATCCGCATTCTGGCGGAAGACACCGAACAGTTCACCGAGGTCACCGACGCGCTTGTCCAGCGTATCCTGCAGCTCGGCCAACTGGGTTTCATTCTGGTCAAAGGTGTCTTTGAGCTGTATGCGCAGCGCCTCCTGCCGCGCTACCTCGGCTTCCGCCTCGCGCTGCAGCGCCTGCTGCTCATTGGCCCGTGACTTGAAGCGCTGCTCGCGTTCAGCGTTCAGCTGCGCCTCCTTGGTCTTGTTGGTCTCAACCCGCTCCAGCAACTGCAACAGGCTGCCACTGCCCTGGGCCCAGCTGGTGCTGGCGAGCAGCAGCGACGATATCAGCAGGAAGCCCCTGATCAGTTTGACGTTCATGATGCACCTCCGGGGGCGTTAATCGGCAATTCAAGCAGGCTGGGCGGCGCCTGTTTGCGGGCAATACTGAGACCGTCGCGCACGGCGCGGCGGTAGCCACTGGCAAGCAGCTGCCAATCACCCAGCTTCTCGCTCCAGCGCCCGGTCTCCTCGCCATCCAGTGTCTGGTAGTAAAGGCCGACCCGGCCTATACGCAGGAAGTCCACCGCGCGCACGTTGCCATTCTGCTCCAGCTCGCCACGGTAGGCTTCGATGGTTTTGCCGTAATCTGCTTCAATACTGTAGGCCTCCATGATGCGGCGGTACTTCTCGCCCGCAGTCACGTCCGCCCGGTCGATCATCTCTTTCAGCTTGGCGATCCGCTCCAGGCGCTCATCGCGAAGGAAGGGCACATCCGCCTCTACAATCTGTACCAGCGTATCCGTCATCTCGATCATGAAGGGCAGGGCGCCTGTCTCGATGTCCTCGATTTCGGCGGTCTGACGCTGGATGGACGCAATCTCCTCGTTCTGTGAGTCGATCAGCTTTTGCAGCTGCTGGTTGTAGACAGACAGGCTGGCCGCACGCTGCGTCGCCAGCCGGTAGGCCTGCAGCGCATCTGCCGCCGTCCGGTCGTATTTGTCGATACGCTTCTGGCTACTGGCGGCCGCTGCATCCGACTCGACCTGCGTTTCAATGGTCTCTTCCTGTGCATGCGCCAACGGCAGCATGGAGGCCAGGCAGGCCAGCAGCAGCAACGCCAGCCACGGCGTAACAGCGGAAGGCGCAATGGCTTTGGGCACGGCCTTGGGTCGGGCCTGTACCCCGGCATGTGAAGGGGGTGCTTTTGAAGCGATGCGGTACATTGTGCCGATATCCTCGATTTTTCTGTTGCCAGGACGGAAATGTCGCGGCAGGCAAAAAGGCTGGCACGCATTCCCGATGTCGTGCACACCTCGAAGCAAGTATCGTGCCACGGGGAGACGGCGGCGGCCCGGGCGCGACAAATAGCCTGGCTGCCCGTATCCCGGGCGCAGGCCAAGGCAAATCCTGTCCAAGTGGTCAGCATTCTGACCCAGCATGGTGCGTCGCGCACAAGAACGGCTCACAATGTGTGCCATCGCACCCTGGAAACGGTGCGCGGCGCGGCACGAGAGATGGAACGGGTGTTGCATTTCACAGGCATCGCCCCGCCAAGGGGGTCACCGCAGCGGGTCTTCGCCGCGGCATAAAACCAGAGAGCAAAGCAGGCTATGGCTGACACAATGGATACACCCGGGAGCGACTACCCCCGGGATATGGTGGGCTACGGACCGGCGCCCGCCGGCTTTTCCCTGCCCGGTCGCGCACGCATCGCCGTGCAGTTCGTCATCAATTACGAAGAGGGCGGCGAGAACTGCGTGCTCCACGGTGACGAAGGCTCGGAGATGTTCCTCTCGGAAATTATTAACGCCGCCAGCTTCCCTGACCGGCATATGAGCATGGAGTCGATCTACGAGTACGGCAGCCGCGCCGGCTTCTGGCGCCTGCACCGGGAATTCACAGCCAGGGAGTGGCCGGTCACGGTATTCGGCGTAACCATGGCGATGGCGAGAAACCCGGAGGCGGTTGCCGCCATGCGCGCGGCAGACTGGGAAATCGCCTGTCACGGCCTGCGCTGGATCAGCTACCAGTCGGTGCCGGAGCAGGTAGAGCGGGAGCACATGAAAGAGGCGATACGCCTGCATACGGAGCTCACCGGCAGCCCGCCCCTGGGCTGGTACACCGGGCGCGACAGCCCCAATACCCGCAAGCTCGTGCTTGAGCAAGGGGGCTTTCTTTACGACTCGGATTCCTACGCCGACGACCTACCCTACTGGGTGAAAGGTCCCAACGGCCCCCACCTGGTGATCCCCTACACCCTGGACAGCAATGACATGCGCTTTTGCACGGCCCAGGGTTTCAACAGCGGCGAGCAGTTTTTCCACTACCTGCGGGACGCCTTTGATGTGCTCTACGAGGAAGGCCGGCGACAGCCGAAGCTGCTGAACGTGGGGCTGCACTGTCGCATTGCCGGGCGCCCCGGACGGTTTCGGGCCCTGCAGCGCTTTCTCGATCACATCGCCGACCATGAGGATGTGTGGGTATGCCGGCGCAGCGACATCGCGCGACACTGGCACAAACACTACCGCCCGGCGGACTGAGCGGCAGGGCGCGGCAGCAACACCTCCAGCGCCATCGCGATAAAGGCGCCGGTGGAAACCGGAAACTGCAGGACCATGCGCACCTGCAGTGGCAACCAGGTGAGCGCTTCAGCAAACTGGCTCAGCAGCCCACCGCCCGGCAGTGCGCAGGCCACGATAAACCAGTCGCGCCTGCCGTGACAGCCGTCCCGCAGCATGTTGATACCGGCGTCCACCACCAGCAGGAACATCAGCAGCGTCGCGCCGTAAATGACCGCGGGGGGCAGCATCTGGAAAAAGCCGGCAATCACGGGCACGCAGCCCATAACCATCAGCATGGCCGCCACCAGGTAACCCACATGCCGGCTGGCGATGCCGGTGAGACGGATTACACCGTTGTTCTGGCTGAAGGTCGTATTGGGAAAGGTTGAAAACACCGAGGCCAGCAGGGAATTGAAGGCGTCTCCCACCACGCCGCCCCGCAGGCGCGACCAGTAACCGGGACCCCGGACCGGCAGCTGGCTCAGCGCCTGGGTGGCCGTCAGGTCGCCCACCGATTCGGTGGCAGTGACCACAAAGATAGGCATCAGCACCAGGAACACCTGCCAGTCAAACGCCAGGCCGTACCGCAGCGGCACCGGGGTGAACCAGGGCGCGAGACCCGCGAGCAGATCAAAGCGCACAACACCCAGCCACAGGGAAACCCCGAAGCCCACCACCAGCCCCGCGAGAATACTGCACATTCGCGCCCAGGGATTGGCAAGCCGCGCCATCAGCGCGGTGGTTGCAAACACACACGCTGCAACCAGCAGGACCGTCCAGCCCGCACCGTTTGCGCTGGCCTCAAGCCAGCTTCGCTGCAGGTTGCCAAGGGTAGCAACCACCAGGCTCAGACCCAGCAACAGCACCGTGGTGCCCGTGACCACCGGTGAAAACAGGCGCTGCAGCCTGCGCAGGCTGAACGCCAGCGGCATCATGACAATGGACGCCACCGCCGCGCTGCCGAACACCAGCGCCAGCTTTTCCTCTGCGGGCAGCTGTTCGGGCAGGCCGTGCCAGGCGAACAGGATCGCGCCGATGAAGGTGAAACTGGTGCCCTGGATCGCCAGCAGGCCTGAGCCGATCGGCCCCACGCGCCCTATCTGCAGCAGCGTGGCCAGGCCAGAGACGAACAGCGCCGAGGTGACAATGGTGTTGGTTTGGCCGGCATCCAGACCCATGCCACCGGCGATAATCAGCGGCGCGGTCACGATACCGCCAAACACCGCCAGCAGGTGTTGCAGCGCCGCCAGTAATGCCGTCGGTAGCGGTGGTCGCTCTTCCAGCCCGAACAGGGGTGCACGCAGGTCGGCGGCGACGCGCGCCCGCCCTGCGGGAGCCGTTGCGGCAGGCTCTGCGGCCACTGTCACTGACTGCGCCAGAAGTCTTTGTGCAGGGCGGCAATTTCATCCACCACTGCTTCCACGGGGCCCCAAACGCGGATGGTCTTCTGCCCGTGGGAGAACACTGTGCGACAGGGCACGTCCAGGGTGGGGTTTTCCTTGTGGTTGCCCGTCATGTCCAGCAACTGCCGCTCTGACATGCCGTAGACCAGCCGACCTATATGAGCCCAGTACTGGGTGCCGGCGCACATAACGCAGGGCTCCGCCGTGGTGTACAGGGTCATGCCCCAGCGCTCCTCCTCGCTGAAGACCTCCGCCGCGCGGCGCGCCAGGGTCGACTCGGCGTGATTCACCGTATCGATATTACCCTGTTCCATGACCACCGTATGGTGATCCGCCGCCACCAGGACGGCGCCAAACGGGTGGCGCCCTTCCTCCATTGCGCGCCGGGCAACCTCGTTGGCAAGCCGCAGGTTGCGAATCATCTGCGCGTCGGTGGGGTCGCTGCCGGGTGGTGTGGGAATGCTGTTCATCATGGCGCGCTGGTTATCTGGCCCTTTCTGCAGCGCGGGTTAAGGCTCACGATGCGTCCAGCGTTTTTTGCAAGGCCTCGAAGTTCGCGCTGATCCGCTGCTGCAGGTAATCCGCCGCCGTGATCGCCGGGTACTTGCCGAGCGGGCTCTGGATCAGCTGCTCACTGTTGGCCTGTGCGAAAAAAGCGATGCTGTAGCGGGCCTTTTCCGGGTCCGGCGTACGCACGCGATGCAGGGTGGAGCGCAGCTGGTCGTCACTCCAGCGCATCAGCATATCGCCGATGTTGCAGGTTATGAGTTCGGCCCTGGGCGTCACCGGTGTCCAGTCGCCGGTGTCGGCCTCACGCCCCGGGCAGACCTGCAAACCGCCCTGGCCGTCGCGCTGAAACAGCAGCGTCAGGCAATCGAAATCGGTATGGGCCCCGGCCCGCCACAGGTCCCGGACCGCCGGATCGGGATCGGTTACCGGAAAATAGTGCAGCAGCCGCAGCGTTGACTGGTAGTCCGCTGCCCGGTAGTCGTGCGCACGGGTAAAGAAGTCCTCGGCAAAGCCCAGCTTGCGGGCAAAGCTCTCCAGTACGCGCATGGCGAGGGACCAGGCCTTGTGCTCAAACTCCAGCATGGTCGTTACGAACCCCGCCAGCTCCTGCTCACTGGGCCACAGCCCCTGCATGCGCGTGCGGGTAATCTGGTAGGACTCCTTCTGGTCGGCGGTCCCTGTGGAGGGTCGCACCTGGGCCATGGATTCCCAGCCGGCATTGCTGGCCCCTTGCAGCGGATAGCGCGCTTTCACCGTCTCCGGCAGGGCGAAAAATGCCTGGGCCATGGCAAAGGCCCGGTCCATTTCCGCCACGCTGAAGCCATGATTGGCGAGCTGGAAAAAGCCGCAGTTCACCGCCGCCTGCCACAATGCCTCATCCAGTGCAGCCTGGTCCGGCATGCTCATGTCGATAACGGGAATTTCTCGCAGCGCCGACTCATTGCCGACGCCGCCCATACGCCGCTCGCGCTGCAGCTCGGTCATTGTGCCGTTGTCTGCGGCCTGCTTGCCGGCCGCTTGCACAGGCTTTTCCCCGGGCGTTGTCATCGGTCTGCGTCGCCCGTGGCAGGCTCAGGCAGGTTGATAAAAATCAGGCAGGCGAGCAGGCAGACCACAAAGCGGAAGGCGGCCTGCTGGCCGTTCCAGCTGGGGGATTGCCACATCAGGAACCACTCGGCGCCGACCGTGATAAAGCCGCCAAACCAGAGCAGCACGCCGGTGGCGAGGCCCCAGCTTGCCAGCAGCACGGCACGATTGAACTGGCCCTGCGCAGCGCTGCGCGCGGTGAACATCTGCCAGGCACCCGCTGCGCAGAGCACGCCCGTCAGCACCTCCAGGGCGATAATGCCGACATAGCCCAGGTGATGTACCCAGGGCGCTTCGATACGGCGCCACATCAGGCGGTTGCCCTCAAACGTGGTATCCATTTCCAGCACGTGCTGGACGAAGGCAAAATTCGAGTCGTAATCGGTGATATTGTTAAGCCCCACCAGCAGCGCAAACAAGGCTACCAGGGCCACCAACAGGGCTTTCATAACGCGCGGACCGGCGGGTAGGGACAGGAGCACGGCGTTCCTCACAGTGTGTTGTGGTAAAAATGTCTACAGACTTTGCTGCGCTACTTGCTATGCAAGTTCAGTGCCGATAGCAAGACTGCCCCCCGAAGAGGCGCATTCCAGCGGGAATCGCAGGCAAATATCGACCGATTGGTCAGAAAATCGCTGGCGTGCGTAGAGAACACAGTGAAACCGCACCCATCCGCGCCCTGAAAACCTGAACTGTTGGCCTGCTTTCCGGCAGGCGCGCACCAAAGTAGTGCGCTGTGCATG
>JAZBPS010000313.1:0-5412 GCA_036353375.1 Halieaceae bacterium | reverse complement strand
GCCGGTGAATGCGTGCCAGTGTCGCCTCGGTGCGGGCGCGTGCGCTGGTACTGCCGTTGGCGACTGCGGTGGCGATATCGACGGCGGAAGCGAAGGGGTCCATCACTACCGCTCCCCGCTTTTGCCGCCGGGGCCGTCGGCGGGGGTGAACACCGGCGCGCCATCCATAGCGTGATCGTCCAGCGGGACGGCGTACAGCAGGCTGGCCATGCGGGCCGCAGTCACCAGGTGGCCGCGCACAGCCTGGGCGTGCTCCGGTGGCACCGCCACCCCGGCCAGCGCCGCGAGATCGTGCAAAAGCTGCGGCTGCTCGGCAAGCAGGGTTGCCGGGTCACTCTGGGGTTGATCTTTATCCGTTGCCATGCAGGATTTCCTCGGGCTGGTTCGTCGGTTCTGTCGCTGGCTGATTCGCGCGCGAGAATAACAGCATCGCTGCCAGTGCTGCATAGGCAGCCGCAATCACCGGGGAGACGGCCCATCCCACCGCCTCGCCATGCATGAATCCGAAGAAGGACAGGGCGCTGCCTGCACCGGCAAAGCTTGCCGCGCGTTTGAAATCCTGCTCGATAATAAATACTGCCATGGCGCCCAGTACCAGGCCGCCGAGGATGGCGCCGCCACCCAGCGTCTCCAGCCCGCTGTAGAGGACGCCGTTGCTGGCCAACGCCGCGGCATCAATTTCGTGGGCCGTGGTGCCTGCGGCGGCCAGTGCGCCATCCACCAGTCCCCGCGCCCAGGCGGCGAGATGCGGCACCATGGCCAGTACAATCGCCGGTGCGTGCCGTGCCGGTGATTCCTGAAAAGCCTGGGCGCCAATCAGCATGCCGATGTACAACAGGATGGGCAGAATGGCGACCACGGGAATCAGGGCCAGCAGCAGGGGTAGCAAGCCACACCAGGCCAGTACCAGTACTGCCAGTCCGGTTACGGCCGAGTAGCCTATCCCGCCGCCCATGGATTTCCAGCCCGGGTGGCCGATATACACCGCGTTAATAAACGGGTTACCCCACAGGCAGCCGATCATGCTGACCACTCCGTCGGCGACGACGACGCGCTGGGTCGGGTAGCTGTCCCCGGCGGCCTCGGCGCTTTCAATATTGTCCATGGCTTCGACCAGGTCGTAGATACCGAAGGGTACCGCCGTGACCAGCAAAACCCCCAGAAACTGGAAGCCGGCAAAGGTGTGATCGAAAGCGGGCAGGGGTACATAGAAACCAAAATCCCGCAGGCTCTCACTTACGCCCGCAACGCTCATGCCGCCGTAGTCAATCCCGAACAGGGTGGAGCACCAGGCAATGGTGGTGCCCACCGCGATGGCGACCAGCCCCGCCGGCAGACCCCAGGGCCAGCGCAGCTGACCGAACCATCCCAGCAGGATCACGAAGAAGCACAGCAGCCCGATGCCGGGCTGCATGAAAATTTCCAGTGCCGGCCGCATGGAAATGAAGGTCACCGATACCCCGGCCAGCGTGCCGAGCAGCGCTGCCCGTGGCGTGATGTGCCGAATAATCGGTGCGATGTAGCCGCCCAGCATCAGAATGATGCTTTGTATGAACACCCACGCCATGCCCGCTTCCCAGGCCGCGACGGGGTCGCCGGTGCTGGCCTGTATCGGCATCATGATTACAAACACCACGATGAACATATGGGCCACCCCGACACCGGAGGGCAGGGCGCAGACGTCGTGCCGCTGTTCCTGGGCGGACAGGCGCCAGGCCAGCCATGCGTAGTAGCCCGTGCTGAGTGCCAGCATCAATCCGGTGGCTGGCAGGATGCGACCGAACACCAGTTCGTCGGGCATTTTCAGTGCGTATCGCAACAGGCCTGTGAGCACCAGCATGTTCACCAGGATGTTGGTGCCAAACCCGAATAGCGCATTCCAGTTGCCCGTGGACCAGAAGCGCGGCCGGAAGTCGCTCACCTGGTTCCCATTGCGTTAATCAGGCTGTCTGCGTCGGTAACTGCGCCAAAAATGCCCGCCTGCGCGGCAATCATCTCAAGGCCGACGCGATGAAATTCGGGGAAGTAGGAGCCGCAGCAGTCACCCGGCACCAGGACCTGGTAGCCGCGGTCATTGGCTTCCCTGATCGTCGAGTGCACGCACACCTCGGTGGTCACGCCGCAGATAATCAGGCTGGTGATGTTTGCGCGCCGTAGCACCAGGTCGAGATCAGTGGCGTAGAAGGCACCCTTACCCGGCTTGTCGATGATAATCTCGCCATCCGCGGGATACAGGGCTTCGATGATGTCGTGGCCTGCCTCGCCTCGCACCAGAATACGCCCCATAGGGCCCGGGTCACCAATGGCCGCACCCGGTGTGCAGCGAGCGAGTTTCTCCGGGAATACGTCGCTCAGATCTGGTCGGTGTCCCTCCCGGGTGTGCGCCACCATCAGGCCCTCTTTACGGGCAGCGTCCAATAGCGCCCTGCAGGGTTTAATGCAGTTGCGTAGCGTGGCGACATCGTTACCCAGTGATGCGCCGAAGCCCCCGGGCTCGAGGAAGTCCCGCTGCATGTCAATGATAAGCAGTGCCGTCTGTTCCAGCGCCACCGTTATCGGTCCGGGCTGGGCCGGCACCGTAATTGCCCGGCTAGTGCTCAAGCCCGTCCATCCACTGCTGCTCGGTACGCTGCTTCAGAACCGTGCGCCCGCGGTAGAACACCTGGCGTCGCAGCGGTCGCTCGGTAAGCGCTTGCAGCGGCGTTTCGCAGGCGTACAGGCTGAAACTCGCCAGCGCACCCTGGCGCAGGCCGTAGTCTGGCTCCAGCCCCAGCGCGCGGGCAGCGTTATATGTCGTCATGTCCAGGGCGCGCAGCACTTCACCGCCGCCGAAGTGTCCCGCGTCCAGCAGCAGGGCGGCATTGGCCAGGGGGTCGTAATCGCCCATAGGATGAAACGGGTCCTGCACATTGTCTGTGCCCACGCTCACGTTCACTCCTGCCGCCTGCAGGTCGTTGACCGGGGCAATACCCCGGGGCGTGGGCTGCTGGTTGCGCCCCATCAGGAACAGGTTGCAAGCGGGCAGGGCGACCACGTCGATGTTGGCGTCGCGCACCCTTGCGACGATATCGCGCCGGCGCTCCGCTGGCACAAAGGCAAGCGAGCAGCAGTGGCTGGCGGACACGCGCCCCTGCCAGTTTCGTTTGAGCACCTGGTCGGCGAGATAGGCGAGGCAGGGACTATCCGGGTCCTCGTTCTCATCGATATGCAGATCGATATCGGCGCCGTGCTGCTCGGCCAGTGTGAAGCAGGCGTCTATGCCTGCCTGTGGGTCGTTCGTGAGTGCCGGTGCGCCGCCTATGGCATCTGCGCCGAGTTCGAGCGCCTGCTTTGAGAGGGCGAAACCTTCGGGGGTGGCAGGGTCAGACAGCACCGTGAGTCTTAGCTCGATGCTGTCACGGCGCGCGCGCTTCAGGTCCAGCAATGCCCGCAGGTTATCGAGGTCTTCTGCAACACCTATATCTACATGCGTGCGCAGCAGGCTGACACCGCAGGCGATGGCGCGATCCAGGGCATTGCTCGCCCTGCGCTGCATGTCTTCGATGCTGCGCTGGGATTTGTGCCTTGCCATGGCGTCGATGGCGTCCCGCAGGGCACCCTGGTCGGAGGCGGGACCGGAGGGCAGTGCGGCCACGCTGTAGGTTTTGTCCAGGTGGGCGTGAGGTTCGATGAGGCCGGGCAACAACAGGCAATCCGCCGCATCCACCGTTACCTGGCAGTCGAAGTCCCGGCCGCGGCTGTCTTCCGCGCTATTGAGATAAACGATGCGGTCACCAGCAATGCCCAGCGCCAGTCGCTGGTCGCTGTCGGCGGTGCGGGCTCCGGTTATCAGTGTGTCCAGTTGCATGGTGTCACCCGCCGTGCGCTGCTTACTCAAGCGCGCGCAGGTGACCGGGGTTCAGCAGGTGGTTCGGGTCCCAGCGGTCCTTGGCAGCGAGGAAATTGTCGCCATACCAGCGAGTGTCATCATCGAGGTAGTGGGTATGGGGGTTGGAAATCTGTATCCCGTTCTGCTCGCAGTACTCAATGATGCCCCACAGGTCGTCCTTGTCCTTGAAGCGCACGATGCTAAGACCGCCTGCGCGTACCGCATCGGTAACCGGGTCGTAAATAAACTCGACGTGACCCTGCACCTGATCGCCGTAGCGCTGCTTGCGCTCGCGCAGTTGTTCGATAAAGCGGCTCTGGTCGTAACCTTCCTGCAGGTAGGTCAGCTCCGGGTCGGATTTCATGGCCCACTGGGTGGTGTGATTCCAGGTGAACTCGTAGATCTGGAAACCCTTGCGGCTGCTGTCTGCCTCCGGCGCCAGGTGGAAGGTGCGCGTGCTGCCGCTGTGGTGGCTGGCCATGTAATCGTCCATTGCCTCTGCCTCAAGCCCAGTAATCAAAAACACCAGTGCCTTGCCCTCGGGGCAGGCATCGCGACGTACCAGGGGCCTGAAATAGCTGGGGACGGGCCATTCAAATGCGGTGACCAGGCGCTTTTTCAAATCCCGGTCAGAGGCGATCGCGTGGGCGCTTGCCAGCGCCTCCTCGAAGTCATCGTAGGCGAAGATGTGCTGGTGCCACTGGGTTTTCGGCGCCAGCGCAAACTTGACCTCGGTGACAAACGCAGTGAGCCCGCAGTTGTGCAGCACGTCTGCCAGCTCCTCCGGCGTGGTCAGCTCGATGCGGCGGGGGCTGGCTTCAGTGGTGAGGATATTGGCCTGCAGGATATTGCCCTTGTCCCGCAGCATGCCCCACTGAATGGAACCGATGCCGCCACTGCCACCGGCGATGAAGCCGGCGGCGCTGGAGGTGGCGATGGTGCTGGGGAACATGCGCAGCTCGGCGCCGTGGGCGGCCGCTTCGGCTTCGATGGTCCACAGGCGGGTGCCGGCTTCCACCAGGGCGGCCTCGCTGTCCATGCTCACGATCTGGTCCATACGACGGGTGTTGATCATGAGTCCGCCCTGCAGCGGCACGCCCTGGCCATAATTGCCTGTGCCGCCACCCCGGGGCGTAACAGGAACGCCCGCCTTGACCGACAAAGTGATGAGTTCCACCAGCTCCGCCTGTGTCTTCGGGTAGGCAATGGCGTCGGCCGTGCAGCCTTCAAGTTGCTTTAACAGGACGGGTGAAAAATGGAAGCAGTCGCGAGAGCCTGAAATCAGGGTTTTCTCATCGACGGCGAGGTTTTCTTCGCCCACCACCGCGCTTACGGCGGCGAGGAATTCGCTGGTACATACTGTCATCTGCGTGTGCCTGAGGTTGAAAAATCATCGTTTGCCACGGGCTGCTGTGCAGCCGGGACGCCGCTGGCGACCTGCAGCCGGGCTGCCCGGTTTGTGGCTGCCGTTGGACTGCAAGTTACGTGCCATGCAAAACCGCCCAGCAATGCTGCGTCGACCGGTGACTACAGCATGCACCGCG
>JAZBPS010000312.1:0-7752 GCA_036353375.1 Halieaceae bacterium | reverse complement strand
TTGTCGGCCAGCGCGACGACCTGATGGGTATTGCCCGCTAGCAACCTGCCAGGACGGTGTTTACCGGGTGAAAACAGGTTCGCCCAGCGCGAAGGTCTGGCGCACCACCCGGTCGTCGCCCAGGGTCATTAAAACAAACAACCGCTCTTCGATGCTTTTTGCGCGAGCCATGCGGTAGCCCATCAGCGGCGTGGCCTGGTAATCCAGCACCAGGAAGTCTGCCTCCTTCCCTGCCGCGAAATTGCCGATGCTGTCGTCGAGATACAGTGCCTTTGCTCCCCCCAGGGTTGCCAGATAGAGCGATTTGAACGGGTTCAGGCTGCGCTTCAGCAACTGCTGGCTCTTGTAGGCATCGCTGATGACCTCCAGCAGGGAGAAGCTGGTGCCGGCGCCCACATCCGTGCCCAGTCCCACCCGCACCTTGTAGGCCTCCATTTTTTTCAGGTCGAAAAGGCCGCTGCCGAGAAACAGGTTGGAGCTGGGGCAGAACGCTACTGCGGCGCCGCTTTCCGCCAGCCTGCGGCACTCGGCGTCACACAGGTGTACACCGTGGGCGAATACCGCGCGCTCGCCCACCAGCCCATAGTGGTCGTACACGTCCAGGTAGTGGCTGCGTTCGGGGAACAGCTCTTTTACCCAGGCGACCTCCTGCATGTTCTCCGATAAATGGGTGTGCAGGTACAGGTCGGGGTACTCGCGCAGGAGCTTTCCGGTCAGTGCCAGCTGTTCTTCGCTGCTGGTCACGGCAAAGCGCGGGGTCAGCGCGTAGTGCAGGCGGTCGACGCCGTGCCAGCGCTCTATCAGCGCCTTGCTGTCGGCATAGCCTGACTCCGGCGTGTCGTTGAGAGAGGGAGGCGCATTGCGGTCCATCAGAACCTTGCCGGCAATCATCCGCAGCTGCAGCGCGTTTGCCGCTTCAAAGAAGGCATCCACCGACTCCGGGTGCACGGTGCCGAACACCAGGGCGGTGGTGGTGCCGTTGCGCAGCAGTTCGGTGAGGAAAACGTCAGCCACTTCGCGGGCATGCTCGATGTCCTCGAAGTCCTGTTCGGCGGGGAAGGTGTAGTTGGTCAACCACTCCAGCAACTGCTCGCCGTAGGACGCGATCATGCCCGTTTGCGGATAGTGAATATGGGTATCGATGAAGCCCGGGCAGATCAGGCTGTGCGTGTGGGTGATCAACTCTGTATCCGGCGGCAGCGTCGGCAGCATGTCCCCGGCGTTGCCGACGCTCACCACGTGGCCTGCGGCGTCGATCAGCAGCAGGCCGTCCTCGAAGTACTCGTGGGAAGCGCTGACGCCCACGTCGGACGGGTCGTCGAGACAGTGAATCAAGGCCGATCGGTGGGCCCGGTATCGGCCGTTGCCGCTGGTTTCGTGAGTGGCGCCCATGGCGGTTGCGCGGCCCTCTGGTTGTGGAGCAGGTTTGTATCAGCCGCATGGCGTTCATTCGCCATTCTGGCAAGGCTTTTGCAGAACTATCTGGCACCGCGTCGAATTCTCGCAAGAGATGCCGTGCACGGTCGCGAGCGCAGATTGCATAAGCGCGCTCGGGGCCTTTATTTAAGCGCATTGCGGCTGTAGCGCACAAATACAATTACCCACGGAGAACCCGGACATGAACCTGACCCCGACCCGCTTCGCCGCCCCTCTGGCAATGATTCTGGGCTTCATGCCCTTGTATGGTGCGCCCGCGTTGGCAGCGGACAAAACCCTGGTGGCTGGTGCCACCGTACTGACCATGGCGCCCGGCCAGACGCAGCCCTTTGCCGGTTATCTGCTGTTCGATGACAGTGGCATTCTGGAGGTGGCTCCCGGGCGCTATGCGGGTGAGATGGACGACGTGGAGGTTATCGACGCGCAGGGTATGGTGCTGATGCCGGGCTTTGTGTCGGGGCATAACCACCTGTGGCAGAGCGCGTTTCGAGGTATAGCGTCCGATGGCGAGTTGTATCCCTGGCTGAAGGCCCTGCATTGGACCTACGGCGATGATTTCGCAGATGGCGATTTTTACGCTTTCACCCTGCAGGGGGCGCTGGACCAGCTGCAACACGGTATCACTACCACCTACAGCCACTCCCAGCGGCTGGGCGGGACCGAGGCGCAGTATCTGGAATCACTGCAGGCGTCCCTGGACGCGGGCCAGCATTTCGTTTTCGCCTACAACGCCGATTTGAGCCAGAGCGAAGCGGCAGTGCGCACGGATGTAGCGGCACTGGTCGCGCAGGCAGAAAGCCTGCCGGAGGATACACCCCTGCTGGGTCTGTCCCTCAACTCGGTTGGCGCTTATCAATCCGAGGACATGTTCGCCCTGGAAATCGCGCTGGCGGAGCAGTACGACATGACCGTACAGATTCACTATCTTGAGCAGTACCAGCGCCGCGAGAAGGAACAGGCCGAGTGGCCGCGATTCAAACGCGTGGGGGCGGTGGCGGACAATGTTTCCTACGCCCACTTCATCCACACCACCGATGAGATCCTGAGCGATACCGCGGCAGCCGGGGGTGCCATGGTCTGGAACCCCCTGTCCAACGGTCGCCTGGCGTCGGGACTGGCAGATATTCCGCGCTATCTGGACATGGGCATTGGCGTGGGCATGGGCGTAGACGGCGCTGCCAGTGCGGATATCGCTGACCCCTTCGAGAATATGCGCATGGGTATGTACGCCCTGCGCATGCGGGACAGGGATGCCGAGGTGATGTCGCCCATGGACGTGCTGCACCTGCACACGTTGGCGACGGCGCAGGTGATAGGCGTCGACGCGGAGGTGGGCAGCCTGGAAGTGGGCAAGCGTGCCGACTTTCTGTTGGTGGACTTGTCCGTGCCGGTCACCGGCCCGGTGTTTGATGTTCCTGCATCGTTGGTGTTTGCGGCCAGTGCCGCCAACATCCGGCGCATATACGTGGACGGCGAGCTCAAAGTCGAGGCGGGAGAGATCAAGGGGCAGGATATCCGCGGCTTGAACGCCGACGTGCAGCGCAGGGTCGACGCTATCGTTGCGCGGGTTGAGGCGAAAGAAGAATAGCCCGGGTTTCTTTTACAGGAACGCGAACTTCAGGCCGAAGATCACCGCAACGACATACACGGCGGCGGGGCACTCGCTGGCACGACCGGCGATCAGTTTGATCAGGGCGTAGCAGATGAAGCCAAGGCCGATGCCGTCGGCGATGGAGTAAATCAGCGGCATGGATAAGGCAGTGACCAGCGCGGGGGTGGTTTCAGTGATGTCGTCCCACTCCATGGTTTCCAGTGAGCGGGCCATCAGGCAGGCGACGAACAGCAAGGCTGACCCCGCTGCATAGGCGGGAATACTTTGCGCCAGGGGTGCGATGAACAGGCACAGCAGGAACATGATGCCGGTGACCGTCGCCGCCAGGCCGGTACGCCCGCCCGCTTCCACCCCGGCGGCGCTCTCGATATAGCTGGTGGTGGAGGAGGTGCCGAATATCGCCCCGGCGGTGGTGGCGCCCGAATCCGCCAGCAGCGCCTTGCCCAGCCGGGGCAGCTTGCCATCCGCATCCAGCATATCCGCCCGGGTGGCAACACCGACCAGTGTGCCGGCGGTGTCGAACACGTCGACCAGCAGCAGCGTCAGGATCACGGTGACCATGGACCACTCCAGCACATGGGTGAAATCCATCTGCATGAAAACAGGGGCGATTGACGGGGGTACCGAGGCAATACCGCGAAACTCGGCAATGCCCAGCACCCAGCCCACCACGGTGACCGCGAGCATGCCGATCACCACGGCGCCCACAATGTTTCTATAGGACAGGGCGGCGATGATGATGAAGCCCGTCAGTAGCAGAATGGCGGGCGCTTCCCTGAGGCTGCCCAGGCTGACCAGAGTGGCCGGATCGTCGACGACGATGCCACCATTGCTGAGGGCAATGATGCCCAGGAAGAAGCCCACGCCGGCAGAGATGCCAAGCTTGAGGGAGCGGGGGATGGCGTTGATCATCCACTCCCGTACCGGTAGCAGGCTGAGAACGATGAAAATCAGGCCCGAGACAAATACGGCCGCCAGCGCACTCTCCCAGCTGTTGCCCATGCTGATTACGACGCCATAGGTAAAGAACGCGTTCTGCCCCATGCCTGGCGCCAGCGCTATGGGGTAGTTGGCGTACAGACCCATGATGAAAGTGCCTACTGCCGCCGCCAGGCAGGTGGCCACAAACACTGCGCCGAAGTCCATGCCGGTCTCGGACAGCATCGCCGGATTCACCACGGTGATGTAGGCCATGGCGAGGAAGGTAGTGACGCCTGCCACCACCTCCTTGCGAATGGAGCTGCCCTGGGCGGAAATCAGGAAAAAACGGTCCAAGCGTTCCATCATGGTGTGCGGGCTCCAGCCTCGAGAAGATATTCCAGTGTTTTTATGGTCAGGCCACCTGTGCCTTGAGTCGGGCAAGTTCCGCCGCTGCATCCCGCTGCAGTGCGGTGTCGTCCAGCCCCAGCACTTCCCCGTCCTGCACCCGCCAGCGGCCGTTGACCATGACCGCTGTCGCGGTGAGCGGCTCGCCGCAGTAAACGGGCGCGAGGGGTTTGTCCCAGACGCCCTCAAAGCGCGGTTGGCCCAGATCGTACAGCACGAGGTCCGCCAGCATACCGACCTGCAGGCTGCCGGTTTCAGTAAAGCCCAGCAATTCGGCGCCGCCGCGGGTGGCCCAGTGTACTACTGTATCGGCATCGGTGGCGTCCGGGCCCTGCACAGCGCGGTGCACCAGCCAGGCGAGGTTCATCTCTGACACCAGGCTGCCGGATTCCGCCGAGGCCGATCCGTCCACTCCCAGGGATACGGGTACGCCAGCCGCTGCCATGGCCGGCACGGGCGCGACGCCGGAGCCCAGCCGGCAGTTTGAGGTGGGGCAGTGGGCGATGCCGGTACCGGTGTCGGCCAGGCGCTGGATATCCGCCGGGGAACAGTGCACCAGGTGCGCGTACCAGACATCGTCACCGAGCCACTCCACCGACTCCGCGTATTCCATGGCGGTCATGCCGTGTGCGGCCATTGCGACGTCGTTGTCGTGACTCACTTCCAGCAGGTGGGTATGTCGCTTCAGCTTGTTCTCCCTGGCGAAGGCGGCCAGCGCTTTCAGGTGGTCGGGGCTGTGGCTGTGCATCAACGCGGTGGGCGCTACCGCCACCCGGGTCATGGCATCCGGCGCGGTATCGTGGCGGGCCGCCAGCGTGTCCTGCAGTCGCTTGATGCTCTGCTCCAGGGTTTCAGGCGTCAGGTTTGTGCTGCGAAACCCCTTGTGCGTGCCGGCGACCGTGTTGCCGCCGCGGCACAGCATCAGGCGAATGCCCAGCTCTTCAGCGGCCTGGAATACCGCCTCTTCCAGCGCCGGTGAGGTGTCCGCGTGATACAGGTAGTGGTGGTCGGCGCACAGGGTGCAGCCGGCGCGCAACAGCTCTGCAAAGCCGATGCGAGCGGCCAGGTAAAGACTGTCCGGCGTCAGCAGTGGCCAGACCGTGTAGGGCACGGCAGCCAGCCACTCGCCCAGGGCAGAATTGATGCCTCCGGGCATGGCTTTGAACAGCGATTGGGCAATGTGATGGTGTGTATTGACCAGACCCGGGTACAACAACTGGCCTGTAGCGTTGATGACCTGCGTATCAGCGTTGCGGGTGAGTCCGCTGCCAATCTCCGCTATGCGGTTGCCCACGATGCGCATCTCGACGTCGCCGTGTTGCCAAACATGAGCGCCGCATATCAGGGTATCACTCATCCACGGGCGCCCCGATGGCACCACCCCCGCCGACCACCAGTGACTCCGGCAGCAACGACAGCGCAATGCTCTCTTCCGCGGTCACCGGCCGCTCCAGCATCCCGATTTCATTGAGCTGGGCGATAACCCGGCTGATGCGCGTCAGGTTGTACTGCCCCAGCTCCTCGCCGGCTTCCGTATCGCCCTCGGTGAGGTTGTAGCGTTTCATCTGCGCCAGTGTGTCCTGCATCAGGTCCACGGTTTGCTGCGGGTTGTTCTGCATGATCAGCGCAAAGGCCGGGCCGGGATCATTGGTCATAAAGTCACGCCACCCGCGAATGGAAGCGCGTATGAAAGCCGCGACCAGCTCAGGTTGCTCTGCGACCAGCGCCTCGTTGGAATACACGTGACGGTAGGGGTCAAAGCCGGATTCCGACATGGCAATCACACCGGGCTCCACACCCCGGCGTCGCAGCACCACCGGCTCGCTGGTCAGGAAACACTGCTGCACATGTTCCTTGTCGTTGAGGAATCGGGCGAGGCTCCAGTCCATGGGGATCAGGCTGAGCTCCAGCCCCATCGATTGCGTCAGGAACTCGGTGTAGATCAGCCCTGGCTGCAGCATAACCTCGCGGCCGTCCAGGTCCTCAAGGCTGCGTATGCCGGACTCGGGGTGAAACAAAACGCACTGCGGATCGTGCTGGAAGTAGGGAAACAGGCTTATCAGGGGTATGCCCCGCGAGCGATGAATCATCAGCGACTCGGTGGCACCGACAGCGAACTGTACCCGATTCAGGGCAACCAGTTGCGCGATCGAATTCATATTGGCGCCTGGCCGTATCTCTACGGCAAGCCCTTCCTCGGCGTAAAACCCCTTTGCCAGCGCCTGGTAGAAGCCGCCATGCTCGGGTTGTGCATACCAGTCCGTTTGCAGGATAACCTCGGCCAGCCCATCGGCATTGCGCGCTGGTTTGGTATCCCCGGTGCAGGCGGCCAGCAGGGCTGCCAGCAGAATGGTCAGCAGGCGGCCGCGACAGATCACAGCTCGTCGCCCAGGTAGGAATCGTGCCAGCGGTGCAGGGCCCACCAGCTCAGCAGGTTAACCAGCCCCACAAACAGGAAGCCAATTGCGCAGGCCGTGAGGGCCGCGGCGAACAGCGCCGGCACCTTGAGCTGTGAGCTGAAGATCACCACCACAAAGCCCAGCCCTGCCTGGTTGCCCGACCCCATACCCGCCACCGTATCCCCGTACAGGGCGCCGATGGGCGTCAGCGCGGCGGCGATCTTGAGCCCGGTAAAAAAATAGGGCAGTGCGGCGGGAATACGCAGGTACAGCATTTTCTGGCGGGGGGTTGCGGAGTACACCTGAAAAAGTTCCGACAGGTTGCGGTCCACAGAACGCAGCCCCATGGTGGTGTTGGCAACAATCGGGAAGAAGCAAATCAGGAAAGTGATCACTGTGATACTGGCAATGCCCTGTCCAAACCAGATGATGATAATGGGTGCCAGCACAATCACCGGCATCATCTTCAGCATTAACACGTAGGGATAAATTCCCTGGTAGGCCCAACTGCTGGATGCCAGCAGAATGGACAGAATCACCCCGCCCATGACCGACGCAGTGAAACCCAGCACGCAGGCATAAAGGGTCTGCAACAGGCCAGACCAGAGCGTGGGCGCCTCGCGGACGCCCTCTTGAAGAATTCGGTGGGGTGCCGGCAACTGGTTCTCGGGCATGCCTCCCCAGATGACGGCAGCGTACCAGACGCCCAGGCCCGCGAAGCCGATAACCGCCGGCCAGAAAACAGCTTGCCAGGAAGATGCTTTGCTATCTGATGCCATGGTTACACCTCAATGCGCGTCATCGTGCACGCTGTGCAGGCTGCGGGTCACTTCCGCGACCTGTTTGTGAAAACTCTCCAGCTCGCGGGTGCGTGCCGTTCTTGGGAAGGGCAGGTCTACCTCAATCATGTCATGTAGGCGCCCGGGATTGGCCGACAGTACCGCGATCTTCGACGACAGGAAAACCGCTTCGGATACC
>JAZBPS010000022.1:0-3679 GCA_036353375.1 Halieaceae bacterium | reverse complement strand
ACCCCTGTCCCGGGCACAGCTTGGGGAAGAGGGCGAGTCTCCGATGGCTCCCTACAACGATGTGATGACTGTGCAGGAGCTGATAGACCTGCTGGCTTTCCTTGGGCCCGCTTTCGGTCTGCGCTGACTTTCCCCGCGCAGCCCCGCGGCGTAACATGCGTCACCAGCCGCGGTGCTCAGGCCCTGCCGCAGGCTGAACCGCGAGCTGTACAGGTTGCGTATCAGTGTCCGTCCCTGACTGCCGGCACGCCGCAGCCCACAGAATTCCGAGGAACCGCATGAGTAATGAGTCCCCCCGCCCACTTGATGGCATCCGCGTCATAGAACTCGGCCAGTTGCTGGCCGGCCCCTTTACCGGGTCGATACTCGGCTATTTCGGTGCCGAGGTGATCAAGGTGGAACCGCCGGGTAACGGTGACCCCATCCGCGGTTGGCGGGTGCTTGACGAGAACGGCACGTCCCTGTGGTGGCACAGCATCGGCAGGAACAAGAAGAGCGTGACCCTGGACCTCAAGACAGAGCGCGGCCGGGAGTTGGTGCGCGAGTTGATGAAAACCGCGGATGTGGTGGTGGAGAACTTTCGCCCGGGCGTGATGGAGGAGTGGGGTCTGGGCCCGGAGGATCTCAAGCCCTTCAATCCCGGCCTGATCTTCGCGCGCATCTCGGGCTATGGCCAGACCGGTCCTTACAGCGCCAAGCCCGGCTATGCATCGGTGACCGAGGGCGTTTCCGGCTTTCGGCAGCTCAACGGCTTTCCGGGTCAGCCCCCGGTGCGCCCCAACCTGTCTGTAGGTGACACTATCTCCGCTATTCACGCAGCGCTGGGGGTTTGCCTGGCACTGTTGCAGCGTCAGCGCGACCCGTCAGCGGGGCAGGTTGTGGATATCGCCCTGTACGAGTCCATGTTCAACCTGATGGAGTCGGTGGTCCCGGAATACTCGGGGGCGGGCATTATCCGCGAACCCTCCGGCACGACCATCACCGGTATTGTGCCCACCAACACCTATACCTGCGCTGACGGCAAGTACGTTGTGATTGGCGGCAACGGTGACTCCATCTTCAAGCGCCTGATGACCGCGGCGGGACACCCGGAAATGGCGGAAAACTCCGCTATGGCCAACAACGCCGGCCGCGTCCAGCACCAGACGGAAATTGATGACGCCCTGGCAGCCTGGTGCGCTTCCCTGCCTGCGGCGACGGTGGTCAGCACGCTTGAGGCCGAGCGGGTCCCGGTAGGACTCATCTACAACGTTGAAGACCAGATGAATGACCCGCATTTCCACGCCCGCGGCATGTTCGAGGAGGTTGATGTCGACGGCAAGCCCTTGACCATACCGGCGATCACGCCGGTTCTCAGCGATACGCCCGGGCGCACCGACTGGCCTGGAGCCCCCCTGGGCAGCCACAACGAGGAAGTGCTCAAGGGCATGCTCAAGCTGACCGACGAGGAGCTCGCCGCCCTGGCGGAGCAGGGCATCTGCTAGGTCACGGCCTGCACCTGGTTGCGGCCCCCGGATTTGGCCCGGTAGAGGGCCTTGTCCGCCTGCCGCAGCAGCTGGTAGGCCGCCTCGCCGGTCTCGGGCACGGCCGAGCCCAGGCCGACACTGACCGTCAACAGGCCGTGCTCCCCGGCCGCATGGGGAATTTCCAGGGCTTCGACCTGCCTGCGCATGCGCTCGGCAATCTGCAGGGCGCCGGCGCGTTCGGTATTGGGCAGTAGTGCCACCAGCTCTTCCCCGCCGTAGCGGGCAACAAAGTCTGTCGGACGCTTCACCGCCTCCCGCAGGGCCGCTGCAACCTGCTTCAATACCTGGTCACCCTGCACGTGGCCGTAGTGGTCGTTGTACTGTTTGAAATGATCCACATCCACCAGCACCAGGGAAAGGGGACGCTTGCCGCGGGCGTGGTCTGCCCAGGCGTCGCTCAACTTCTCATCGAAGTGGCGGCGATTGGGCAGCTCTGTGAGGCTGTCGATACGCGCCAGCTGGTCGAGTTGCGCGTTAGCGTTCTCCAGCTCCGCCGTTCGTTCTGCCACTCGCCGCTCCAGTTCCTGGGCGTAGTCGTCCAGCCGGTCGCGCGCGGCGGACAGCTCTTGGGTGCGCAGCTCCAGTGCTTCCATCGCGGATGTGGAGCGCTGGGCTAACACCATCGCCTGGGTAAACAGCACGCCCACAAACCCGACCGGTAGCAGGTATTCGCTGCCGCGTATGGCGTCCAGTCCGAGGAACTCCGGAAAAATTGTGACCAGTACGCTGTGGAGGATAAACAGTGCGACTGCGGCAATACTCAGGGCATAGGGTATGGCGCCATCGCATCGGTGCAGCGTCGCCTTGATTGTTACGTACAGGCTGTACAGTACACAGGTAATGACCAGCGCATGGAACAGCAGCAGGTAACGCGAGAAGAAAGCCACCGGGCCCAGGCAAACCATCAGGAAGTACAGCCCGTGCGGAACAGTGAGGGCGTACAGCGCCCGCCGGCCGAATTCCTGCGGGAACACCGTTGCGACAAACACCGTGCCCAGCGCGACCAGCAGGATGATGGAGAGGTACTCGGTACGCACCTGGACGTTGTAGGGCAGGTTCGGTACCAGCTGTAACAAGTAGATTTCCCCGGTGCACAGGGTGCGCAGCGCCAGGCTCACGCAGAGGGCGGCAAACACGAGCACGGAGGTGTCCCTGCGTCGCTGGGACCAGATCATCAGGTGATACACGCCCAGCAGCAGGGCGACACTCGCGAGAAACATCGACAGCTGCAAGTCGCGCTGGAACTGTTCGCTGAGCGCCTCGTAGCCCCCCAGGTTAACAAGGTCCCAGAGTCCCCCGCGGGCATGGTGGAAGTTCGAGACCTGTACCAGCAGGTCGAGCCGCCCGTCTGTGTCGGGTAAGAGCGCCACCTGGGGGCGATAGGCCGGTTTGGATGCTGCCGCATTGGGGCCGACGACGCCGGCTTTTGCCACAAGGGTTCCGTTGGCAAACACCGAGAAGGCACTGGAGAGGGTGCGAATGCTGAGCCCCAGTTTCCCGGCGTCGGGCGGCAGCAGTACGGTCAGGGCGTAGGTACCCGTGCCGTATCCGGCGCGACCCTCCTGCTGCACACGGCGGTTCCAGATTTCGGGAACCTGTACCCGTTCCGGGGCGACCCCGACGCCCTCGACTTGCAGCAGGGTGTCCGGGTAGAAGCGCCAATCCATGGTCAGCGGCACCGGGCCGTCGTCAGCGAAATTCCACTGCCGCAGGTCCAGATGGCCGATCAGCTGCGGCGCGGCCTCCTGTCGCTGGTCAGCGGCGAGCGGGAGTGCGGCCAGCAGGAACAAAGGTGGCAGACAGCAGGCGAGCAGCAACGCCTGCAGGGAACGCAGGCGCAGGTGTACCCCGCATCCTTGAAGACCGATGAACTGCATTGATGTTATCCCTGCTCGCGCCCGCAGTGTACGAGCCGGGCGGGGTCAGAACAAGCTGGCGGCCGGCGCTGTGGTTCCCGGCCGCGTGGCGGTCAGGCCTAGTGGGCCGCTTTGCCCAGCATGGTGCGCGCCACCAGATCGCGCATGATTTCGCTGGATCCACCGTAGATGCGCTGGATGCGTGCGTCGGTATAGAAACGTGAGATGGGGTATTCAACCGTATAGCCGTAGCCGCCGAAAAGTTGCAGGCAGTCGTCCACGACCTTGCACTGCATT
>JAZBPS010000477.1:0-1019 GCA_036353375.1 Halieaceae bacterium | reverse complement strand
CAGAGGTTCAATTTCGGGAAGACCACCATAAGACTAAGGATCCCTGAAGTTGGAAGGATTACTGCAGGCCGGGGCTCCAAAGATGAAAGCCTCCCGGTGCCTGACACTACCTGTCTATCAACCCTTCATCAAGGAGTTTTTTTCTAATCGTAGTCGCATATTCTTCGAAAAAACTGTCGAGGCTTGCAGGATTATGGGCTGATGAATGGATCGACCACAATAGTTGGTCAGTTTCAACATCGAAAAAGTTGGTTTCGATATAGTAAGTTTTGTCCTCTGAATAATATCCCGGCGAATAAACCACGGGATAATAATGGCTGTAATATCCGTAATAACTTCCATAATATCCATAACTCATCGGGGCATAGTATGAACCCTGGTTATAGGTGGTTTCGGTTTTAGTGTCAAGCACTGCCAAAGTTAAAATCCCATCACTTTCGGTTTTTGCAATAGTTTCGATAAGTTCCTCTTTTGATAGCTGTTTTACCGCTGAAAATGACGGTGGATAAATTTCGCTATTCAGCCTTACCTTGCGCCCTTTGGAACTCAAAATATCCGCCAATCCATTTTCGATAGCAGGTTGCATATTCTCATTTTGGGTGATAGCCATAACGTAGATGGTTTTATAAGGTTTATCGGGTATAGCTTCCTTATTGGCCCAATAACTGGTAATATGTTGTGTTGGCCCCCCGCAGGCCTGCATCAACGTTGCAAGCACAAATAAATAGAATAATGATCTCTTCATGTATTGATAGCTTTAAATTTTTAAAAGGGCAAAGATCACATTAAAAACCACAATAGATTTTTTTATTGAGGTGTTTAGTTAAATACTTAATTTAACCATCTAAAAACAAAAAAGTTATAATAGTTTATTGACGTATTATTAACCGGGACAAAGTGATTTTAATTGATTTATCAAGTGTTAAACCACAGATTACACAGATAAACACAGATTAGAATAATTCTGTGTCAATCTGAGCAATCTGTGGTGAAATTTCACCAGATTTCATTTCCAAAGT
>JAZBPS010000311.1:0-2130 GCA_036353375.1 Halieaceae bacterium | reverse complement strand
GCATGCCTGCAATCAGCGCTCCCCGCCCCAGCGGCAGAACAATCAGGCAGCTACCCGCCAGAGCCAGGAGCAGGACCGCTGTCATGGTGTTCAGTTCCAGCATTGCCTGTGTCGGCTGGATGCTGTCACCGAACTCCATCAGTCGTAGCAGCAGATCGAGGGGCCAGCCTGCCAGGTCCAGCAGCTGCAGGGCCGCCGTTTCCCACTGCGTTGCCAGGAGCAGGGTGACGAGAAGGGCCGGCAGCGCGCAGAAGGAAACCAGGGGAATGGCAACAAGATTGAGCACTGCCCCGGGGCCGCTTGCCTGCCCGAACCAGAACAGGCCCACGGGCAGCATGGCAATGAGCAGAAACAGCTGGAGTCGCGGAAGGGCCGTCAGCCCCCGGCGAGGAGCGCTACAGGCCGACAGCCACAGAATCAGCGCGACGGCGCCGGCAGACAGCCAGAAACTCGCGCCCAGGAGGGCAAGCGGGTCCAGCAGCAGGATAAAAAGCACGGCCATCGACAGCGTTCGGCTCGCGCATGCAGACCGCGCGGCAAGGCGCGGAAGACTCATGAACAACAGCATAAGCAAAGCTCGCTGCGTAGGCAGTGTCGCACCCGCGAGCAGCGTATAGGCTCCCGCCCCGAGCAGGGCGAGGAGCACGGGCAGAATCCGTCCCGCAGGTTCTCCCGCATTGCCCAGGCGCGACAGAAGGTATCCCAGGCACCAGCCTGGCAGTGCCGCCAGGGAGATATGCAGGCCAGACACGACCATGAGATGGGTCAGGCCATAGCGACGCAGCTGCTCCCAGGTCTCGGGTGCGATGAAGCGGCGGTCGGCAACGCCGAGAGCCGCGAGCAGCGGCGCCACTCTCTCATCGGCGTGCGCGCGAAGCCACGCCGATAGCTGCGCGCGGAGGCGGTTCAGGCGGGCTGGAGCGTCGTCGCGCCCAGGCAGTGAGCGCAGCATGTGGGCGGAACCGATGGCGTGGATTTTCCGCGTCACATAGGCACGCTCACCCTCGAGGGACTCGGGGTTGACGCGTCCCCAGGGCCGACGGAGACGGGCCGTGATCCTGAAGCGGCTTCCGGGCTCCAGGGCCTCGGCCTCTTCCGGTCGCAGCTCCCCCAGCAATTTGGATGGCAGATAGACAAGGGCCCGCCGTGGACCCCGGCAGTTCGCGGGTGAAATCGTTTCAATGCTCAGGCGCGAACGCCACAGACGGCCATCCGGCTGCTCGTAGAACCGCGCCAGTCCGATGCTTCTGGCCGTTAGCGTGAGCAGTTGACCTTCGCAGGACTCGGGCAGGAGCTGCCGCTCCCACAGGCTGCCCTCATAGACCGTGCGAAGCGGTAACAGCAGCAGGGCCAGCAAGGCGATTCGTGATGCCCTGGCCCGGTGGCGGATCAGAACCGCGACCACGACAAGAGCGCCCGTACCAAGAAGCCACAACGTACCGAGGTCCGGCAGTACCGGAAGCTGGAGCAGGAGGACGGCCACCAGCAGCGCGGGGGCGAGCGTGGCAGGAGAAACTGTCATGGAGACTCAAGGAGCGTCATAATTGCCGGTGTCCGCGAACCACCGGCAGTAGATCATCCGGTCATCCCCTGCCGAACAGCAAAAGCAGTCACCAGCTCATGCCCCGCAAGACCCTGAAGAGCCTCCTGCCCTCCCCTTCCCGCATGAAGCGTAGCGGCGCCCTGGACGTGTTCGGGGAGTGGATCTACGCCAGCAACCTCTGGCACCTGAATCGCTACTCGGCCTCCATGGCGTTCTTCGTGGGTCTGTTTCTGGCGTTCATTCCGGTGCCCGGGCAGATGCTGATCGCAGCTGCGGCAGCTGTGCTCTTAAGGTGCAACCTGCCCCTGTCCGTGGCGCTGGTCTGGTTGACCAACCCCCTCACGGTGCCGGCCATTTTCTACGTCGCCTACCAGGTCGGTGCCCTGCTGATCGACGTACCCGTCCGCGACGTTGAATTCGCCCTGACGCTGGAGTGGTTCCAGACAGGACTGCTGCGCGTGTGGAAACCGCTTGTGGTGGGGTGCGTGGTCTGCGGCCTTTTCTTTGGCAGCCTCGGCTACTTCGTGATCAATGTCCTGTGGCGCGTTCGCGTAGCGCGCCAGTGGCGCAAGCGCAAACGCCTGCGT
>JAZBPS010000310.1:0-6453 GCA_036353375.1 Halieaceae bacterium | reverse complement strand
GCAATACCCATCAGGTCGTCGCGCTGGCCGACAAACACCTGGCCGCTGTAGCCGTAGTCCACCGGCAGGTTCACCCCGCTGATAAAGCCGGCGAGGTCGCTGTTCAGCAGCAGCATGGCCTTGCCCATATCCGCGCCCTCTCCATAACGGCCGTTGGGCGGCAGAAACAGGGACACCGCATCCTCCGGTATGCCGCCCTCGCGCTGCAGACGCTCCATAAACGCGCTGTTGGTGGGCGAGGGGGCAATACAGTTGATGCGAATACCACGCTGCGCCAGGGCCGCAGCCTGACTGTAGGTGTAGACGATCAGGCACTGCTTGGAAAAGCCATAACCGTCCGCCACTTCATGGGCGTAGCAGTCCAGCCAGGACGCTGCCGCCTCCAGCGAAGGGTCCAGGGCCAGAAACGCATCCACCAGTGACTTGCAGCTGCGCCAACCCATGCCGGCGGTAGACGCGATGGACGCGATAGCGCCGCCTTCCTGCATACGTGGCAACAGCTGCTCGGTGAGATAGCGCAGGCCACTGAAGTTGATCAGCACCGTGTCCTTGAGTTCGGTGGGCGGGCTGGGCACACCGGCGCAATTGAACAGCGCGTGCACCTGGTCCGGGCACTGGGCGAGCGCGTCATCCAGACTGGACTGGTCCTGCATATCCGCCGTCAAGGCTTTTGCTACCGTAGCGGTCACCGGAGCGATATCCAGCGCCGTCACGTTTGCACCCGCATCGACCAACAGCTGCGCCGTGGCAGCACCCATACCGGAGGCGGCACCTGTCACTACCACCTGTTTACCCTTGTAGCCCAGCAGATCACTCATCGCTACTACCTCTTTAATGGCTCATGGCCTGTACATGTCACGGCCAACGGCCATTCTTCGCATCAGAGTTTCAGTTTATCCGCCAATTGCTTCGGTCTTACCTCGAGTAGATCAACAGAAACGTGTTGCGGATAGGCGAGGCAATGGACAACCGCTGCGGCGACATCAGCCACATCCATCCCCACGTTCATGTGGGGTCCGGTGCGATGCCACTCGTTGACGCCGCGGCTCATAGCATCGAGATCCCAGCCCTCGGCAAAGCTGGTGTCAGCGCCGCCGGGCCGGATGCAGGTAACCCCGATGCCGTCGGGCTGCAGCTCAAAGGCGAGGTCGCGACTGAACCGTTCCACCGCCGCCTTGGTGGACGCATAGATGGATAAATGGCTCATCTCGTCAAAGTGTCGGGCGCTGGCGGAGGAGATATTGATGATGCGCGGGTTGTCCTCACCGCGCAGCAGGGGGATCACCGCCTGGGAACAGAACACGGTGCCCAGGTAATTGGTCTTCACCTGCAGCATGACCTCATCGCGATTGAGATGCTCAATACTGCTGGGGCGCGCAAGACCGGCATTGTTTACCAGCCCGTTGAGCGCGCCGAAATGTGCCTTGATTCTCGCGAAAGCAGAATTGATCTGTTCGGCGTCGGCAACGTCTGCGGCAATTCCCACCACGCGATCATCGTCCAGCTCTGCAACCGTTCGCTGCAGCAGCTCGTCATTGCGCGCCACCATGCCGACGTTTGCCCCGGCGGCCAGCAGGGCGCGGGTGAAGGCCAGGCCGAAGCCTCGCGAGGCGCCTGTAACGATATAGGTGTTCCCTTCCAACATCAGCTTCTCCCGACGGCGATGGTCTTGGTTTCCAGATATTCCTCAAAGCCCTCGGGCCCCATCTCACGGCCTATCCCGCTTTGCTTGTAGCCGCCGAAGGGCGCGTCCGCCGCATAGAAATTGCCGCCGTTGACCATGATGGTGCCGGTGCGGATGCGCCGGGCGACGCGCAATGCACGCGCCTCGTCCGCTGACCACACGGCCCCGGACAGCCCGTAGTCGGAGTCATTGGCAATGGCGATGGCCTCCTCTTCCGAATCGTAGGCAATGACACACAGCACTGGCCCGAAAATCTCCTCACGCGCTATGCGCATGTCGTTGCTGACATCCACGAACACAGTGGGCTCCACATAGAACCCCTTCTCGAGGTGCGCGGGTACACCGCCCCCCAGCAGCAGGCGCGCGCCCTCCTGCTTGCCCAGTTCAATATAGTCCAGCACCCGCTGGCGCTGTCGCGCATTGATGAGGGGCCCCATGATCTGGCCTTCCCCCCGGGGATCGCCGTACTGAATGAATCCGAAATAGGTGGGCAGCAGCGCCTCCACCTCGGCCTGCTTTTCCCTGGGTACCAGTAACCGGGTAAGGATGGCGCAGCCCTGGCCCGCGTGAAAGCACACCGCCAGCGCACTGAGTAGTGCCGTATTGAGATCGGCATCGTCCAGCACGATATTGGCAGACTTGCCGCCCAGTTCCAGGAAGCATTTCTTCACCCCCTGGGCCGCGGCCGCCATGATGGCCTTGCCGGTCTGGGTAGACCCCGTGAAAGAAATCATGTCGACCCGCGGATCCTGCACCAGCTGCTCGCCGGTTGCCCGCGGATCACTGGCGGTAATCACGTTGAACACACCCGGCGGAATATCAGTTTCCTCGGCCACAATGCGACCCAGCAGGGTGGCCGACCAGGGTGTGTCCGGCGCGGCCTTCAACACCACACAGCAGCCCGCCGCCAGTGCCGGTATGCACTTCGCCAGGTTGATCTGCAGGGGCACGTTCCAGGGCGTGATGCAGCCCACCACACCGACGGCCTCCTTTTCCACCAGGCGCTCGGTTTTCTGGCCCAGCGGCTCGGCAATACCGATATTGCGACGCCACTCAAACCGGGGCAGCGTCTCCAGGGTGTAGTCCATAAAGCCGATGGGCACATCGCACTGGGGGCCGGCGTCGCCGCAGGTTGCCAGTGTTGCGCCGGTTTCTGCTGCAATCTGTTCGCGCAGCGCTGCCTTGTGTTTCTCCAGCCCCGCCTTCAGCTGCTTAAGGCAGTGCAGGCGAAACGCGTGATCAACCGACCAGTCGGTATCATCAAAAGCAGCCCTGGCAGCGGCGATGGCGGCATCCATATCGGCGGCCGAGGCGTCGGCCACTTCGCCCATGACCTCCTCGGTCGCGGGGTTGACGTTGGGATACGTGGCGCCGCCCGCAGCGGGGCGCAGTTCGCCGTTGATGAGCAGGCGTGTTTCCGGATTCATAGGGCTCCCGCGTTTAGAAACGGTTGATGAACATGTCGTAGACATGGGGCTGCAGCGCCCGGGTCATGGGCAGATCGATGCCGAGTTGCCCCGCGCACTCGAGCGCGCAGCTCAGGTCTTTTTCACCCAGCTTGCCGAAAGGTCCGAACATGGCTTCAAGGTCAGCCTCGCTGGCCGCTGCCGCCATGGCATTGCGGCCGCTGATGAAACCGTGCATCTGTTCGCTTACCACGCCATTGGTCTTGCCCACCTCCCGCAGCAGATTGGCATCGATGCCGCTTTGCTCGGCGAGGCGCGCTGCCTCGGACATGGCCTGGAACTGCAGATAGGTAATCAGGTTGTTGCACAGCTTGAGCACCATGCCGGCGCCCAGCGGGCCGGCGTGCACAACGTTGGCGGCGGAGGTCATGAATACCGGGCGGGCGCGCTCCACCACCGCGGCGTCGCCACCCACCATGTAGACCAGGGTGCCCGCTTCTGCTCCCTGTGCCCCCCCGGAAATACCGGCGTCGATCAGGTGGATGTCTCTTTCGCTGGCGTCCCTCGCCCAGCCCAGAATGTCCTCGCGGCTGACCGTGGCGTGGATGGCAACGACCGTGTCGCGGGCCGCATGCTCAAAGATACCGCCTGCGCCGTACAGTACCGACGCAACCTGCCCGGCATCACGCACACAGATGCCGATATGGGCACACTGACCGGCCAGCTCAGCCACACTGCCACAGCCCACAGCGCCAGCTTCTGCCAGAGCATCCACGGCCTCGGGAACGACGTCGTACACATGGGGTCGATAGGGTTCGGTGATCAGGTGGCGCGCGCTGGGACCGCCAATATTGCCCAGCCCGATGTAGCCCACGTTCATTATTGTTGTCATGGTCGTACCGCTAGCTAAGTGGGACAAAAATACTAAACACCTATTGTCTTTACTGTCAATTGAATTGACATAAAACCGGGGCTCACCTACCCTGCGACCCATGACAGCCCATGCACAACAGCTGACACTTTCGCCGCAGGACTGGCGAGACTATCGCGCCAACCTGCCGCGGCATCTTATCGGCCTGGCGCGCTACCTGCAGTCGCGGCTGATGCACAGCCTGATCGACGAGTACGGCCACAGTGGCTTGCGCCTGCACTTCGAGCCCTACATCGCGCTGGCTGCGCCCAACGGTATTCCCCTGGGCGAGCTGGCCGATAACCTCAGGGTATCGCGCCAGGCGGTGAGCCAGGTCATCAAACAGATTGAGGCGGCCGGCTATCTCAAGCGTGTGCCCGACCCCGCAGACGGGCGCTCACGACGCGTGGTGCTCACCGACCGTGGCGAAGAACTTGTCGCAGACGGTACGCGCCTGCTGGCGGATGTAGACAGCAGCTTCGCCAGCATTGTCGGCGCCGATACCCTCGAGCGCTTCACCCGGGGGCTGTACAGCCTTTACTGCAGCGCCGGCTTCCCCTTGCCCCCCAACGCGAGCAACGAACCCGCGCTGGGCTGGTTGCTGCCGCGCTGCAGCACCCAGCTGATGAAAGCGCTGATGGACACCACCCGGCAGCGTGGACACCCGGGCCTGAAAATTTCTTTCGCCCAGGTGCTGCCGTTGATCGGCCCCGAAGGCGGGCGCATCAGCGACATCGCCCGCGTCAACGAGATCAGCAAGCAGGCCGTCAGCGCCATCGCGCAGGAGCTGGAAGCTCTGGGCTATATCTACCGCGAACCCGACCCGGATGATGCGCGACAGCACAAGCTGCAGTTGACGCCCCAGGGAGCGGCCATGATAAGCGACGCGGTCGCCGCCACGCGCAGCCTGGAAGCGAGTTTCCGTGCAAGCGTCGGTAAAAAACGCCTGCTGGAGTTGAAAGATACAGCCAGCGCCCTGTATCGGGGCCTGGCACTGGAGGCGCCGCTGTTCGGCAAGGAGCTCGGCGAGCAGCCGCGCGACATCGAACAACTGGCAAAGGATCTACTGAACAGCCTGGGGGCAACAGACGCCCGCCGGCTGACCCAAAGACTCACTGCACTAACGGAGATACCCGCATGACCTATGACTGGCAGGCAGGACTGGCGCTGCTGGCGCTGATCATCGTGCTGACAAAGGTAGCCAAGTGGCTGGCATTCCTGGTGCCCGCCCTGTCCCAGGAGCGCAGCAAAAACCTGGAGCTGGACAAGCCCAAGCTGGCCCAACCCAAGTACAAACCCACGATCAAAGCCAACCAGCGCGTCGGTTTGTTTTCCAACCTCGCGTACTTCTTTGTGTATGCGCCCTTTTTTGTAACCCTGGAAGCGCAGCCCTGGTGGCGCGCGCCGTTAGACATCTTCCTGATGCTGATGGTGTATGACTTCTTCTACTACCTGATGCACCGCTTCCTGTTCCACGGCCAGGGCTATTTCCGCCGGGTGCATGCCCTGCATCACCAGGCCCGCAGCCCGACCTATATCGACGCGCATTACGTACACCCGCTGGAAACCTTCATGGGGTTGAACCTGTTCCTGCTGATGACACCGGCGCTGGCGCTAGTGATGGGCGACCTGCATGTGGTGACCGTGGCGGTTTGCTACGTGGTGTACGTACAGCTGAACCAGATCAACCACTGCAAGATCGAGCTGCCCTTTTTCCCCTACCGCAGCCTGACCTGGATCAGCGAGAAGCACGCGGTGCACCACGAGAATATGCACAAGGGCAACTACGCCACCATTACCCTGCTGTACGACAAGCTGTTCGGCACGCTGGACTAGAAGCTCACACGCGGAAAAGAGCTCAGGAGAATAATAATGAGTGACACAGAACGCTGGGAACGCGGCCGCAAGATGCTGGAAGAGGTGTATGCGGGTGACGTGGTGACCCCTACCGAGGGCAACATGCCCTTTATCGACATCATGCTGGAGCAGCTGTTTGCCGAGCTGTGGACCCGGGACACGCTGTCCATGCGGGATAAGCGCATCCTGCTGATGGGCATCATCGCCGAAAAAGGCGAGGCCACCACTTTCAAGATCCAGGCCAAAGCCAGCCTCAAGCGTGGCGAGATCACACCGGAAGAGCTGCGCGAGATGCTGCTGTTTATAGCACCCTACGCAGGCTATCCGCGCGCTGCATCACTGATCGGGCCCATCGAGGAAGCGATTGCCGAGGTCGCAGCAGAGGCAGCACCAGAGGACTAAGGTACCGCGACGACGGAGCAAACACCTGCCTGGACTGTTAACTAAGCAGTTTTCGACGATGCCTCTATAGCGAACCTGTGCCGCAGCTGCGGCGAGCGCAGCAGGTAGAACGCCAGCACGATGTACAGCGTGTACTCCGCGCCCATGATGAAAAAGCGCCTCGCCCCGCCGCCAAAGGCATTGAAGTCCACCGT
>JAZBPS010000309.1:0-5798 GCA_036353375.1 Halieaceae bacterium | reverse complement strand
GTGGCCAGGGAGGACCGCGCCGAGGAAATCGCCCAGTTCACGGTGGATGAGACCCGCCTCGGGAACTACAGCGGCAAGTACCTGAAAATCCATCGCAAGACACGGGCGGCGCTGATGGACATCATCAACGACAAGTCGGTGGGCGTCATTGAAGAACTGCCTGAGCGCAACATCGTCAAGATTGCCAAGCCGGTGGGCGTGATCGGTGCCCTTTCACCCTCCACCAACCCGGAGGCGACACCGGTGATCAAGGCCATTGCCGCCCTCAAGGGTCGCAACGCTATCATCATCGCGCCCCATCCCCGCGCCAAACTCACCAACAAGAAAATCTGCGACTACATGCGCGACGCGCTCCAGCGCATGGGCGCGCCCGAGGACCTGGTGATCGGCATCGAGACGCCGTCGCTGGAACTCACCAACGAGTTGATGCGCCAGTGCGACCGCATCCTGGCCACCGGCGGTGCTGCCATGGTGAAAGCGGCCTATTCATCCGGTACACCGGCGCTGGGGGTGGGCGTCGGCAATGCAGTGATCGCTGTAGACGACAGCGCCGACCTCGATGAGGCGGCGGAAAAAATCCGCATCTCCAAAACCCTGGATCTCGCCGCCTCCTGTTCCTCAGACAATGCGGTGCTGCTGTTCGACAGTATCTACGACGAGATGCTGCACAAGCTGGAGCGAGAGGGTGGCTACCTGCTGGACGAGAGTGAGAAGCAAAAACTGGAGGGCGCACTCTGGAAAGACGGCCACCTCAACGTGGATATGGTCGCCCAGCCGGCCCACAAGATCGCCGGCATGGCGGGTATAGAGCTGCCGGAAGGCAAGCAGTTCCTGATGGTGCCTGAAACGGGCGCAGGTCCCGACTATCCTTTCTCGGGCGAGAAACTGACGGTCACCATGGCGCTGTACCGCGTAAAGGACATCGATGAAGCGATCGAACTCACCAATGCGATCCAGGCGTATCAGGGCCAGGGGCATTCCTGCGGCATCTACAGTTACAACGACGACAACATCCTGCGCTTCGCCAGCGGCACCCGTACCTCCCGGGTGATGGTCAACCAGCCCCAGGCCGCCTCCAACAGCGGCAACCTGTGGAATGGCATGCGCCAGACCTTTTCCCTGGGCTGCGGCTCCTGGGGCGGCAACGGCACCAATAACAACATCACCTGGCGGGACCTGGTCAACGAGACCTGGATTTCCCGTCCGCTGGCCGTGAACAAGGCCATCCCCGAAGACGAGGAGTTGTTCGGCGCGGATATCATGGCGCGCTTCGAGTAAGCGTCCATGGACTTTTCCTTCAGCGACGACCAGCTGGCATTTGTCGAGAGCGCGCGAGCGTTTTCCCGCGGAGTACTGGCACCCAATGCCGCCGCCTGGGATGAGACCTCCCATTTTCCCAAGGCGGCGCTGGCCCAGGCGGGTGAGCTGGGCTTCATGGCGATGTATACCCCGGAGTCCGCAGGCGGGCTGGGGCTGAGCCGCCTCGACGCCAGCCTGATCGTCGAGGAACTCAGCAAGGGCTGCACCACGACGGCTGCATTTCTCACCATCCACAATATGGCGACCAACATGATAGGTCGCTATTGCAGCCAGTCGGTTGTGGACCAATGGTGTCCAGACCTGGTGACGGGCGCCAAACTGGCGTCCTATTGCCTCACCGAGCCCGGCGCGGGTTCCGATGCGGCCAGCCTGCGCACCAGCGCCGTGGTCGACGGTGACGATTACGTGATCAACGGCAGCAAGGTGTTTATCAGCGGCGCTGGCGAAACCGACGTGCTGGTGGTGATGCTGCGCACCGGTGATAGCGGCCCCAGGGGCATCACCGCGCTGCTGGTGCCGGCGGACGCCAGTGGCATCAGCTACGGCAAGAACGAAGAGAAAATGGGCTGGAAAGCGCAGCCCACGCGCACCGTGACCTTTGAGAATGTGCGTGTGCCCGTCGCCAACCGGCTCGGCGTTGAGGGCCAGGGCTTCGCGATTGCAATGGAGGGCCTGGACGGCGGTCGTATCAACATTGCCACCTGCAGCGTGGGCACGGCCCAGCAGGCGCTGGAAGAGGCCGTGGCGTACGTGCAGGAGCGCAAGCAGTTCGACACGGCCATTGCCGACTTCCAGGCTACCCGGTTCAGTCTGGCGGATATGGCCACAGAACTCGTGGCTGCCCGGCAGATGATCCGGCTGGCCGCCTGGAAGCTGGATCACGGCGACAGCCAGGCGACTACCTACTGCGCGATGGCCAAGCGCTTCGCGACCGATGTGGGCTTCAAGGTATGCAACGACGCCCTGCAGCTTTTTGGGGGCTATGGCTACATCAAGGAGTACCCCATGGAGCGCCATGTGCGCGACACCCGGGTGCACCAGATCCTGGAAGGCACCAACGAAATCATGCGCGTCATCATTTCACGCCGCCTGCTGATGGAAGGGGCACTGGAGGTTATTCAATGAGCCTGAGTACGTCTGACAAACTGAAAGTTGAGATCACCGGCCATACGGCGGTCATCACCATCGACAATCCCGCCGCCAACACCTGGGACGTCGAGAGCCTGCCGGCCCTGAAATCCCTGGTCGAGACGCTCAATGGGATGCGGGATGTGTGGGCCCTGGTGTTGACCGGTGCGGGCGAGAAGTTTTTCTCCGCCGGGGCCGACCTGAAGCTGTTTGCCGATGGCAACCCGGACACCGCCAGGGATATGGCGCAATACTTTGGCGAGGCTTTTGAGTGTCTGGCGGACTTTCGCGGCGTCAGCATCGCGGCCATCAATGGCTTCGCCATGGGGGGTGGTCTTGAGGTTGCCCTGGCCTGCGATATTCGTATCGCCGAGGCACAGGCCAGCCTGGCGCTGCCGGAGGCCAGGGTTGGCCTGCTGCCCTGCGCCGGCGGCACCCAGCGGCTTGCCTGGCTGGTGGGAGAAGGCTGGGCCAAGAAGATGATTCTCTGCGGCGAGCGCATCGACGCCGCCACGGCAGAGCGTATCGGGCTGGTGGAGGAGGTGGTTGAATCCGGCACCGCGCTGACCCGGGCCCTGGCCCTGGCGGCGCAGGCGGGTGAGCAGAGCCCGATCAGCGTGAGCGCCTGCAAGGAGTTGATACACCAGGCCCGGGACAGGGCTATTGAAAAGTCGCTTCCCTACGAACGCCAGAAGTTTGTCGAATTGTTCAGCACACAGGACCAGCGCGAGGGCGTCAACGCCTTTCTGGAGAAGCGCAGGCCCGAGTGGAAGAACGCCTGATGACTGCACCGGTTCTGTTCGAGGAATTGCCGGCAGCGGCGGGCAAGCTAGGCCGTATCACGCTGAACGTCGAGGCCACGCTTAATTCCCTGACCCTGGAGATGGTGGACCTGCTGCAGGAGAAGCTGGATGCCTGGGCGGTCGATGATGACATCGCTGCCGTGTTCATCGACGGTGCCGGTGACAAGGCGTTTTGCGCCGGCGGCGATGTGCAGGCGCTGCACGCCTCGGCGGTGGCAACACCCGGCGGGCCCTGCGAGTACGCCGAGGCTTTCTTTGCCCGCGAATACCGCATGAACTACACGCTGCACACCTGGCCCAAGCCACTGGTGTGCTGGGGGCACGGCATCGTCATGGGCGGCGGCCTGGGCGTTATGGCGGGCTGCTCACATCGCATCGTGACGGAGAAAACCCGCATCGCCATGCCCGAGGTCACCATCGCCCTGTTCCCCGATGTGGGGGGCAGCTGGTTTCTGAATCATATGCCGGGTCGGGCCGGGGAGTTCCTGGCACTCACCGGCGCCAGCATCAACGCGGCCGATGCCATTTATACCGGCATTGCTGATCGTTTCATCGGCTCTGAGTACAAGCAGGCAGTACTGGACGCCCTGCTGGCGCAGTCCTACACGGTGGATACTGCCGACGCACGGGTCCGAGACGCCCTGCGCGACGTCACCCGGCACAGCGCCGCGCAGCTGCCGCCGGGACAGGTGGCGTCGCATATGGCGACCATTGCTGAATTGTGTGATGCGGGCAGCGTGCACGACATCATCGATAACATCATCGGCATAGACAGCGACGACAGCTGGTTGACCCGGGCGCGGGACAGCCTGGCCCACGGCAGCAAGCTGGCGGCGCTGTGGATTCACCGGCAGCTGCAGGAGACCCGCCACGCCTCCCTGGCCCAGGTGTTCCAGGCGGAAATTCAGCTGGTCACCAATATTGTGCGGCATCCGGAGTTCGCTGAAGGGGTGCGTGCCCTGCTGATCGACAAGGACCGCAATCCGCAGTGGGCCTACGCCAGCTCCCGCGCGGTCCCTACAGAAGTCATAGACGGCTTTTTCCAGGCCCCGTGGCCGCAAAACCCGCTGGCAGATCTGTCACAGCCTGGTCACTGAGGAGAACCGGTATGGCAAAGGTAGCGTTTATCGGCCTGGGCAACATGGGCGGCCCCATGGCGAACAACCTGCTGGGGGCGGGACATGCGGTAACGGTTTTCGACCTTGTGGCAGACGCCTGCGCCGAGCTTGAATCCGCCGGTGCCCGCGTCGCTGACAGCGCCGCAGCGGCCTGTGCCGATGCCGAGTGCGTGATCACCATGCTCCCCGCGGGAAAACACGTTCGCAGTACCTATCTGGGAAATGCCCCCGCCGATGCAGGTCTTCTGGCGCAGTTGACGCCCGCTGTCACGGTGCTGGACTGCAGCACCATCGATGCGGATACGGCGCGGGAGGTTGGTGAAGCAGCCGCCGGGCTGGGCATCGGCTTTATGGATTGCCCGGTATCCGGTGGGGTGGCAGCGGCCAAAGCGGGTACTCTGGCCTTCATGTGTGGTGGCGAGGCGCAGACGTTTGAACGGGCGCGCCCGATACTGTCGGCTATGGGGCGCAACATCTTCCACGCTGGCCCCGCCGGCGCCGGCCAAGTGGCCAAGGGCTGCAACAACATGCTGCTGGCCATCCATATGATCGGCACTGCGGAGGCGCTGGAGATGGGCGCGCGCCACGGGCTGGATCCGCGGGTACTGTCGGAAATCATGCTGGCGAGCTCCGGGCGCAACTGGTCGCTGGAGGTCTACAACCCCTATCCCGGCGTGATGGAATCGGCCCCGGCGAGCAACGACTACCAGCCCGGCTTTATGGTTGACCTGATGGTCAAGGATCTGGGGCTGGCGGCAGAGATCGCCAGCACCGCCGATTTTGAGAACCCCATGGGCCAGCTCGCCCGGGACCTGTACGAGGAACACCAGCGCGCGGGCAATGGCCAGCGTGATTTCTCCAGCATCCTGGAGATGCTCAAGCACGCATGACGTCGTCTCCTTCCTCCGGCGGTCTCGCTGAAAGCGCGGCGAGACTGCTGGAGTCTGCCGAACAGCACTTTACCCCCTGTGGCAATGGCCGCCTGCAGTGGCAGCAGTGGAGCGACGCCGGCCCGCCGTTATTATTGCTGCACGGGGGCTTTGGCTCCTGGAACCACTGGTATGCCAACATCGACAGGCTGCGCCGGGAGCGCGCGCTGTGGACACTGGATATGCCGGGTCTGGGTGCCTCGGGCGATGTTTTCAGGCAGGCAAGGCCGCAGCATTTTGCGGCGATTATCGCGCCGGGCCTGCGCCGCTTCATGGGCAGGCGCAGCGTGGACATCGCAGCCTTCAGCTTTGGCGCTATGGTGGGTGTGCACCTGGTGGACGCGGTGCGCTGTTCACGTTTCTTTGCCATCGGCGCAGCCGGTTGTGGCGCGCTGCATGTGCAGGTACCGCTGGAAGCGCCGCCGCGAGATGATTCTGCCGCCTTCGATGTGCACCGCCGCAATCTCCGCGCCTTGATGTTCAGCGCGGGATTCCCCATC
>JAZBPS010000308.1:0-13753 GCA_036353375.1 Halieaceae bacterium | reverse complement strand
TGGTTGTTCAAAAACGGTGAGCGCTACCTGCTTATCGTGCCGGCGCGTGCCGTGTCGCGTTCCGGCGATGGCTATCTCCATGTTCTGGTGCCCCTGCTGCTTATTCTGATGGGCGTGGAGGATGTGGGCAGTCTGGTGCTCGCTATCGCCCTCGCCATATCTATCGAGAGGCCTGTGTACTGGGTTCTGTAGAACTCCCTGCGACGCAGGCGCCCGTCTCAACTGGTGCCGGGTTTTCGTTCCCTGGTGGTCGCCTCAGACCAGTTCAGCTTTCCCTCGGGCCACAGCTCTGCATCTTTCCTGCTGGTGGCCTGTCTGTGTGTGGTGTACGGCAGTACCGCCGCACCCATGCTGGCGTGGTGTTCAGCGGTTGGACTGTCACGGGTGCTGCTGGGCGTGCATTTCCCGGGCGACATACTGGCCGGCGCCTGCATGGGAACCGGTATAGCGTTGTTCGCCTGTTCGGTACTGGGGCTCTATTGATGAAGATACTATACGGTGTACAGGGGACAGGGCAGGGGCATATCAGCCGGGCCCGCGCCATGGCGCTGGCATTGGCAGGCCATGGCGCCGACGTTCACTGGCTGTTCTCCGGGCGCGACCGCAGCAAGCTTTTTGACATGGAGCTGTTTGGCGATTTCGCCTGGCGCCGGGGACTGACCTTCAGCACCGTGGACGGCCACATAGACCATCTGCGCACTGTCATCGACAACAACCTGCCACAGTTCCTGCGCGATGTGTGGACGCTGGACGTGCAGGATTACGACCTTGTCGTGACCGACTATGAGCCGGTGACCGCGTGGGCCTGCAAACTGCGGGGCGTAAATTGCATTGGTATTGGGCACCAATACGCTTTTGGCGGCGCAGCCCCCCGCGCCGGAGACGACTGGCTGTCCACGCTGATCATGGGCAACTTCGCACCCGTAAACACGGGATTGGGACTGCACTGGCATCGTTATGACGACAGCACCCTGCCTCCGATTCTCGACCTTGGCGATCCGGACACTGAACAGGGTGATGACTACCTGGTCTATCTGCCGTTTGAGGATCAGGACACCGTAACGCGCTGGCTGAATCGCCACAGCGATTACCGCTTTGTGCAGTACGCACCGGGCCTGGAGAAGGCGCAGCTGGACAACGTCCGGCGCCACCCTACCTGTATTGTCGGCTTCAAGCGGGACCTGCACCGTTGTCGTGGTGTCATCTGCAATGCGGGCTTCGAGCTTATCTCGGAGTGCCTGCAGCTGGGCAAACCCTCCCTGACCAAGCCCCTGGCGGGCCAGACGGAACAGCTTTCCAATGCGCTGGCCCTGACCCGGCTCGGCTACGCCACCGCCATGGACGCGCTGGACCACGACATGTTGTCCCAGTGGCTGGCGCACGCACCGCGTGCCCCAAGGGTGCACTTCGCCGACGTTGCCGCCGGACTCGCCGACTGGCTGTGCAGCGGCGCCACCGAAAAACCCAGAGTTCTGAGCGAGCGCCTGTGGCAAGCCAGTATCACCCCCCGGCTGGCTTTGGAAAGCGATCCGCCCTACTGTCCGCTGCCCCTGACCGCCTGATTGGCATACCCGGTGCAGCCGGGTTCAAGCATGCAACTCCCTACACCAGCTTAACTAGCGCAGCCCTTGCGTCAGCGGCATATAATCCGGACACACATCACTTTGAGGCAGGGCCATGGCACAAATTGACTATCAGCGTGATCTCAACTTCCCGGCATCCCGTGTCTGGGCTGTTCTGGAGGACTTCGGCAATATGGAGTGGTCCGGCGGCATAGACCGGGTGGAGCTTATCGGGGAAGGCATCGGCATGACCCGTCGGCTGCACATCAACGGCATGGATCCTATCGATGAGGTCCTGCAGTCGCGCGATGCAGCGACCATGAGCTTCAGCTACACGATTCCCCAGGGGCTGCCGCTGCCGGTCACCGACTACCTCGCCAGTGCCCGGGTCGAGGCGTTGGATGATGACAGCTGCCGGGTGTTCTACCGCTGTGAATGCCAGCCGGTGGACCCGTCACTTCCCCACGCCGATCTCGAGGCGATGATCCACGGGACCTACAGCATGCTGCTCGATATGGTTGAGGCGCATCTTTCCGATAAGGCGGAGTAGGGCATGCTGCGGTGGCCAGCCGCCCTGCTCGCAGCTGTGGGGGTCATCTGCGCTACCGCAGCGCTCGCCGCAGCGCCTGGCCCTGCCGCCGATCAGAACTGGGTGGGCTCGACCCGTTGTGGAAGCTGCCATGAAACTGCCTACCAGCACTGGCAGGGTTCGCATCACGACCTCGCAATGCAGCCCGCAACTGACGCCACGGTACTGGGCGACTTCACCGATGCCCGCTTCAGCTACGCCGGTGTTACATCGCGCTTCTTCAGGCAGGAAAGCGGTTTCTGGGTAGAGACTGACAACGCCGACGGCGAATTACAAAAGTTCCGCATTGAATACACCTTCGGTGTGGATCCGCTGCAGCAGTATCTCGTTGCGTTTCCTGGCGGCAGGCTTCAGGCGCTGGGAATCGCATGGGATACGCGCCCTGCCTCCGAGGGCGGCCAGCGCTGGTTTCATCTCTATCCCGACGACGCGTTAAGCGCTGCGGACCCGCTGCACTGGACCGGTCCCTACCAGAACTGGAACCTGCAGTGCGCTGAATGCCACAGCACCCGACTCAGCAAAAACTACAACCCCGTCAGCGACAGCTACGCCACCACCTGGACAGAGATCAACGTGGGCTGTGAGGCATGCCACGGGCCGGGCCGTGCTCACGTGGAGGCAGCGGAAGCGAGCGAACTGGCGCAACTGGAGCAAAGCGGATTCCCGGTACAGCTGTCCGAGCGCGGCGCCTGGGCCCTGCCGGAAGGTGAAAAAATCGCACGGCGAAGACTTCCCCTGGGGCGCTCCTTGCAGGTCGAAAACTGCGGTCGCTGCCACGCGCGCCGGGGCACAATCGGCGAGTATGAATACGGCAAGCATTTGCTGGCGACGCATCGCCCTGCGCTGTTACAGGCGCCGCTTTACCACCCGGATGGCCAGATCCTTGACGAGGTGTATGTCTACGGCTCGTTTATACAGAGCAAGATGTACCAGGCCGGGGTTGTCTGCTCGAACTGTCACGAGCCACACAGCAACCAACTGCGCGCTCCGGGCAACGCTGTATGCACCCAATGCCACAAAAGCAGTGCTTACGAGGCGCCCTCGCACCATCACCATGCGGCAACGTCTGCGGGCGCTGCCTGTGTCGGCTGCCACATGCCCCAGCAGAATTACATGGTGATCGACGGACGCCGCGACCACAGCATGCGCGTACCAAGGCCGGACCTCAGCCTTGTCATCGGAACACCCAACGCCTGTACCCAGTGCCACGGTGATCGCGATAACCAGTGGGCGGTGGATACGCTTAGGGACTGGGGGGTTAGCTTCGAAGACACCAGCAATCATCCCGCGCGGACGATGGTGCTGGCGCGCCGCGCTGACGGCCGCGCAGTGCCATCCCTGGCGTCGCTGGCGCTCGCGGAAGACGCTGCGGTGATCTGGCGCGCCACGGCAATGAGCGAGCTGGGCAGCTTCAGCAACCAGGCCGCCCTTGACACCGCTGCGACGCTGCTCACCAGTGAGGACCCGATGCTGCGCTGGGCCGCGGTCAGCAGCCTCGGTATGTTGTCCATCCAGGCACGCTATGTCGCTCTATCTCCCCTGATAAAGGACAACAACCGGGCCGTTCGCCTGGAAGTGGCACGTATGCTGGCGGAAGTACCGCTGGAACAGATTGGCAGCAACGACGCAGCCAGGCTGAATGCGATATTCGAGGAGTACCTCGATGTCCTGGGGCAGCAGGCAGACACCCCGGAAGGCCTGCTGGAGATGGGGGTTTTCCTCGTCGCCAGGCGCCTGTATGCACCGGCCGAGAACGCTTATGCCAAAGCTATACGCCTCAATCCCCAGCTGGTTGCCGCCTACCTTAACCAGGCGGACCTGCTGCGCCTGCAGGGGCGCGATGCCGAGGGCAGGGCTTTGCTGCAGGACGCAACAGGCGTTGCGCCCGGTGAAGCTGCTGTGTGGTATGCACTGGGGTTGCTGGAAACCCGGCAGGGCGACAAGAAAGCGGCCCTGCAGCACCTCGCGAGGGCGGCGGAACTGGAGGAGACAGGTATTCGTTATCGCTATGTCTATGGCATCGCCCGGCAGGACGCGGGTGACACCCAGGGCGCTCTGGATACACTGCGCCCCCTGCTGAGAGAGGCGCCCGAAAATCCCGACCTGCTGCTGGCACTGGCAACCTATGCCAAAGCGGCTGGACTGGTCGACGAGGCCAGGCGTCACGGCAGGCGCCTGCAGGCGCTGCTGCCGGACGACCCCGGTGTGCGAAAATTTGCAGAATCCCTGTAATATCCGCTCTGACGCCTTCCTGAGGCCACGGGCATGCCGCTTATGGAACCCGTCCAGCACGCAGAATCCTCACAAGCGACACTCGATGAGATACTCGAGACCGAAGGCTCCCTTTACTCCCGGCAGTACACACTGGGCTTCCGCTCACTGCGTTTCATACCTGCACTGGAAGCCGAATATCGCGAGTATGCCCTGCTGCACAGCCCGGAGCCGCTGCGCGCACTGCTGCCACTATCCCTGCTGCTGACCCTGCTGTTCTGGGGACAGGAATACCTGCGTTTTCCACCTGAAGTGTTCAGGGAGCTCGCGGTGCCCAGGGGCATACAGGTGATGGCCCTGCTGGTCCTGGCCATCCCCGTATACCTTCGACAATATCGCATTGCCCAGCTCTGCATCATCCTGACTGTGCTGACCTATGGCGTGACCACCGCGCAGACCAACGGCATCACCAATCGCGAGGCGATGTACTCGCCGGCTATGTCCATGTTGATCATCCTCACCGCCAATTACTTCCTGACCGGGCTGCGTTTCTACCAGGCGGCACTGACCGGGGTGATGGTTAGCCTGACGTATCCCCTGTCACAACTCTTCTTCAGCTTCCCGCTGCCCAATATGGCGGTAAACTGTTTCAACATCGCGCTGTTCAACGTCATGGGTATTGCGGGTGCCTACGCCCGCGAGTACACCCACCGTGAGAACTACCTGGGACGACAGCTACTCAATGAGCTGGCCATGTTTGACGGCCTCACAGGCCTGCTGAACCGCCGCGCTTTCGCCCTGGACCTGGATAAGATTTGCGCCCAGGCCAAGCGGGACAAGGTCGATATCGCCGTCGCCATGGCCGATGTGGATTTTTTCAAGGATTACAACGACCACTACGGACACGTCAAAGGTGACCAGTGCCTGCGCAGCCTCGCTGGCGCCCTGCGCACCACACTCAAGAGACCGCTGGACAAGGCTGGGCGTTACGGGGGCGAGGAATTCATCCTGGTGTGGTACGACTGCTCCGCAGCAGACGCCCGCCGTTTGGGCGAAGAGGCCCGCACAGCCGTCGAGGCGCTGCGCCTGCGCCATGGTGACGACGCCCGACAGCGCTGGGTAACGATCAGTGTAGGCATCGCCAGTAGCGCGGCTTTCGAGGACTATGACAGCGGCCGCCTGATTCGCGCGGCTGACCGCGCCCTCTACCATGCCAAGGCGCAGGGCCGTAACCGTGTTACGCTTGACGCTGAACCCATCGGCACATCACACGTCTAAAAGACGGCGGCCGCACCCGGCAAGCCCGGACTGGACAGGTCGCAAGCCGACTACGCAGGAGACAAACCACTATGACCAGATTCATTGCCACCGCGCTGCTGCTGGCGCCCCTCAGCCTGGGCGGCTGTACCTGGGTGAAGCTTAGTGAGGGCGGCCAGACGGTCACGGTGGTGACCGCGGTGGCAGATAGCTGCAAAAAACTTGGCTCCACCACATCGTCTACCAAGGCTGATCTCGCCAGCTTCGATCGCAAATCCAGCAAAGTGGCCACTGAACTGGAGACGCTGGCCCGAAACGCGGCGGCGGATATGGGGGCCGATACGATCGTGGCGGAAACCGAGGTATCGGAAAGCGGCACCCGCCGGTTTGGCATCTACCGCTGCGGCGCCTAGACGTACAGGCAGAGCTTGTTGCCGTCCGGATCCCTGAAATACGCTGAATAGCGTCCAGACCTGACGCCGGGTTCGCCCTCGCTGGGCGCCCCCAGCTCCAGCACCCGTCGGTAGCGACGGTCCAGCTCCTCGGGGCTGTCCAGCTTCAGGCCCAGCATGGTGCCATTGCCGGCGGTCGCAGGCTCTCCGTCGTAGGGCTCTGCCAGGGCAAACATATTGTCGCCGTTCACCCACAGGGTCATGCGTCCCTCAGCGTGAACTTTTTTATAGCCTGTGCCGTCAAACAGGGCATCGTAAAATGCGACCGCCAGCAACATATCGTTGGTGCCGAATACAAAGTAGCTCGCTTCCATGGTGCTGCTCCCCGGCGCCGTGAAGGTTGTCAGAGGACCTCGGCGAGATCGCCTTTTTTCTCCAGCCAGGCTTTGCGGTCGGGCGCGCGCTTCTTGGCCAGCAACATGTCCAACATGTTATTGGCACCGTCGCCCCCATCCAGCACCAGACGCACCAGCCTGCGCGTATCCGGATCCATGGTGGTTTCGCGCAACTGCAGTGGATTCATCTCGCCCAGGCCCTTGAAGCGCTGCACGTTCACCTTGCCGCGAATCTTTTCTGCCTCGATACGGTCCAGCACACCCTGTTTTTCGCCTTCATCGAGCGCGTAGAACACCTCCTTGCCCACGTCGATGCGGTACAGAGGTGGCATGGCCACGTAAACATGGCCAGCCTTCACCAGCGGCCGGAAATGGCGCACAAACAACGCACAGATCAGCGTGGCGATATGCAAGCCGTCGGAATCTGCGTCGGCGAGTATGCAAACCTTGTTGTAGCGCAGCCCCGATAGATCGTCGCTGGCGGGATCAATTCCCAGCGCCACCGAAATGTTATGCACCTCCTGCGACGCGAGGATTTCCTGGGAATCCACCTCCCAGGTATTCAGGATCTTGCCGCGCAGCGGCAGGATGGCCTGGAATTCCCGGTCCCTCGCCTGCTTGGCAGAACCGCCGGCAGAATCGCCCTCCACCAGGAAGAGTTCTGCACGGTCCGGATCCTGTCCGGAGCAGTCGGCCAGCTTGCCGGGCAGCGCGGGCCCTGCGGATACCCGTTTGCGCTCCACCTTGCGGGCACTGCGCAGACGGCTCTGGGCATTGGAAATACACATTTCTGCCAGCTTTTCCGCGCTTTCCGTGTGCTGGTTCAGCCACAGGCTGAAGGCGTCCTTGGCCACGCCGGCAACGAAAGCCGCGGCTTCGCGGGAGGACAGTCGTTCCTTGGTTTGACCGGAGAATTGGGGGTCCTCCAACTTGGATGACAACACATAGGCGCAGCGGTCCCAGATATCATCCGGCGATAGCTTCACGCCCCTGGGCAACAGGTTGCGCAGTTCGCAGAAGTCCCGCATTGCGTCCAGCAATCCCGTGCGCAAGCCGTTGACGTGGGTGCCGCCCTGGGCTGTGGGTATAAGGTTGACGTAGCTCTCTGCTACAACCTCGCCTCCTTCCGGCAGCCACTGTATAGCCCAGTCCACAGCCTCGTTGCTGCCAGCAAAGCTGCCGACAAAGGGCTCCTCTGGTATAACGGGGAAATCGATGGTGGCATCGGCCAGGTAATCGGTGAGCCCGTCCTCGTAATACCACTCTTCCGTTTCCTTCTTCGCCTCGTCGGTGAACTTCACCCGAAGCTTGGGGCAGAGTACGGCCTTTGCCCGCAGAATGTGGCGCAACCGCGGTACCGAAAAATTGACGGAATCAAAATAACGGGCGTCCGGACGGAAGGTCACGCTGGTGCCAGTATTACGCTGGCCACAGCTGTCTATCACTTCCAGAGGGCTGGCGGTCTCGCCGCCGGCAAAGGACATCGTGTACACCTGCCCGCCACGGCGAATCGTTACCGACAACTCAGCAGACAGCGCGTTAACCACCGAAACGCCGACTCCATGTAGTCCTCCGGAGAACTGGTAGTTCTTGCTGGAAAACTTGCCGCCCGCATGCAGGGTGGTCAGGATGACCTCAACACCCGGCTTTTTCTGCTCAGGATGCATATCCACCGGCATGCCACGACCGTTATCAGTGACCGTGATGGAACCGTCCTTATGCAGGATTACGCTGATTTCGCTGGCGTGACCCGCCAGCGCCTCATCCACACTGTTGTCTATAACTTCCTGTGCCAGATGGTTGGGCCGGGTGGTATCGGTATACATGCCCGGCCGCTTGCGCACGGGCTCAAGGCCGGTGAGGACCTCAATGTCTTCAGAGGTGTAATTTGTGCTCATTCGCGATCCGCAAACTCGTTCCGGGGATAAGGATACTGCAGTAACCGCCGCGCGGCCCGTGCCGTTTTAGCAGGCGCCCGTGTCCAGCGCCAGCCCCCCCCTGAACAACCCCCGGGGCCGCTCGCGCTATCAACGGGTCAAAGGTAGCCGCTGGACTGCAGGTCAACCTCAAATCGAACGCCTTCTACCCGGGAAACGCCGGTGATGATACGTCCGTCAGCATAGAGCTCCAACCAACGGTAGCCGGGCGCGATATCGTCGATCTTGAAGTCGTCATTATTGGGGGCAAACTGGATGCAAGAGGAGGGTGTGGACATCAGGCGGACGCCGTCGCGTTCTGCATCAAGCTGCTGGTGCACGTGACCCCAGAGCACGCCGCGCACGCAGCTGTAGCGGGCAAGGGTGGCGAAGAAGCTCTCTCGATCCGCAACCATCTGTGTGTCAATCCACGCCGAGCCCATGGGCACCGGTTGGTGGTGCAGGCATACCAGGCAGTGGAGCTGGTTTCGCTCGGCATACTGCAGGCATTCTTCCAGCCAGGCCAGCTCGGTTGCGCCCAGTTCACCGCCTACTTCGCCGGGAATCTGGGAGTTCAAAAGAACCACTATCCAGTTGCCGCCAACGGCTGCCCGCAGCAACTTGCCCTGCTGTCCCAATACCCGATTCATCGCGCTGGCGTCATCGTGGTTACCGGGCAGCCAGAGAACCGGGGCCTCCAGCCTGGAAAAGAATACCGCTGCTCGCTGGTAGGCCTCTTCGCTGCCGTGGTCTGAAATATCGCCGGTACCCAGTACCAGATCGATAGCAGGCTGCTCGCGCTTCACCAGATCGATAACGTGGGCAAGACTGTTATCAGTGTTCATGCCAACCAGGCTGCCACCGGCCTCTTGCTTGAGGTGCGTATCGGTAATCTGGACCAGTCGCAGCGGATTGCCCGCTGCGGCAATTTGCATCAGCGCATCGTTCATGATGCGTCTACGGTGCCTGCGCGGGGCGTTGTTATGTCCAGTACGGCCTGGCCCTGGGTCAGGCAATGGCTTAGCCAATCCGCCAGGAATGCGTTCTGCTGGAGCTTTTCGTCCGGCATCAGCATGTCCTCGTTGGGGTACTCGTAGCGAGGCTTAACCTGACGCGCAGACTGGAAGCGGATAACTTCCACCATGCGTGCATCGTGGTAGGCGCGCAGCTCAAAGCGGGGAGAGGCCAGCCAACCCTCACCGCCACGCTGGCACACGCTGAACAGCGTGGTATATCGACAACGCTCGACGACATCAAGGCGCACACGCTCGCCCGTGGGCAGCTCGAATTCCCGCAGGTTTGACGTTTCATAGTCGGGAAACAGCCGCATCAGTCGGGCGTAGTTCGCCTCGCAGGTTGCATGCAGCCCCACGAGATCTACCGAATATCTGAAGGAAGAATCGCTCAACGCGCCCGCCCCTGTCTCTGCTACAGTCCCTGTTTCGCTGATGGCCTGCCACATGGGCGATAGCCCTTGCTGGCTCTGCGCTTACTTGATGCCAGCCGCTGCTGTGTGCCTGCCGTTCGTCGCGGCCCGGATGTGACTTGACGCAATGCATCGATACAACAGCCGCACGGCAGTCTAGCATTAACCTTTGCACAAATAAGGGACATATTCCATGTTTCAGCCGGGCGCAACGGACGGTATCATACGCTACCACCGGAGTACTGGAGCACGTTTGCAGGGGTGGCGTTGCAAGTGCAAGGGCGCAAGTGCCAGGGTGCATGTGCAGGACTGCCTGCAGAGCCCGTAGAGAGGTGCATTTGCAGAGATGCGTGTACCGGCGCACAGGTACCGGAACACACGTGTTATCCTCAAACGCACTGACACCATACCGGAGAGACAAACCCCCTCGTGCCACTACGCATGCGACGGCTTATTTCACAGACAGTCTGCTGTCATGCCAGAGTCACGCCAAAGTCATGCCAGCGCGACTGCCGGTATCAGGCAGTCAGGACGGGCGACAGACCTGGAAATAACATGTTCGGTATCGGCAAGGAAACGCAATGAAACGCCTGGTTCACACTCTCAAGACTGCCACCCTTGGCCTGGCGCTGAGCGGCGCATTCGCAGCTGCAGCACAAGCCGATACGCTGCGGGAAATCTACGAACTGGCACTGCAGAATGACGCCCAGCTAAAGGCCGCTGAGGCAAGCTACCGGGCCAATCTTGAGCTGGAGCGACTTGGACTGGCGGCGCTTCTACCGCAGGTTCAGGGCAACTACCAGTACACAGACAATCGCACCGAGACCGTTGCCAACGCCGTAAACGTAACCGACAACGGCCTCGATATCTTCGAGAACACCACGATCGTGGACACCGAAGACACCGGCTACCAGGTATCGCTGGACCAGGCGATCTTCAACATGCCAGCCTGGTTCTCCTTCAAGTCCGGCAAGCAGCGCAGCAAGGAGGCTGAAGCCACCTTCGCCGCAGACCAGCAGGACCTGATCGTTCGCGTGGTTGAATCCTACCTCGGTGTGCTGCGCGCCCAGGACAACCTGGAGGCATCTCAGGCGAGAGAGCGCGCCTTCCAGCGCCAGCTGGAGCAAACCCAGCAGCGCTTTGAAGTGGGCCTGATTGCAATCACCGACGTGCATGAGGCGCAGGCCGCCTATGACCTCGCACGGGTTGAGCGCATCACCGACGAAAACAACCTGAACGTCGCCATTGAGCGTCTCTCGGTGCTGACCGGACGCTACCATTCCAACCTGCATTTGCTCAGCGATGATTTCGAAATCAAGTCGCCGGAGCCTGCAGATCGTGCCGCCTGGGTGGACTTCGCCCTGGACCACAACTTCCGCCTGAGCGCTGCCAGCTACCTGGAAGAAGCGGCGCGCCAGAATGCTCGCGCGTTCGCATCGGAGCACTTGCCCACCGTAAGCGGCCGGATTTCCTACAGTGACACAGAAACCCGTGGTACCCGCACCGAAGACCCGCCGTCGCTGTTCCTGATATCGCCCGACGCCGACCGCGAACTGGAGGTGTACCAGGTGCGGGTGGACGTGCCGCTGTTCAGCGGCGGCCGTATCAGTGCGCAGCGCCGTCAGGCAGCCCAGGAGTACATTGCTGCGCGGGAAAATCGCATAAACCTGATGCGCAACACCGTCACAGACACGCGCTCGCTGCACATGACCGTAATCAACGATGTGGCTCGCGTGAACGCCCGTCGGCTCAGTATCGTGTCCTCGCAATCCGCCCTGGACGCGACCACCGCCGGCTACGAAGTCGGCACCCGTAACGTGGTGGATGTGCTGAACGCGCAGAACACCCTGTTCCAGGCGCGCCGGGACTACGCCAATGCGCGCTATGACTACGTGAACAACCTCCTGCGATTGAAGCTGCAGGCGGGTCTGCTGAGCCCCGAGGATGTCTATCGACTGGAAGCACAGCTGGTCGCGCCGCCGGCCCCCACGGCCTCCAGCACCGGCAAAAGCGACCGCTCGCCCTACCCGACCCGTCGTTAATTGGACTTTCTGCGGCCCCCTTTCTGGGATGACATAAAAGGCTTCCTGGCGGATGCCGAGGCCGCTGCGCTGGCAGCGGCAGCAGCCCGCGCGGCCAGCCGCGGCCCGGTGCTGGAAATCGGCAGCTACTGTGGCAAGTCGACGATCTGCATGGCGCTGGCGATGCCGGCAAACGGCCACAAGCTGTTTGCACTGGACCACCATCGTGGCTCCGAGGAGCACCAGCCCGGAGAGTGGTTTCACGATCCCAGCCTTTACGACAGCACCCTGGATGTGGTGGATACTTTTCGTGAGTTCCGCCGCAACCTGGACCGCGCCGGCGTCAGCGACAGCGTGGTGCCGGTGGTCGCAGGCTCAGAGCAGGCCGCCTATAACTGGACCACGCCGCTGGCCATGGTCTTTATAGACGGCGGCCATAGCCTGGACGCAGCACTTTGCGACTACCGCTGCTGGCAGGGACACCTGCTGCGCGGCGGCACGCTGGCGATTCACGATGTGTTCACTGACGCACACCGGGGCGGCCAGGCACCCTACACGGTGTACCGCCTCGCACTGGAGTCCGGTTTGTTCAGGGAAGTGGAGCGGGTGGAAAGCCTGGCGCTGCTGGAGAAGCTTTAGCCCTGGTCAACGACGGCGGCCGCGAGACAGGGCCGCATCCTCATCCCCAACACTGGCATCCTCAAGCAGCTTGACGCGGGTAAAAAGCTGCGAGGCCGGCGTGTGCTCCGTGAGCGCGTCGGCCGCCAACAAAATTGCGCCCGCTGTCCACGTGGGCTTCTCATCCGGCCAGGTAATGTCCAGCGCAAACTGGTAGCCCGTCCAGTAGGCACCGTCGTCCAGGCGCCACTGGTGTAACCAGCTATAAACGTTTACCGCCCTGGCGTGATCGCCCGCCGCCAGCAAAGCCAAAACCAGCTCACAGCTCTCCGCAACTGTGACCCAGGGCTCATCCGATACGCAACGACAACCCAGGCCCTGTTCGACAAACTCCTGCCAGCGTGATGCCAGCCGGGCACGGGCCTTCTGCGTATCCAGCACGCCGGTGAGCACCGGGTAGAACCAGTCCATGGAGTAACGGGCTTTGCTTTCCCAGGTCCGGTCAAAGCGCTCGGGCTTGTTGCGCAGGGCGTCGCCCAGCCGGGCGCGAGCCTTCAGCCAGGCGGGGCGGCTGTGGCCCAGGGTTACGGCGATGTTGTGCGCACACTCGAGACTTTTGTAGATGGAGCTGCATCCGGTGACCAATGCATCCTCACGGGCACTGCCATCGGCGCTTATCGCCCAGTGAATGTCCCCGTGTTCCGTCTGCAGAATCAGCACAAATGCGATCGCCCGCTCTACTACCGGCCACATCTCGGCGAGGAACTCGCGATCCCCGGTAATCAGGTAGTAGTGCCAGACCCCGGTAGCGATATAGGCAACAAAATTGGTTTCGCGGCGCTCGCCATTGTCGATCTCGTGGCCGCGGTAGCCCGCCCACCAGCTGCCATCGTCCAGCTGGGTCTGGGCCAGCCACCGGTAGGCACGGGCCGCCGCCTCATACTCACCCCCGATGGTGAGCCCCATGGCAGCCTCCACGTGATCCCAGGGATCACTGTGGCCACCGGTGAACCACGGTATCTCGCCGCCAGGCTCCTGGGTGGCGAGAATGAAATCCACCGTGGGCCGCAGGAATTCCTGTGGAAACAGACCCTTGCTCAGATAAAGTCCCGACATCAGGTCGCTCCCTTCCGGAAATACATCACCACGCTTTTACCCATCAACGGGTTGAGGGCGCGCTCCAGAACGCGCGTTACCCAGGGGCGGTCCATCAGGTCCCACACCAGAAAACGATGATACAACCTGACCAGCGGATTGCTGTCCTGCCTTTCCCAGAACAGGCACTTCAACCACCAGAAGGGCGCGTGTAATGCGTGCGCCCAATGCCGGTAATAGTGCTGCATGCCCAGGTCTTCGATCTGCTGGC
>JAZBPS010000307.1:0-5078 GCA_036353375.1 Halieaceae bacterium | reverse complement strand
CTGCAGCCGTTCTTTAACCCCGGCCCCATCGAACACCCGGATATTCCGGTGCTGTGTGGCGCGGTAGGTCCCGCCATGACCCGCATGGTGGGGCGCATCGCCGACGGCATGATCACCCACCCCACCAATACGGCGCCGGAGTATGTGCGTGAGGTGTGCCTGCCGCGGCTGCAGGCGGGCTTTGAGAAGGCCGGCCGCAGTGGCGACGATTTCAAGCTAATCCTGGGACCCCTGACGGCCACCGGCAAAGACGAGGCCACGGTCGCGGCGGAATGGGAAAAGCAACGGGGGTTACTGGGTTTCCTGTTCTCAACCCCCGCCTACTGGCCGAGTCTGGAATTGTTCGGCTGGGAGGAAAAAGGCCAGCAGCTGCTGGATATGACCCGGGAAGGCCGCTGGCAGGACATGACCGCTGTGATCACCGATGAGGTGCTGGAGAAAGTAGTGCCGCGTGGCACCTACGATCAGATTGCCGCGGTGTACCAGCATCGCTTCGCCGACTTGACCCGCCGGGTGACATTTCCCATCCCGGCAGATCCCGCTGACGATGCGCGGGCGGCCGAGGCTATTGCTGCCCTGAAGCGGGAGTAGACTCACTGGCGCGTAGCTGCGCCTCGAGTTCGTGCACGGTGTCCATCGCGCTGGTCCACAGGTGCACCAGGGCGGCCACGACCGGCCGATTGATGGCGGGACCAAAGGATACCGTCTGGGCTACTTCATAGGCCTGATCAGGGCTGCTGCCGTTCTGTAACGCTCTCAGTTGCACACCCAGTTGCTGGTCAGTTTGCAGCGTGTGGAAAATCAGCCAGTTGAGCGCGAACTGCAGCAGCTGGTCGTAACCGTCATTGACGTCGGAGACCACCATGAGCCCGCGCATCTTGCCGAGATCGTAGGTGAACGAGTGGTGCTCCATCTGCTGCTGTTTCAGGTGCCGCGGGTCCACGCCGGCGCGCACCATCAATGCTTCCTCGTCTTCAAAATGCTGTTCGGCGTAGGCGATGAGATCGTCCAGCGCGGCGCTCAGGGTGGCGTCGTCCTCCTCACCGTCGGCAATGCACTCGCCGATGGCATTCAGCTGTCGGAACAGCTCCTTGTGCTGCTCGTCAATGGCCTGGTCGCCGATGTTGTAGCTGCTCTTCCAGGTGAACACCGGGCCTCACTCCTTGCTACAGTTTTTGCATGGCGCCGCTAACTTCGTCCGTCGCGACCTGCACAGGAAGTGAAGTATCCCTGATCGTCAGGCCGTTCACCAGTGGAGCAGGTTCGCCGGGGGATTCAGCGGACGACGGGACCTGGGCAATCCGCGGCGGGCGTTCTCACCGACGTCGATAGTCCCGCGGTGTCATCCCCATGCGCTGCTTGAAGGCGCGCGAAAAATAGGGGGCATCGCTGTAGCCGGTTTCCTGGGCCACGCGCTGCACCGGCCAGCGGGTGGAGCGCAGCAGCCTCGCCGCCTGCGTCATACGCTTCTCATCGCGCCAGCCCATCACCGTGTTGCCGGTTTCCTGCTTGAACAAATGCGCCAGGCTGGAGGCGGACAGGGCGCAGGCCGCGGCGACATCCGCGACGCTGAAATCCTCCGCATAGTGGGCTTCAATGAACGCCCGGGCCTTGCTGATGCGCGGGTCTGTGCCGGTGCGGGCGTTCTCGGGCTGCAGGGACTGGCAGCGCAGTATCAATAGTTCGAGCAGGGTGTGATTCAGCTCCATGCGCAGCGTCTGGCTGTGGCTGTAGCTGTCCAGCAACATGTCGAAGGCCGCCTGTATCGTCTCGCGCTGTTCCTCCTGCACATGCAGGCTGCCCACCAGCGGGGCCAGCCGCGGCCAGTCCAGCCAGTTGCGCCAGGTATTGCTGGCCTGGAAGGCGACCCAGTAGTGGCCCCAGCGCGGGCTGTCCGGTTCCCGGGAGTAGGACACCAGGGCGCCGGGCTCAAACAGGGTCAGGTCTCCCGGACCGGTGCGCAATTTGCGCACGCCGGTATCGATAATGCCCTTGCCCTCGGTGGTGTAGAGCATCAGCCAGCCGGTGGCGGTTACGTCCTGGGTCACTGCCTTGTCGAAGGGGCTGCCCGCCATGCGTGGGGCATAGCCCACCAGGATAGGTTGGGAGAACAGGGTCTCCACGCCCAGGCTGTCGGTGTACTCGCGAATGAACTGCTGGCCCCAGCCGGCCGGCGCCTGTTGCAACCTGTCGAGGTAATGGGCGTTGGCGTGGGCCAGCGCCTGCAGCGCGGGGTTGTTGGGCAGTTGCTCGACAACCACGGCGGCCAGCAGCCGTATGGAGTCGGCGTCGGCGCGGGGGTCATCCCCGTAGAAGTGCCGCGCGAGCTGTTCGTATTCTGCGCGCGCCACCGCCCGGCGGGAAATCAGTTTCAGCAGGGTGTGGGCGAGGGCGTTCAGCTCGGCGGTTTTAGCAGAATAGTCCAAGATTTCGGCAATATCGTGCAATTTGACACAGTAGTGTCGAAGGATAATCCACGTTCGCTGAATTCCCAAGCCAACGCGAGGAGAACACAATGCTAATAAAAAACGGTACCGTGGTAGACGGCACGGGTGCACCCGCCTTTGAGGCAGATGTGCGAGTACTGGATGGCGTGATTGCTGAAGTGGCCCCGGGCCTCGAGCCCGCCGCCGATGAAGAAGTGGTCGACGCCAGCGGCTGTATCGTCAGCCCGGGCTTTATTGAATCCCATACCCATTTTGATGCCTCCCTGTGGTGGGACGGCCAGGTCGACCCGCTGCCGGGTTATGGCGTGACCACCACGGTGATGGGCAACTGCGGCTTTTCGCTGGCGCCGGCCCATGACGACGAAGCGGTACGCAAGGAGGTCGTGGGCATATTCTCGTTCTTCGAGGACATTCCCGAGCAGCCGTTCTTCAGTGAACTGCCCTGGGACTGGCGCTCCTGGCCTGAATACAAGGAATCCATGGTCAAGCACCTGCAGTCTGCCATTAACTACTCGGCGTTTGTGGGCCATATCGCCCTGCGCCTGGCGGTGATGGGCATGGAGGCCTGGGATCGCGAGGCCACCGACGAGGAAATCGAGCGCATGGCGACCTTGCTGGACGAGGCGCTGAAAGCCGGCGCACTGGGCATGTCATCCAACGTCATGGACCACGACGGTTCTGATCGCGCGGTGCCCAGCCTGAAAGCCTGTGACAAGGAATGGCGCGCCCTGATGGAAGTGATCGCGCGCTACCCCGGCAAATCCCTGCAGGTTATTGTGGACACATTCCGAGCACTGCAGGCTCCGGCCCAGGTGGCGCATCTGGCAGAAGTTGCCGGCGACCTGCCGCTGCGTATGCAGTGGGCGGGCCTGCCTACCCTGCAGTTCCAGCGGGACTTCGGCCTGACCGAGCCGCTGGCGGAACTGCACAAGAAGTTCAAGGCTGAGGGCAAGGACTACTGGACGGGCTACGGCCACGTGCCCATCACCGCCACCATGAGCCTGATCAGCTCGCTGATCTTCGCCCAGAGCAACGACTATGTCTGGCACGAGGTGGTAGAGCTGGAAGACGAGGCCGCCAAGCTGGCCCTGCTGGCCGACCCGGACTGGCGCGAGCGCGCTCGCCACAGCTGGGACAACGAGGTGCATTCCTTCTCACCCATGCGCGCCAACCCACGCGGCTCGGTGCTGGACAACTCCGCCAACGGCGTGGGGCCGGTGCACATCACTCTGGGGGAATACCAGGACCAGATCGGCGCGCCGCATCCCTCCGACGCCCTGGCCGAGTGGTTCATTGCCAACGGTATCGAATCCACTGCCAGCATCGCGCCCTTTGAGATGAATGACGATGACCTGATGTCGCTGCTGAAGGACCCTATGACGGTGGGCAACATCTCCGATGCGGGTGCCCACGGCCAGATGTTGTGCGGCGCGGGCGAGAACATCAAGTTGTTCACCGACTTCGTGAAGAAGACGGGCAAACTCACCGTGGAAGAGGCGGTGCATATCCAGACCGGCAGGCTGGCCAAGCACTTTGCCTTTGACGACCGCGGCGTGATTGCCGTGGGCAAGCGCGCGGACATCACCGTGTTCAACCTCGACGAGGTGGAACACCGCCAGAAAGAGAAGATCTACGACGTGCCCATGGGCAACGGTGAGAAAACCTGGCGCTGGACGCGCCAGCCCGCGCCGGTGCGCCTGACCCTGGTGAACGGTGTGCCCACCTTCGCCAACGGCAAGGCGACTGGTGAGCGGCCCGGAACTTACATCAGCTCCGTGGCTGCCTGAGGCGGTTGTTGTAACCCAACCCGGTCAGAGGCCTGTGCCCTGACGGGGTTTTTTGTGCCTGTAGCCCGGGCCTAGTCGGCCGCGAGAAAGCCGCCGGACTGGTAGTCCCACAGGCGTTTGTAGATGCCGCCCGCGGCCAGCAACTCGGCGTGGGAACCCTGCTCCACAATCACTCCCCGGTCCAGCACCACCAGCCGATCCATCGCGGCGATGGTAGACAGGCGATGGGCGATGGCCACCACGGTTTTGCCTTCCATCAGCTGGTAGAGGCTGTCCTGAATCGCTACTTCCACTTCCGAGTCCAGCGCTGAGGTGGCTTCGTCCAGCACCAGGATGGGTGCGTCTTTCAACATCACCCGGGCAATGGCGATGCGTTGGCGTTGTCCGCCGCTTAACTTGATGCCGCGCTCACCCACCCGCGCATCCAGCCCGGTCTTGCCGTCCTGGTCGCGCAGGCCCTGGATAAACTCCCGGGCCCTGGCACGCTCAATGGCATCCTGCAGTTCTTCTTCAGAGGCATCTGAGCGTCCGTACAGGATGTTGTCGCGCACCGAGCGGTGCAGCAGCGAGGTATCCTGGGTGACCATGCCAATGTTGGCCCGCAGGCTTTCCTGGGTCACGTCGCGCACGTCCTGCCCGTCGATGCTGATGCTGCCGCCCTGCACATCGTGGAAGCGCAGCAGCAGGTTCACCAGAGTTGACTTGCCCGCGCCGGAACGACCGATCAGACCGATCTTCTCGCCCGCGTTGATTTCCAGGTTCAGGCCCTCAAAGACGGGCTTCTCCGGTGAATAGCGAAAGGCCACATTGCGAAAGCTGATCTGCCCGGCGCTGACCTGCAACG
>JAZBPS010000306.1:0-4476 GCA_036353375.1 Halieaceae bacterium | reverse complement strand
TTTCTTTGTGACCTTCGGGCTTTTGTTGGCACTGGCCTGGATGCGCCTGGATGCGCCCGATGTGGCGCTGGCCGAGGCAGCTATTGGCGCAGGGCTCACCGGTGCGCTGCTGATGGCCACAATCGCGCGGCTGCGCGAGCGGGATGAGGACACATCGTGAAAGGCTTTTCCCGCTGGCTGCTGGCTGGGCTGTTAAGTGCGCTTGCTGTGCTCCTGGTCTACACCGTCTCGGTTGGGGTAACGCCTGCGGCAGATGTGCCGGTCGCCGTGTCCCAGTCACTTCCGGTGAGTGGTGTGAAACACCCTGTAACCGCCGTGCTGCTCAATTTCCGCGGCTACGACACCTTGCTGGAGCTGGTGGTCCTGATCATCGCACTGGCGGGCGTTCGCTGCCTGGCACCCTTGCCGCCGCCGCAACAGGGAGGGCCTGCCGGCGGCGTGCTGCGCGAGCTGGCGTCGCTGCTGCTTCCGGTACTGGTGCTGGTGGCCATCTACGTGCTGTGGGCCGGCTCCACGCGCCCGGGTGGTGCATTCCAGGGGGGCGCCCTGCTCGCGGGCGCAGGCATACTGGCCCTGCTGGCCGGACGGGACCGGTTTATCGCGCGCATTGAGCAACGCCTGTGGCCACTGGCCAGCCTGGGGGTTGCGCTGTTCCTCGCCATTGCCGCGGCGACCCTCGCCCTGCGCGGCACGATGCTGGCACTGCCCCCCGCGCAGGCCGGCATCCTCATCCTCGCTATCGAAGCGCTGGCCATGCTCTCTATCGCGGTCACCCTGGTCGCCCTGTTCCTCGGTACTGGCGAACTGGAGGAGACAGACCCGTGAGCGGTCAGGCCTGCTACGCCGTACTCGGCGCACTGCTGTTTTGCCTGGCGCTGCATGCGCTGGTGGTGGCGGACAGCAATTTGCGCAGACTGCTGGCGGTGAATGTACTGGGCTCAAGCGTGTTCCTTGTGCTGGTCGCTGGCGCCAGGGCCGCTGACCCCCTCCCGCAAGCGCTGGTTATCACCGGCATCGTGGTCGCTGTGGCCGCGACGGCCCTGGGCCTCAACCTGCTGCTGCGCCTGGCCGCTGCTGAAAATAAGGATTCAGGCCCACAGGCAGAGGACCCGGCGTGACCGATGCGTTGTTGCCTCTGCTGGTGCTCTGGCCGCTGGCGACAGCACTGTTGGCCCTGCTGGCGATGCGCACAAGCGCGATCTTGCTGGCACTGGGGACCCTGGGCAACCTGGCACTGGCGGCAGCGCTCGCGATCAGATTGCCCGCGGGGCAGGATGTAAGCCATAACGTCGGGAGCTGGGATGCGCCCCTTGGGATTGCGCTGCGCGCCGACGGACTGTCGACCTTCCTGATACTGATTACCGCTCTTGCCTCACCACTGCTGGCGCTGCACGCCAGCGCCGCGTATGAGCGGCCGGAGCTGCGCTACTTTGCCGGCCTGTTTCTGCTGTTCATGGCGGCGCTGAACGGGCTGTTCCTGGCGGGCGACCTGTTTAACCTGTATGTCACCCTGGAATTGCTGGGCCTGTCTGCTGTCGCACTGGCAGCGTTAAGCGGCGGCCCGCTGGCCCTGGCGGCGTCGCTGCGCTACCTGCTGGCAACGCTCACCGGCTCGATGGCCTATCTGCTGGGCGTTGCCCTGCTGTACCGGGCGGCGGGCAGCCTCGACATGCTGCAGCTCGCCGGGCGCGGCCCGGATCTGCCGGGCGGCGCTGTGGCCTTCTCACTGATCACGGCAGGGCTGCTGCTCAAAGGCGCCGTGTTTCCACTGCATTTCTGGCTGCCCCCCGCCCATGCCAATGCCACGCCTCCCGTCAGTGCAGCGCTATCAGCGCTGGCGGTTAAAGCGCCACTGTATTTACTGCTGCGGCTGTGGATGGTTGTATACGACGGCGCCTGGCCCCTGGTCAGTGATGTACTGCTGACCGTGGGCGCCGCCGGTGTGCTCTGGTGTTCAGTGCTGGCAATACAACAGCAGCGTGCCAAACTGCTGGTGGCCTACTCCACGGTGGCACAGCTTGGCTACCTGTTGATGGCCCTGGCGCTGGTGCCGGTCGTGGGGGCGGCGGCCTATGCCGGTTTCGCGCTGCTGCTGGCGTCGCACCTGTTGGCCAAGGCGGGCTTGTTTCTGGCGGTGGGTAACCTCGCCCGCCGGGCCGGACACGATAACATGAAAGATTTCGAAAGCGTTGTGCGGCATATGCCCCTGTCCGCTGCGGCGATTGCGCTGGCCGGCGTGAGCCTGATGGGACTGCCTCCCAGCGGCGGCTTCAATGGCAAGTGGCTGCTGCTGCAGGCCGCCCTGGAGGCGGGTAAAGGCTGGGTGGTCGCTGTTGTACTGGCGGGAGGCCTGCTGGCCGCCGTCTATGTCTTCAAGTTGATCGAACATACCTTCGGCGGGCGCGACCGACCCGACGCAGAATCCCTGCCCAGGCGTTCAGAGTGGGCCGCCTTCGCCCTGGCGGGCGGGGCAATCATGATGGGCTTCGCCGGCTATCCGGCGCTTCGCCTGCTGGGCGGTGTTCCATGAGTCAGAACGCGCTGCTGCCGCTGTTACTGATCGCCAGCTCCCTGTTGCCCGGGCTGGTGATCTTCTTTCTGCCGGAGAACGCCGTGCGGCCGCGCACGGTGCTGAACCTGACCGGCGCCATCGCAAAGCTGCTCCTGGTGGCCTTCATGCTCTGGGGCGTCTCCCGTGGCGAGAGTTATGCGGTGTCCTACCCCTTGCTGCCCGGCATCGATTTCTCCCTGCGGGCTGATCCCCTGGCGTTACTGTTCGTGAGCCTCTCCGCGGTGCTTTGGTTCCTGACCACCGTCTACGCCATCGCCTATCTGGAAGACGCACCCAACCGGGCCCGCTTCTTCGGGTTTTTCAGCCTTTGTGTCACCGCCACCGTGGGCGTGGCCATGGCGGGCAACCTGCTGACGTTTCTGCTGTTCTACGAACTGCTGACCCTGTCCACATACCCCCTGGTGGTGCATCGGGAGACGCCCGAGGCACGGGCCGCGGGCAACCGCTATCTGGTGTACACCCTGTGCGGCGGCGCCGCCCTGCTGCTGGGGACCGCCTGGCTGTACCTTGAGACCGGCACCCTGACGTTCGCGCCCCGGGGCTTCGTCGCCGGCAGCGATACGCCGGCGTGGGCACTTGTGACTATCTTCTTCCTGCTGGTCAGCGGGGTCGGGGTGAAGGCGGCGCTGGTACCGCTGCACGGATGGCTGCCCCGGGCCATGGTGGCACCGGCGCCGGTGAGCGCCCTGCTGCACGCTGTCGCCGTGGTCAAGGCCGGTGCGTTTGGCATCGTGCGCATCGTCTACGATGTGTTCGGGGTGGAGTACGCCGCCGATCTGGGGGTGATGGATGCGCTCGCGGCCAGTGCAGCCATTACCATTATTTACGGCTCCCTGCGCGCCCTGACCCAGGACGACCTGAAGCGGCGGCTGGCCTTTTCCACTGTTTCGCAGGTCTCCTACATTGCCCTGGGCGTCGCCATTGTCGGCCCACTGGCGAGCATCGGCGGGCTGGTGCATCTGGTGCACCAGGGGCTGATGAAAATCACCCTGTTCTTCTGTGCCGGCAACTACGCCGAAACCCTGGGCCTGCACAAGGTCAGTGAACTGGACGGTGTGGGACGGCGCATGCCGCTGACCACCGCGGCGTTCAGCGTGGGCGCCCTGGGTATGATTGGCCTGCCGCCCATGGCCGGCTTCATTAGCAAGTGGTATCTGGGCCTGGGGGCGCTGGAAGCGGGAGACACCTGGGCTGTGGTGGTGCTTGCCGGCAGTAGTGCCCTGAACGCTGCCTACTTCCTGCCCATCCTGCACCGCGCCTGGTTCTGCCCGCCCGCCGGTGACTGGCCGCCCCTGCCCGCAGGCGCGCGGGCTGAGACAGCGCTGGCGCTGCTGGTGCCCCCCGTGCTGACGGCGCTAATGGTTATTCTGGCAGGCCTGCTGGCCGCCAGCCCCTACAGCCCCCAGGACTGGGCCACGCTGGTAGTGCTGCGGGAGTTTTACGCGCCATGAGCCTTGGAAGCGCGCTGGTCTTTGCACCACTTGTCGGCCTGCTTATGCTCCCGCTGGGGGGCCAACGCCAGCGGTGGCTGCTGGTTTTGATCGCCCTGCTGCCGGCGGCGACGTTGCTGCTTGCACCCGGCCAGCAACTGCCCTGGGTGCTTCTGGGCACCGGGCTGCAATCCTCGACGCCTGTTGTGGCTGTTATTGCCCTGCAGGCAGCTCTGTTTGCCGCCACAATGGTGCCGGTCCAGCAGGGCACCGCCGTCTCTCGCATCCCCTGTGCGTGGCTATTGCTCGCCCAATGTGCATTGGCTGTAATGCTGCTGGCGCAGGAACTGCTCTTCGTTGTCACAGGATTCACCGCGGCCAGCTACGCCCTGCTGGCGGCGCGGATGGCCGCCGCGAATACGCAATCACCGCGCCTCGCACCGGTCGCCGTGGTCCTGGTGCTGGGCGACCTGG
>JAZBPS010000305.1:0-2934 GCA_036353375.1 Halieaceae bacterium | reverse complement strand
CGCATGGCAGCGCTGTGATCGTTGGTGACAATCGCCTCGGTGTGCCCGGAGCTGTAGTGATTGATATGGTTGATCGCCTCGTCGAGATCTGCGACCACACGCAGCGCCAGCACCGGGGCGAGATACTCCTCGAACCAGTCTGACTCAACCGCAGCGCGAATGCCGGGCAGCAGCGCCAGGCTCTTCTCGCATCCCCGCAGTTCAACCCCCAGCCCCCGCAACGCGTCTGCCAGCCCAGGCAGCAACGCGTCGGCCACCGCCGCATCCACGAGCAGGGTCTCCGTGGTGTTGCAGGTGCCGAAGCGCTGGGTCTTGGCATTTACTGCAATCGCGTGCGCCATCTGCAGGTCGGCAGCAGCGTGCACGTAGACGTGGCAATTGCCGTCCAGATGCTTGATCACCGGCACCCGGGCCTCTGCGCTCACCCGGGCGATCAGGCTCTTGCCACCCCGGGGCACAATCACATCGATGTAGTCCGAGAGACGCACCATTTCACCAACGGCCTCGCGGTCCGGCGTTTCCAGCACCTGCACGGCGGCCTCCGGCAGCCCGACGTCGCGCAGCGCGGCGGCCACACAGTCCCCGATTGCGCGGTTGGAATTAAACGCCTCCGAGCCACCCCGCAAGATCACGGCGTTGCCGGACTTCAGGCAGAGACTGGCTGCATCGATCGTCACATTGGGCCGACTTTCATAGATGATGCCAACAACGCCCAGGGGCACGCGCATGCGACCCACCTGAATGCCGCTAGGCATACTGCGCAGGTCATCGATGCTGCCCACGGGGTCGGGCAGCGCTGCAACCTGCGCCAGGCCCTCGATCATCGCATCCACGCGTGCTGGGGTGAGCTCCAGCCGGTCCAGCAGGGCTGCGTCCAGCGCTTTCTCCCGGCCCAGCTGCATATCCGTGGCGTTGGCGCTGAGCACAGCATCGCGCCGCTCGCCGAGGTGGCGGGCTATCGCTGCCAGCGCGGCATTGCGGGTGCCCGTGTCCGCAGCCGCGACCCGCGACGCGGCCTGCTTCGCCGCCCGGCCGGTCTGCTGCATGTAGGAAATCAGGTCCATTGTGGGGCTTTGCCTCCTGTCCCACGTCTCAAGCGCCGCAGTATACCTGAGAAGACCACGGCGTCGGGGGCTTGCTGCAGATCAATTGCAACACCCGCCCAGGGGGTCCGGGACAAAAATTTCCCCTGACCTGATTGACAATCATTCTCATTACTATTAACTTTCGATCGTGGTCGTTGGAGAACCCTCCGACCACAGGCGAGGCTGCCGGGCAGTACGCCGGGGATGATAACCGCCTTAGTGAGCGGCTATTCCCGACACAGCCGGACCGAAAAAGCCCTCCATGCGGCAACAGCACGTGCGGAGTGGAACGGAGAGAAATCTCCAGACGTCAGACACATGTCTGTCGCTGGATACAGAACGCGAGATACGAGTACAGCCACGCCATGTATATCTGTGTATGTAAAGGCATCACCGACACCCAGATTCGCGCTGCCGTAGAAGACGGCGCCAGTTCCTTGAGGGATATCCGCACCTCACTGGGTGTGGCCAGCCAGTGCGGCAAGTGTGGCGTACTCACGCGCCAGATCCTTCGCGAAAGCATGGTTAACAACAACGACGAGCAGTTGTTCTACGCAGTCAGCTGACAGACGCCTGCTCGCGCCCGCGAGCCGGCCGCCTTGATCCAGACCTTTTACCCGTCTTCTCTACTCGCTACTCTACTTACCTCGCTACTCGCCTTTACCTTTACTGGGTCCGCCCTCAACCCGCTATCCCGAGTACGGCCACGCGCCCTGGATGCAATGCCGGGATCCAAGGCGACCCCAGGGCACGCGCTCACGACGCGGCACTGCTGCAACAAAGCTCTTTTCCCGATCGGACGCCCTCCTTCCTGATCAGGCGGCGAAGCTTCCGGGCGAGCACACGCGCCGCAACCCACCGCGCATGCCAGGCCCAGGCAATCCTGCCACCTTCCCCAGGGTTCGCGTACCGGGCGGGCCCGGCCCAGGCTACAGACGCTTGAGATGCAATTGCGAATCTCTCTTGTTTTTATTCAAAATAATTCATATAAATCAATAACTTAGCTTTTTACTGGCGCGGGAGTACGGTATACTCCCATCATCTGAATTTCTGCAACGGAGTACACGGCCATGAAGGGCGACCCCAAGGTTATAGAACACTTGAACAAGATTCTTGGCAACGAGCTGGTGGCCATCAACCAGTATTTCCTGCATGCCAAGATGTACCAGGACTGGGGCCTTAAAGAGCTTGCAGCCCACGAGTATCACGAGTCTATCGATGAGATGAAGCACGCCGACAAGCTCGCCGAGCGCATCCTGTTCCTCGAGGGCTTGCCCAACTTCCAGGACCTCGGTCGCCTGATGATCGGTGAGAGTACCGAGGAAATGCTCAAGTGCGACCTCAAGCTGGAGATGGTGGCCATTCCCGACCTGCGGGAAGCGATCAAGTACTGTGAATCCGTGCAGGACTTCGTCTCCAGGGACCTGTTGAAGGACATCCTGGAATCAGAAGAGGAGCACGTGGACTGGATTGAGACCCAGCTCAGCCTGATCGACAAGATGGGCATCCAGAACTACCTGCAGAGCGCGCAGTTTGTTGAAGTGGGCAGCGTGATAGAAAGCCCGACTTGATTGCTTTTTATAAGACCGCTCTGGCTGGCCGCCTCTAAGGTGGTATCGAGGGGCGGCGTCCCGCGCTTGCTTTTTTATAAGACCGCTCTGGCTTTTTATAAGACCGCTCTGGCTATCCGCCTCTAAGCTGGTATCGAGGGGCGGCATCCCGCGATTGTTTTTTTTCAGGACCGTTCAAGTCTTCCGCCACTCAGTTGGGATCCAGGGGCGGCGTCCCGCGCTGGCTTATTATAAGACCGCTCGGGCTGGCCGCCTCCAAGGGGGTATCGAGGGGCGGT
>JAZBPS010000437.1:0-2326 GCA_036353375.1 Halieaceae bacterium | reverse complement strand
GCTAAAAAGATACCAGCCCACAGTAGTTTTTGCCGTTTATAGGCATTAATACTCGTTGCCTTTTTTGGAGTTTTTTGTGTTGTAGAAGCCATTTAGTTCACCTCCAAAATACGGTAACTCATTGCACCAATTGCTTTGGTGTCAACCACGACATTGGACAAGTTGTAATTGATCATAATGACTAAGCCATGTGAGTATGTAACCTTATAGACATTATTTGCAAGTCGCTCATGTCCAATCAGTGTACCCTGATGGATACCAATTTCATCCAGTTCTTCCACTTGTTCGGTAATGCGGTTGATCCAATTGGTGTATTGTGTTGAAATGTAATAATTGAATTCGGTTTCACGAAGTTCTTTCGAATCATCGTAACTCAGGGTGTACTTAATATTACTTCCAGTTTCAATTGCCTTTAGGAAGTTGTATTCGACACCACGCTCGTTTTCCATGTTTAAACTAACCGTTGAATAATCAACGTGACCACTCAATACAAGCTGAACAAATGGAATTTGATAATCCAATAAAGCATACAATGTTGTTGACATAGGTAAATCTGTTACATAGTCTGCATATGGTAGAGCAAATCCAAGAGGGCTTGATAACATGGTATTTAACTCCAGATTTTGTAATACATTTTTCTCGATTTGAAGGGTAGCTTGTTTGTATAACAATGTATCATTATAATCCCCTGATAAGACGCTACCAAACATATCAAAGGTAATGTTTTCACCACTATAATCCTTGGTGAGTTGATTCATCATTGTTTGATAATACAAAGGGCTTATAATATAGTCGTCTTTAAAGTAATCATATGGTGTTTCAGATTGTGGTAATTTCGATGGTAAGTGATAGGTAAACAACATCGACAAACTGCCGTCAATTCGACGTGACGTATACCGATATGAATCAAACATCTTATTATACTCACTTGTTGTAATAAAACGCACCAGTGGGTATATATCGATGTTATGCCCATTTGCAAATGACTGTAGGCTGTTGAATCCTTTTTTACCACCTAGTATACGTTCAATCTTAAACGCATCACTGGTTGAGTTGGACAATCCACCATTGATCATACCACGATATACGACATTAATATTGGTGATATCGCGATCTAATAATGCTTGGAGAATCTCCTTTGTCTCATCAAATGTAGTAAGTGATTCGCTAGTATAATGAGGCACACCAAATATAAATGATTTTTGGTCATACGAACCAATGATTTCAGTCGTCAAGACGGTTTCATTTGTCGTATCCATTGTTTGCGAGGTATCACCAAACAAATAGTCTTCGTATACTTCCGCAATGTCAACATAGGTATTATCGGGTCCTTCTAAGAAACGGTAATCAACAGTAAAATCAAAATCAACACGATCTTCCGTCCATAAATCAATTCCATAGACATTGAATCCCGAACCCAGCGTGATCGATTCATATTCCCGGAAATGGAACGTAGGATACACTTTGTTATAAGAGTCCGTACGACCACTAACATCGGCATTGATGGTGGCCATTGTATCACCACTTGTGATAATTGCTGTATAGGCACCATCTTCTTTTACCATTCCATAAACCGGTACACTAATTTTTTGCTGCTGTTCCGGCATTTTATGGGACATGATACCAAGGTCTGGTCCATACAGACGTTTGGAGTATGGTTGTTGGTAATACTTCCCATTGTTAAATTCGATGACGGCACCACTACCATCAGGTATAACAATATATCCATCCGTCTCTTCACCTGCAATTTCACTCACAGCAGTCGCAAAATGAGGATATAAACTAACATTAGCTAGGCGTGCTGTTTCACTATCCACGATGGAGTTTTGAATGATGCTCGTTGTAACACCTGTCTCGGTTAAACGAACATCGATGGCGATTTGGAAACCAACTTGTTCGTACGTATCGGTGTACCCATAACTAGCGTTTTCTTCAATCGCTCGTTCTCGGGTATAACCAAGACCGTCTTCGCCATAGAAAACATCGTACAATCGCGAACGAACCAACCGCGACATATCTTCGTACTGGGTGATTTCATATACATCCAACTCTTCGTCATATCCGGTGTAGGCAATTGCTTCTAAGATGGTTCGATTGTCTAACCCTTCTAAGACACTCGCTGGTAAAAACTTAGGGAAATACAAGTAATCAATATCAACATCACGAATGTCATATAATACTTGGAAACCATCATCAAAATACTTGATCGAATACGTTCGTAATCCAGCGCTGTATAAGACACTCGCAGGATGAGAGATGCTCATCTCATAATTATTGATTGAGGCAATACTGCCTTTTTCATTGTAATACGATAAGACCAGTGTTG
>JAZBPS010000021.1:0-15693 GCA_036353375.1 Halieaceae bacterium | reverse complement strand
TATCGAGGCGCTACTTCACCTTTTTATTGTTTGATCGCTCTGGTTTGGTGCCCTTGGTGGCTCTTTATGGGACCGCTGTTGTTTCGTGCCCTCGTTAAGTGTTGAGGCGCTACTTCACCTTTTTATTGGTCGACCGCTTTGGTTTGGTGCCCTCGGTCGCTTTTTATAGGACCGCTGTCTTTTCGTGCCCTCGTTGAGTGTTGAGGTGCTACGTCACCTTCTTATTGTTTGAACGCTATTGTTTCGTGCCCTCGCTGGCTCTCTATCGGACCGCTGTTGTTTCGTGCCATCGTTAAGTATTGAGGCTCTGTGTCACCCTCTTATCGTTTGATCGCTTTTGAGCGGCGCCTTTATTGAATGGCGAGGCGCTGCTCTACCTTTCTTTTGTTGACCGCTTTTGTTTGCGGGGGTGGGGGTTTGGTTTATCGTCGGGGCCGGGGGGAGGCTATGACGGATACTGCGGAGATCAAGCGGGGGCTGCGAAGGGAGTTGCGGGCGCGGCGGCGCGGGCTGGACGCGATTACCCAGCGGCGGCACGGGTTGCTGGTGACGCAGCATGTAGCCAGGACCCGCTGGTTTCGGGCCGCCAGAACGGTTGCGCTGTATCTGGCCAGCGATGGCGAGGTCGACACCATGCCCCTGATCCGGCGTTGCCGGGCGCTGGGCAAACAGGTGTTCCTGCCCCGGATCAGTCCGCGTCGGCGTATGGAGTTTGCGCGTTACCGGCGCGGCGATCGGCTTCGACGCGGATGCTTCGGGATACTGGAGCCCTCGCCGGGTGCACCTGCTATCCCTGCCAGGCAGCTGGACCTGGTGCTGGTGCCCCTCGTGGGTTATACCGACTCGGGCGACAGGCTGGGTATGGGTGGCGGCTTTTACGACCGCTGCTTCGCTGGATTACAGCGCCCCGCATTGGTAGGCCTGGCCCACAGTTGTCAACGGGTGGAGGCGCTTCCGGAAGATTCGTGGGACGTGCGACTGGCGGGGGTTATAACGGAAACGGGCGCCACCGGGCGCCCGTTCGGGAAACATCGTATGGACTAGTCGGCTGCGATTTGTGCCGACGTTAATACACCAGCCTGCAGGGCCGATGCCGGCTCAGCGACAGTTTCACTGGAACTCATGGGCACGAGCAGTGTAAGCACCACACCCATGCCAAACGCTGCCATCAAAACGACGAGTAAGTCCGGTTTTCTCTTCACTGTTTAGCCCTCATTCACTTGTACCTGTACTTCTGCGGATGGACACGCCGGGGCGGTATCCGCGCATACCCCTGATTGACTTGCCCGGCTGCCTGGGTTCTGCGTCCCTTTGACAGTGCCCGGTGCATGGCTTCAGCCCTGCGGGCGAGGCTGAAAGTGTCGTTTTGCGTCCGCGCCGATGCGCTGAATTCATCCGGTAGCCCGATATGGCAACCCTCAAAAATGTGAATTTTCCACAAAACGGCCTTGAGTGTATGACAATGAGATGAAAAAGCAAGGGCCAACTAGCATTGGGGATAACTTTTGTGACGCCGGTATTTTCTGCCCTGCAACCGAAGTAAGGACTTCGCTGCCGCAAGATTTCGCGGGTGACAGGCGAACTAGCTCAGGTAGAGCCGGTAGGCGGGGTTCCCGGTTTCTTCCCAAAAACGATACTCGGTCTGCTGCAAGGCCGCGAGCACGTCCGCGTGCTCATCGTCGTCCACCTGCATGCCGACCAGCACCCTGCCATAAGCGGCGCCGTGGCTGCGGTAGTGGAACAGGGATATGTTCCACCGCTTTCCCAGCTTGTTGAGGAAGTTCATCAGCGCGCCGGGGCGTTCGGGAAACTCCACCCGGAACACACGCTCGTTGTGCAGCGAGTCCGGGGTTGCGCCACCCACCATATGCCTCACATGCAACTTGGCCAGTTCGTTGTCGGTGAGATCGGTCACGTCATAGCCCTTGGCGCGAAGCGGCGCTATGACCTCTTCCACCTCGTGATACCCCTCCGCCACCTTCAGCCCCACAAAAATGTGGGCGTCGCCGGCGCGGCCGGCAAAGCGATAGTTGAACTCGGTGATGCTGCGTTTACCCAGCGCCGAGCAAAACGCCTTGAAGCTGCCGGGGCGTTCCGGAATGCTCACGCTCAGGACGATTTCGCGCTTTTCGCCGATCTCGGTGCGCTCGGAGATGTAGCGCAGGCGGTCAAAATTTGTGTTGGCGCCACTGTGGATGGCGAGCAGCGTCTTGCCCTTTACGCCGGTGCGCTCCACGTACTTCTTCAGCCCGGCCAGCGCGATGGCGCCCGCCGGCTCGGCAATGGAGCGCGTATCCTCGAACATATCCTTGATAGCCGCACACATCTCGTCCGTGGTCGCGGTAATGACTTCATCCACCAGGCCACGTATCACCCGAAACGGTTCCTTGCCGATCTGGGCAACCGCGACACCATCCGCAAACAGCCCTACCTCCTTGAGCCTGACGCGGCGACCCTTTTCCAGTGCCGCCGCCAGGCAGGCCGCGTCTTCCGGCTCCACCCCTATCACTTTCACCTCGGGCCGCACGTATTTCAGGTAGGCAATAACACCTGCCAGCAACCCGCCGCCGCCCACAGGCACGAACACCGCCTCAATAGGATCGGGGTGCTGGCGCACGATCTCCATGCCCACCGTGCCCTGTCCGGCGATCACGTCGGGGTCGTCGTAGGGCGGCACGTACACGAGGCCGCGCTCCTGCACCAACGCCTGGGCGTGGCGGGAGGCTTCTTCAAAGGTGTCGCCGTGCAATACCACCCGCGCGTCGTGAGACTTCACGCCCTGCACCTTGATGCCGGGGGTGGTCAGGGGCATCACAATAGTTGCCTTCACCCCCAGGCACTTGGCCGAGTAGGCAAGCCCCTGGGCGTGATTGCCCGCCGATGCCGCGATAACGCCGCGCTCGCGCTCTTCCTGGCTGAGTCGACTGAGCTTGTTGTAGGCGCCCCGCAGCTTGAAGGAAAACACGGGTTGCAGATCTTCCCGCTTGATGAGAATGCGGTTGCCGAACCTTGCGGACAGTATCCTGGCGTGATCGATGGGGGTTTCCCGGGCGACATCGTAGACGCGGGACTCCAATATTTTCTTGACGTATGACTGGGACATCTCGGCAGGCTCGGCAACAAGGCCGCCATACTAATGGAGCGCGCGGCAATTTGCAGCCTGCACTGTCATCACCGCGTGCCCTCTGCCTATAATGCGCCGATTCCAACCAGGGGGCGGCCGTGAACCAGGACGAAATGAAACAGGCTGTTGCGGCGGCGGCGCTGGCGAGGATTCGGCCAAGGCTGGAGCGCGATACCGTGCTTGGCATCGGCACCGGTTCCACCGCCAACCATTTCATCGATCTGCTGGGCGCGATCAGCGGCGAGATAGAAGCCACCGTCGCCAGCTCGGAAAGTTCCGCCGCCCGCCTGAAACAGCACGGCATCCCGGTATACGACCTTAACAGCGTGGACAAGGTCGATTTCTATATCGACGGTGCTGACGAGAGCAACCACAGCCTGCAGCTGATAAAAGGCGGTGGCGCTGCCCTGACGCGAGAGAAAATTGTGGCAGCCGTCGCCGAGGAATTCATCTGCATTGCCGATGAATCCAAGCTGGTGCACACCCTGGGGAATTTCCCCCTGCCGGTGGAGGTCATCCCCATGGCGCGAAGCCATGTTGCACGGGCGCTGGTCAAGCTTGGCGGCGATCCGGTGTATCGGGAAGGCACTATTACGGACAACGGCAATATCATCCTGGACGTTTTCAATTTTCCCATCGCAGCCCCCTTTGAAACCGAGCACGCGATCAACAACATCGTCGGGGTGGTGACCAACGGCCTGTTCGCCCATCGGCCCGCCGACGTACTGCTGCTGGGCCGGCCAGATGGCGTGGAAACCTTGCTGCCCCGGTGATAGTCTCCGCTGCCTTTCACAGCACGCGCGCCTGGCAAACCATCTGATAATGTTGTTGTCCCTGTTTCGACACCTCATCCGCTGCACGGGTCCGGGCCTGGGCATACTGCTGGCTGCGGCGGCAGGGCCATCGCTGGCCGTGCCTCCCGCGATCGACCCTGAAAACCATGAGATTGCAATAGCCATGACCGAGGAGCCCCAGTACCTGAGCTCCATCAAGGCCACGGACCAGATCAGCTTCATGGTGCTGGACCATATCTCCGAAGGGTTACTGACCCTGGACGAGAACAACAATCTGGTGGCAGGTGTGGCGGAGCGCTGGGAGCTCACCGACACCCAGGCCACCTTCTGGCTGCGCCAGGATGCCCGCTGGAGTGACGGCAAGCCGGTCACCGCCCACGACTTCGTGTTTGCGTGGCGTCGCGTGGTCGATCCGGAAAGCGCATCGGAATATGCCTTCCTTATGCGTACCCTGACCAATGGCAAGGCGATCATCGCCGGAAAACTGCCGCCGGAATCCCTGGGTGTCAGGGCCCTGGATGACCACACGCTGGTGGCCGAACTGGTCTCGCCTACCGCCTACTTCCTCGATCTGGTGACCTTTATCAGTTTCCGTCCGGTGCGGGAGGATTTTTTCCGCGAGCAGGGCCGGCTGTACGCTGCCGAGGCGGAGAACCTGCTGTCCAATGGGCCCTATGTGCTGACCCGTTGGGTGCACGGCGCGGCCATGCGCTTCGAAAAGAACCCGCACTACTGGCGCCGTGACGAGGTTGCGTTGAATGCGATCAACGCACCGTATTTCACGTCGGACTCCAACGCCCGCTTCAACCTGTTCATGGACGACAAGATTGCCATGGCCACCTCGCTGGACCTGTCGGCGATGAAAATGGCGCTGCAGCGTCGGCAGAAACTGAAGTCATTCCGGGATGGCACCATTTTCTACATCGGGTTTAACCACCGGCAAGGCCGACCGACCTCCAACCTGGCCCTGCGCCGGGCCATGCAAAGCGTTTACGACGCCGCGGAGCTCACCTACAAGGTTGTCGCCGTGCCTGGCAACGTTCCCGCCTATACGGTATTCCCCGCCTGGCTGCGGGGTGACGACGGCCTCAGCCTGCAGGCCCAGTACCCGCCGCAGAAGCCGGAAATCAACGCGGAGCTGGGGCGACAGTATCTGGCTCAGGCGCGCGAGGAACTTGGCGTCGAGGAGATACCGCCCCTCACGCTGCTGCTGGGCGACAGCCCCGGCGCCAACAAGCAGGGCGAACACTTCCAGAATGTGATGGCCCGTACCCTGGGACTGGACATACGCCTGGATCGACAGATCTTCAAGCAGCGGCTGGCGAAGATGTCCGCCGGCGACTACGACCTGGTCGGCGCCGGCTGGGGACCCGATTACAATGACGCCATGACCTTCGCCGATCTGTTTGCGTCCTGGAACCTCAACAACCGGGGCCGCTACAGCAACCCGGAATACGATGCGCTGGTGCTGGAGGCACAAAAAACCACGGATACGCGCCGGCGCAACCAGCTGTTTGCCCAGCTGCAGTCGCTGATACACCGCGACGTGGTTGTGCTGCCGCAGTATGAGCGCGGCTATATATACGCTCAGGACAAACGTCTGGTGGGCGTGCGCCGCAGCCGCATTGGCGGCGATCCCAATTTCAACTACGCGCGCATTCGCCCGACGACGAACGCACCCCTGGCAGAGGGAGGCGCGCAATAGATGTGGCAGTACATCGCCAAGCGGCTGCTCTCGGGACTGGTGACCATCTGGTTCATCGCCACCGCGACGTTCTGGGGCATGCACGCTGTTCCCGGCGACCCCCTGATGAACGACAAGGCCGTCAGTCCGGAAATTCGCGCCAGCCTGGAGCGCGCGTACGGCCTGGACAAGCCGGTGTTCCAGCAGTACCTGCTGTTCCTGAAAAACAGCGTGCAAGGCGACTTCGGCATCTCCTTCACGCAGCAGAACCGCAAGGTGAACGACATCATCGCCGAGCACTTCCCGGTATCTGCCACCCTGGGTGTCCTCGCGCTGCTGTTCGCCGCCGGCGGTGGCATCCTGTTCGGGGCCCTGACCGCCCTGTTCCGGGACCGCATGCCGGACTACCTCATCATGTTCCTGGTGATCATCGCCGTGTCCGTACCCAGCTTCGTGTTTGCGGCCCTGGGCCAACTGGGCATTCTGAAGCTCAACAACGCCGTCGGGATATCGCTGTTGCCGGTGGCCGGCTGGGGCACCCTGGGCCATATGATCGTGCCGGCGCTGGTGCTGGGCCTGGGCACCATGGCCTACCTCACTCGCCTGATGCGCTCTTCCATGCTGGAAGTCGCCGACAAGGACTATATCCGCACCGCGCGGGCCAAAGGGCTGACACCGCGCCGCATCTTTTTCCGGCACCAGTTGCGCAATGCCATCCTGCCCGTGGTCACGGTACTGGGGCCGGCGATTGCCGCCATTACCACCGGCGGTTTTGTGGTGGAGCTGGTATTCGCCATTCCCGGTCTGGGCCGTTACTTTGTGCAGGCCGTGCAGCAGCTCGACTACACGGTGATCATGGGCACCACGGTGTTCTACGGCGCCTTCCTGGTGCTGATGGTGATCGCTGTGGACATTGTCTACGGCTTTATTGACCCGCGCATCCAGGTCACCAAGAGCGTTTCGTGATGAATGCCTACACGCCCACCGCTGACGACTTCACACCGCTGGATATCGCCCGGGAAGGCGACCGCATAGACCGTCCCTCCCTGTCCTACTGGCAGGACGTCTGGCGCCGCCTGAAAAGAAATCGCCGTGCGCTGCTGTCACTTTATATCGTGGTGTTCCTGCTGTTGTTCACCCTGGCGGGACCGTTGATCTGGCGCGTGGACCCTGCCCTGCAGGATCTTGAGCAGATATCCCAGCCCCCCAACACCGGACGCTACGCGCTGGTGATTGACGGCTCTACCCCCCTGCCGACGCTGGACACGGCACCCGTCCCCTCGCCATCGTTTGATCCGGATATCGCACCGCCCAACCTGCGCCTGCTCGCGCCGGCCAACTCGGAGGGCGTGAACCTGGCCTGGGACCCGGTACCCGGCGCAGAGGGCTACCAGATCTACCGGCACGAGCTTGAGCCACGTGACGCTGACGACCTGGGCCTGCCACTGGTACAGCTGCTGCCCTTTGAACACAGTTACCAGGACCGGCTGGGGCTGGAGACACGCCGTTACTACTACTCGGTAACAGCCCTGCACCGCGGGCAGGAATCCCGCGCTTACAGCACGGTGGCTGTTGACGTCGCACAGGCCATATTGCTTGCAGAAGCGCGCTTTCGTGGGCTGGTAGACCCGGACACCCCGGACAGCGAAGCGGTCGGCAGCCGCGTGCGGCTGGAATCCCACCCCCTGGGCACCGACTACCTCGGCCGCGATATGCTGGCGCGCTTGATGTGGGGGGCCAGAACATCCCTGTTTATCGGCATCTGCGCACCGCTCCTGTACGTGGCCATCGGCCTGGTCTATGGCGGACTGGCGGGTTACAGCGGCGGGCGCACCGACGACGTGATGATGCGCTTCGCGGACTTTGTTATCGCGCTGCCGTTCCTGCTGTTTATGATTCTGTTCAAAATCGCGTTCGGGCTGGGGCCTGGCGAGAGCGGCATCGGCCCCATGTTGCTGGCGCTGGTGCTGCTGAGCTGGCCTGCCACAGCGCGACTGGTGCGGGGTCAGGTGCTGCAGATACGCGAAGAAGCCTATATTGCCGCCGCCCGGATGATGGGTGCTCGCGCACCCTACCTGGTGTTCCGCCATATACTGCCCAACGTCATGGGCGTGCTGCTGGTATCGCTGACCTTTGCCATTCCCACCGCGATTTTCATCGAGGCGTTTCTGTCGTTCATCGGCATGGGTGTGGTGCCCCCCACGCCGAGCTGGGGGTCCATGTGCAATGACGGTATACGGACCATGCTGTCGCACCCCCATGAGCTGCTGTTTCCCGCGCTGTTTATCAGCGTCACCGTGCTGGCGTTCAACCTGCTTGGCGACGGTCTGCGGGATGCCATGGACGCGCGTATGAGGAGCGACACATGAGCGACACACCCGTTCTCAGCGTGCGCGATCTCGAAGTAGAGTTCGATACCTACGGCGGCAAGGTGCGGGCCGTGCGCGGCGTTTCCTATGACGTGTTTGCCGGGGAAACCCTGGCTGTGGTGGGTGAGTCCGGCTGCGGTAAATCCGTTACCGTGCAAGCACTGATGGGCCTGATACCGATGCCGCCCGGGCGCATCGTTAATGGCTCGGCAAAATTGCTGGGCAAGGAACTCATTGGGCTTGACCAACAACAGCTCAACCGTGTGCGCGGTGCCGATATGGGCATGATCTTCCAGGACCCGATGACATCCCTGAACCCCACCATGCGCATCGGCGACCAGATTGCGGAAACCCTGATCGTGCATCGTGGCCTGTCCCAGGAGGAAGGTTTCCTGGAAGCGGTCAGGTTGCTGGAGCGCACCCGCATACCCGAGGCCTCCCAGCGGGTTAGGCAATATCCCTTTGAATTCTCTGGCGGCATGCTGCAGCGGGTGATGATTGCGATGAGCCTGGCCTGCACGCCCAAACTGCTCATTGCCGACGAACCCACCACGGCACTGGACGTGACCATCCAGGACCAGGTACTGGACCTGATGAAGGAGATCCAGCGCGAGGACCGGATGGCGATTGTGCTGATCACCCACGATCTGGGGGTGGTCGCACGCATGGCGGACCGGGTAGCCGTGATGTACGCGGGGGAAGTCGTTGAGTACGGGACGGTTGACGAGATTTTTTACAACGCCAGCCACCCCTACACCCAGGGGCTGAAGCTCGCCATGCCGGATGCACACCAGCAGCACTCCGAGCGGCTGCGCGCCATTCCCGGCAGCCCGCCGGACCTGTTCTCACCGCCACCGGGCTGTGCCTATCACCCGCGTTGCCCCCACGCGATGAAAATCTGCAATCGGCTGGACCCGGACACCACTGTGATCAGCGACAGCCACCAGGCCGCCTGCTGGCTGCTGCACGAGGGCGCACCGGGCGCCGTGGAGGATCCCGCCCATGCTGGTTGAAGTGCGCAAGCTCAAGACCCACTTCGATATCGGCAACAACCGGGTCGTGCACGCCGTGGACGGGGTGTCCCTCAATATCGCCGAGAACGAAATTCTGGGGCTGGTGGGAGAAAGTGGCTGTGGCAAGAGCACCCTGGGCAAGACCCTGGCCGGCCTGCAGCCGAAGACCAGCGGCGAGGTGCTGTTCCGCGGCAATCCGCTGCCGGATCGCTTCACGCAGAAAGATTTCCAGCGGCTCTCAACGGATATCCAGATGATCTTCCAGGATCCGTACACCTCGCTGAACCCGCGCATGACCATTCAGGAAATTATTTCGGAACCCCTGCGACTGCAGGCAGGCGGGGGCAAAAGCGATTACCGGGAACTGGTGGCACAGTGGCTGGAGCGCGTCGGGCTGAAGCGCGATCACGCCAATCGCTATCCGCATGAGTTTTCCGGTGGCCAGCGGCAGCGCATCGGGATCGCCCGGGCGCTGATCGTCAAGCCGCGCTTCGTGATCTGTGACGAGCCGATTTCAGCGCTGGATGTCTCGGTGCAGGCGCAGGTCATCAACCTGCTGCAGGAACTCAAGGACAGCCTCGGCCTGACCCTGCTGTTCATCGCCCACGACCTCTCCATGGTGCGCTACCTCTGCGACCGCATGGCAGTAATGTACCTTGGCACCGTGGTGGAGGAGGGGCCCTCGGAGGAGGTGTACTTCTCGCCCAAGCATCCCTACACCCGCATGCTGATCGGCTCAAACCCGGTGGCAGACCCGAGACACGAGCGCCAGCGCGCGCACCAGCCACCCCAGGGGGAAATTCCTTCGCCGATCAATCCAAAGCCCGGCTGTCGTTTCGCCGACCGCTGTCCGGAGGCCATGGACCGCTGCCGCAGCGAAAGCCCGGTGCCCAAATTCATCGACGAGCAGCGCATGATTGCCTGCCACCTTTACTAGGGGACCCCGGCGGTACCCGGGACGGCGCAGCCGTGACAGACGACAAAGACCGCTTCCTGAGCGATCTCGCCCGGCGCTACGGTCCCTCGCTGGAGCGTTTTCTTGCCCAGAAGCTGGAAAACCCGGCGGATGCGGCAGAGCTGGCCCAGGAGGCCTACCTCAGGCTCTACCGGCTGGAACACCCCGAGCAGCTGGACAACGCCAGGGCATTCCTGTTCCAGGTTGCGTCCAACCTGGCCACTGACCAGCTGCGCCGGCGCCAGCTGCATTTCCGCTTCCTCCGCGTCGAGAGCGGCGGCTCAAGCGATGCCAGCACCCCCGAACAGTTTTCCGATGCGACGTCCCCGGAGCACATCCTCAGCAGCCGGGAGAAACTCGCCAGGATCTATGCCGCCGTGGACGGCTTGCCCGACAAGTGCCGACAGGCCTTCCTGCTGCACCGCACTTCGGGGCTTTCCTACAGCGACATCGCCCGGGAGCTGGGGGTGTCAGTTTCCAGTGTGGAGAAATACATTCTGGAGGCATTGAAGGCCTGCCGCGCCGCCCTGGCGGACTATTACGCAGAAAATGAACCAGCACCGGAAGAAAAACCGCCGTCACACAAATGGTAAGAAAATTATGAAACCATTGAGGGGTTTGTGCGGTACATCGTTTTACACACATTGCACTAAGGAAGCGCAGTCAGGCCTCTGTGCCCCTGCGGGAAAAGCCCTGCCATGACCACGCACGATGAACGCGGTAACGACCTGCAGCAGGCCATCCTGCAGGATCGCGCCTGTGCGTGGATTGCGCGGTTGCGCTCAGACACGGCGACAGATGCCGACCGGCAGGCCTTTGCGGCGTGGCTGGCCGAAAGCCCCGAGCACGCCAGGGCCATGGATGCCATGCTGGACCTGTGGTCTGACCTGGGCGTGCTGGAACACCGTGACGGACAACATCTCGCTGCTGCACAACCTCGCGATAGAGCCACGTCGCCGGTGTCCCGGCGCTGGGTGACCAGCGGACTCGCACTGGCAGCCTCCCTGTTGCTCGCCATTTGGCTTGTGCCCCAGTGGCAGGCCTCTTCCGGTTCGCTTGAGCCCCGGTCCTACCAGACCGGCATGGGCGAGCGCTTACTGGCAGAGCTGCCTGACGGCTCGCGGCTGCAGCTGAATACCGACTCCCGTATCGAGGTGCATTACAGCACCGACATTCGGCAGGTGGCGCTGCGCCGGGGCGAGGTATTTTTCCAGGTGGCGAAAGACGCATCGCGGCCGTTCGTGGTCAGCGCCGGCAGCGTCGACGTGCAGGCCCTGGGCACAGCCTTCAATGTTTACCTGACTGGCGACGCCGGTGAGGTCACTGTGACCGAGGGGGTTGTGCGCGTTACAGAAAGCAAGGCACCCGCCAGCCGGCCGGCACGCAGCGAGCTGCTGTATCCGAATCAGCGCCTGCACACCCGCGCGCAGGATTTCGGCGAACCGTCAAAGATTGACCCGGAAACCACCCTGGCATGGCGGCAGGGCAAACTGGTGGCCGAGGCCATGCCTCTGGCAGACCTGGTGCGGGAGCTCGCTCGCTATCACGCCACCCCGCTGCTGGTGGCGGAACCCGGCCTCGCTGCCACGCCGGTGTCCGGCGTCTTCAACCTGGAAGACCTGGACAGCATTCTGCTGGCCCTGGAACACAGCGTCGGCCTGCGCAGCCAGCGCCTGGGGAACGGCAGCATCCAGTTGATCAGCGCACCCCTATAGGCTACCGTCGGCCTGTGGAGACACAGGCGCAAGCGCACACTGCGTCGCCCGTCGCCGGACTGTTGCTGGCACTGTGGTTCAGCGCCTGCGGTTGCGTGGCGCAGACGGCCTACGAGTTTGACCTGCAGGGCCAGGCACTCTCCGAATCACTCATTCAGTTCAGTCACCAGAGCGGACTGGCGATCGTATTTTCCGACAACGACATCCGCGGCCTGGTTGCGCCGCGGGTCAGCGGCAGTTTGCCCGCGGATCAGGCGCTGGATCGACTACTGGCAGGCAGCGGGTTCAGCTGGCGACTGATCGACAATCGCATCGTGGCTATCTACGACCCGCGCTGCAAATCCGACGCGACTTGCCTGGACGACGAGACCCTGCTGGTTTCCCAACCGCTGTACGTCCCAGGTATCGAGGAACTCTATGTCTACGGCAACCGGGTGACCGGCTCCCGTATTCGCCGGGACGCGCTGGAAGGCTCCGCCCCGGTAGACGTCATCTCCGCACCGGACATCGAACTCACCGGTGCCCAGACCCTGGGCGACATCCTGCGCTTCATGCCTGCCGTGGCGGGCAACGCCACCAGCACCGCCATCAATCGCGGCGGTGACGGCACCGCGACGGTGAACCTGCGGGGCCTGCCCGCGTCCAGCACTCTGGTGCTGATCAACGGACGGCGTGTCGCCAACGACGGGCTGGCGGGTGAGTCCGTGGACCTCAACAGCATCTCGCCCGCCGCTGTTGAACGCATCGAGGTATTAAAAAGCGGCGCCTCGGCCATTTACGGCTCAGACGCCATTGCCGGTGTGGTCAATATCATCATGAAACGGGACTTCTACGGCCTGCTGGTTGAGCAGTTCGGTGGCATCAGCGGGGAGGGAGACGCGGAGACCCTCACCACGACCGTGCAGTACGGCACCGGCTTCACGCACGGCTCCCTGTTCTTCTCCGCCACCCGGTTCGATCAGGCGGAGATCGCCGCCCGGGACCGGGACCTCTCTGGCACAGCCGACAGCCGCCTGCGCGGGGGCGCCGACCTGCGCTCCAGCGCCACCCCCGGTGCCCGGGTAACCCTCCCGGGAGGCGACACCCTGATTCAGGACCCGAATCATGGTGGCTTTCGCCCGGCGACCGCAGAGGATCGCTTTGATTTTCCGGCGTTTACCACATCGCTGGTACCCTCCCAGCGAGACTCCCTGTACTTTTCCGCCAGCTACGATTTTACCGACCAGGTCACCGGCACACTGGAAGCGGGCTATACAGAGACCAGCGCCCGCACCCGGCTGGCACCCACGCCACTGTTTACCGCGTTCGAGCAGCAACCGGTGCGCATTGCCGCAGACAACCCGTTCAATCCCTTCGGGGTCCCGGTGGATGACCTGCGCCGCAGCCTGGTGGAGCTGCCGGCGCGGGTACAACAGAACAAGTCAGATGTGACCCGGCTCAGTGCCCTGTTCGAAGGACTGTCCGGGGACTGGAGCTGGGAATGGGCGCTGGACTGGAGTCGCAGCAATGCCAATGAATCCACCACCGGGGTAATCGATGCAGACAACCTGCGTCGCGGGGTCGGCCCCGCCGCAAACTGTCGGGGACTCGAGATCGATGGCTGTGTACCCATCAACCTGTTCGGTCCGCCGGGCAGCATCGATGCGCAGCAGGTCGCGTACCTGAGCGTGCCGGGCAAGATTCGCGGTGAAAGCAAGCTGGCCAGCAGCCGGGTGATCGCGCATACACAGCTGATGGAGTTACCCCAGGGGCCGGTGGAGTTCGTTGTCGGCGCAGAATACCGGGACGAATCAACAGAGAAGAAACCGGACCGCCGTCTCGCCAGCATCGGCACCATCGGCGGCACCAATTTTGCGCCCACCAGGGGCGACCGGCGGGTGACCGAATTGTTCTTCGAGAGCGTGACGCCGATGTGGCGCTCCAACAGCCGGGGCCAGCAGTTCGACCTGGAACTGGCGCTGCGCTATTCCCACTACAGCGATTTCGGCAGCTCCACCAACCCCAAGGTCGGCATTCGCATACAGCTCACCCCTTCGCTGATGGTGCGGGGCACCTATGCCCAGGGCTTTCGGGCGCCGACGCTGAACGAGCTGTTCCAGGGGCAGACCGAGCGCCAGGCCTTCATCACCGACCCCTGCGCCATTCCTGAAAATGTCGGGCGATTGCCGGGTTGTGAGCGGCTTGCCGATCCAACCCGCACGGAATTTCTGACGCTGGTAGGCGGCAACCCGGACCTGCAGGAAGAAAAGGCCGTGAGTGTGGGCGCAGGCCTGGTCTGGACGCCGGCAGACGCACCCGGCCTCAGCCTCAGCATCGACTATTTTGATATCGATACGGACAACGCGGTGGACGCCAGCGCCCAGTTCATCCTCAACCAGAATGCAGCGCTGGGCCGCTTCGATGAGCAGGTGGAGCGGGACGCGGCCGGCAACCTGCGCCTGATCAACGCCACCAACCTGAACGTGGGCCGACGCCGGGTGCAGGGCCTGGACCTGAGCCTCAACTACCGCCTGCCCACCCGGGACTGGGGGCAGTGGTCCGCCGCCTTTGAATTCGCCTACATCGACGAATACAGCATACAGCTGGACGAGGACGCGCCCACGCTGGACCTCGCCGGGCGCTTTGTTGATCCCGCATCCGAGGGCGTGGGCGGCATTCCCGAGTGGAAGAGCACCCTGGGACTGCAGTGGGCCCGGCAACGCTGGCGGGGCAGCTACGAAATGCACTTCATCAGCGAAATGGAAGAGACGGTGCCCAACACCACCAGGACGCGGCTGATTGACTCGTGGATCGTGCAGGACCTGCAATTCAGCTACGTCCTGAATGTACTGCGCGGCCTGCGGGTTTCGGTGGGTGTGGACAACCTGCTGGACAACAACCCGCCTTTTGCAGCGTCCGCCTTCAACGACAATTTTGATGGTCGCAGCCACGAGTTGCGGGGTCGCTTCTGGTACGCCAAACTCAGCCAGCGTTTATAACCCGTCGTCTCCGAGGAATCGATCCATGAAGCTGCACGTCTTTTTGTTCACCGTGTCTGTTGCGATTGCTTTGCCTGCCCTGGCGGAAGACGACTTTCCGGGAATCCAGGTCTTGATGGGTGAACGGACATTCCGTGACGCCGGCCTTGAAAAACTCTCCCCGGACGAGCTGGAGGCACTGGACGCCTGGCTGGTCAGGTACACGGCGGGAGAGGCCGAAGTGGTGCGAGAGTCCAGTGAGGAAGTAAAAAAGGTCGAGAAAGCGCTGGAGATCACCGCGAGTATCAAACCGCCTTTTTCCGGCTGGTCGGGGGATACGGTGTTTTACCTGGACAACGGACAGGTGTGGAAGCAACGGGTGGACGGCCGCTACCAGTTCAGTGGCGAGGATACCCGCGTCATCATTCGCAAAGGCCTGTTCGGCTTTTACAACCTGGAGCTGGTGGCGGCGGGCAAGCGCATTGGCGTGGAACGGGTTCGCTAAGTCCTTGATCTGGTTGTTTTTCTCGATTTGAGCCAAAAATCGCGAAATTTGGCCGCCTAAACCCACTAAATCTGTGAAATTGTCACATTTCACCCACCTTTTGTGAGGGTGAACGCCCCCGCTTCGTTTAAAGTTCACGTCTCGCGGCGCCAAGCCGCACGACAGAACTATTACGATTTACACCTTACAGGGGAATCAATATGTTTAATAAGACCCGTCTTTCTATGGCGGTAGGTGCCGCCGTGGGCCTGAGCGCAGCCGCGTTTATGCCCACCGCAGCCTACGCCCAGGAAGAATCGCTCGTAGAAGAGGTGATTGTTACCGGTTCGCGTATTCGCGGCGCCGTAGCTGACACCCCGCGTCCCGTAACGACTCTCGACAAGGCAGACCTGGAACTGCGTGGTACCACCACGGTAACCCAGGCCCTGCGTGAAATGTCCTTCAACACCCTGGGTTCTTTCCGGGACCAGTCAGGCTCCAGCTTCCAGCAGGTAGCCCTGGTTGACCTGAAGGGTCTGGGTTCTGACCGCACGGCCATCCTGATCAACGGCCGCCGCGTTGCCTCTAACCCGCTGAC
>JAZBPS010000304.1:0-2309 GCA_036353375.1 Halieaceae bacterium | reverse complement strand
GCCCATGCCGTCGAGGTTGTTCGCAAGGTGCGCCGCGGCGTGCGGGTTGTGCGCAACGTCCAGCACCACCGGCCTCCCCTGTAAACTCGTGCGCTGCAGCCGCCCCGGCACGGTCACACCGGCGAGCACCTCTGCTGCGGCGTCTCCTGGATGTATTCCCAGACGCCTGGCGACCGCCAGTGCCGCGAATACGTTTTCCGGCCGCAGCCCGTTCTGCAGGGGCGACTGGAAGCGATCCGACCATCGCTCGACCGGGCACTGCAATTCCGCAGCGCGCTGCAACACGCTGTCCGGTGGATCGCGATCGGCAATGATCGCCGGCACGCCCGTACGCAGTATGCCTGCTTTCTCCGCACCGATGGCCTCCCGGGTGTCGCCCAGCCACTCCTGATGGTCCAGGGCGATGCTGGTGATCACGGCGATGTCGGGATCGACAATATTTGTGGCGTCCAGCCTGCCCCCCAGGCCCACTTCAAGCACAACGACATCCAGCGGCTGGGCGGCAAACACCTGCAGCGCTGCAAGGGTCCCGAATTCAAAGAATGTCAGCGGAACGGCGCCGCGGGCCGCTTCAATCACTTCGAAAGCGGCAACGATCTGCCGGTCGTCTACAGGTAGCCCGTTTACCCGGATCCGCTCGTTGTACCGGAGCAGGTGTGGAGAGGTATACACGCCGACCCGCTTGCCAGCGTGGAGAGCGAGTGCTTCTACCAGGGTGGTGGTGGTTCCCTTGCCGTTGGTGCCAGCGACCGTGACAACGGTGGGCGCGGGGGTCAAGAGCGCCAGGCGCTCTGCCACCGACGCCACTCTTTCCAGGCCCAGCTCGATGTTCCGGGGATGCAGTGTAAGCAGATAATCCAGCCACGCATCAAGGCTGCGCTGCGCCTTCACCCCGCTTCGGCCGTCACCGTCTGCCGGGTCAGTTTGGCAAGCAACCGGGCGATGGTCGCGGGCATGTCAGAACGGTGCACAATCATGTCGATCGCGCCATGCTCGAGCAGGAACTCACTGCGCTGGAAGCCCTTGGGCAGCTTCTGGCGAATCGTCTGTTCAATCACGTTGGGGCCTGCGAAACCTGCGCGGGCGTCGGGTTCTGCGATATTGATATCGCCCAGCAGCGCCAGACTTGCAGAGACACCGCCGTAAATCGGGTCGGTCATCACCGAGATGTAAGGCACACCCGCCAGCTTCAGTCGCTCAAGCACGGCGCTGGTTTTTGCCATCTGCATCAGTGATATCAGCGCTTCCTGCATACGCGCTCCACCCGAGGCAGAGAAACAGACCAGCGGCAGGCGTTCCTGCAGGGCGAGGTTGGCAGCCCGGGTAAACTTTTCCCCCACCGCGTAGCCCATTGAGCCGCCGTGGAAACTGAAATCAAACACGGTTGTGACCAGAGGGATACCCTGCACGCTGCCGCGCATGGCAATGAGAGCGTCTTTTTCGCCGGTATTGCGCTGCGCTGCAGCCAGCCTGTCCCGGTAGCGCTTGGTATCGCGGAACTTCAGTCGATCCACCGGTGCGACATCGGTGAAGAGCTCTTCGCGGCCCTCCGGATCGAGAAACTGGTCCAGTCGCTGGCGGGCGCCGATACGCATATGGTGGCCGCACTTGGGGCACACCTCGGCGTTGCGCTCCAGATCCGGCTTGTAGAGCACCGCCTCGCACTTCACGCACTTTTTCCAGAGGCCCTCTGGCACGGTGTTGCGGCGCTCACCGGGCTGTCGGCGTACGCCGGAAGGTAGGATCTTGTCGTACCAGCTCATGGCTGACTCCTGCAATGCGTCAAAGGCTGAACTCTAACGCAGAATGGGCCGCGGGACACCCGCGCACGCCGCAAGCGACCCACAACGCACCTAGCTGGATACGTCGGCCACTTCACCCACAGGTACCGGCCCGTCCACGCCCTGTCGTATCTCAGCCACCAGCGCTGCAGCGCTGTCCAGCACCGCAGCCGCATCGCCACCCGCGTCGACGCAGTCGGCAAGTCGCTGCACCAGCGCGCTGCCGATCACCACCCCATCGGCGTTGCGGGCGACCCGGGCAGCCGACGCGGCGTCCTTGATGCCAAACCCGACCGCCACCGGCAAGTTGCTGTGCTGCCGTATAAGCGCCACGTGTGTCGCCACATCCTGGGCATCCATGTGGCCCGCGCCCGTCACGCCTTTCAGGGACACGTAGTAGACAAAGCCCGTGGCCACATCTGTAATCTTCCTGACCCGCTCCGCCGGTGTGGTAGGGGCAACCAGGAAGATATTGTCTATCCCCACGCGTTTGAGCTCGGCGTTCAACGCGTCAACCTCTTCCGGAGG
>JAZBPS010000303.1:0-2464 GCA_036353375.1 Halieaceae bacterium | reverse complement strand
TGTAAAGGGCCAGGCCTTCGCGCTTATCAGTCCCCAATATCAGCGGTTGCTCTGTAGCGCTGCTGGCGACAACGATGGCGGGATCATCCGCCGCATCACCATAACGCCGAACGGGTGCCGTTTGCGCGCTAGCAGTCACTGTATCTTTCGCGGCGACCGCGACAGTGGAAGCGTCGCCCGGCATGCGCACTTTGCCTGGTTCCTGTACTGACGCGCCGTACAGAGACCCGTTCTCTTCGTCAACCAAAGCGATGCTCAGCGTGCTTCCGTCCAGTCGCGTGGCAATCACGGCCGGAGTAGTGGCACCCGGCAAGGACCAGGCGCTGATCGAACCCGCCGGATCGCGCCGGTACGCAAGACCGGTATCAGGCACAAGCAGCCAGAGAGAACCGGCCTTATCAATGGCCATGTCTTCAATTTCGCCTTTTAGGGGTCCCCAAGGGTGGGGTAGAACCCAGGGTTCAGGTACGGCGTCGCTTTCTTCAGACGCATCAAAACGCCGCACGCCAAACGCCTCATCGGCGACGAAAAGCGATCGACTTGGGTCGTGCACCGCACAGGCCTCAGCGCCGAGCACTCCAATTTCTCGCCGCACGGGTAAATCGATCAACGAACCGGTATCGCTGTCATATACATAGCGCTGCTCCAGGATTCCGCGTGCGTCGAGGCTAAACAGCGATACATGCGCCGACACAGGATCCCGATAGAGACAGATTGCCTCTGGAACAGCCTCCAGGAAGCCGACTTCTCTGACCGTCTCGACACGCCACCCCTTGCCACTCAGAAATACAAGAATCACGTGACCCGACGATTTATCGATCGCTGCGGCGAGGTAACCAGACTGACCGGCCACAACAACCTCTGCCCGAACGTCGAGGCTTTCGAACTGACCAGGTTGAAGAATCGTCAATGCGTCGCCATTGAGCACCGCCAGTCCCTGCATACCGCTGGTCAGCCAGATGCCGTCATCGAGGGCGTGCAAGTCGCCGTCCGGCCCGAGCGGCGTGCCAAACACGTCGAACGATAAGCGTTTTGTATCGGGAAGCGTCACTGCAGCGAGGGGCATTGAAATTAACCCCAGGGCAAACACGCAGATAACCGAGGGAACTCGCAGCCGACACAGTATTGAGGGCATGTTGGATTCGATGGAGACCGAGACGCTGGGACTACAGCACAAATCTTCGCCGACAGACAATCGTGAGTCCGTTACAGTTGCCGCATGACCCTAACCAAAGTCAATAACTATCTATTTCCCTGCTACCCGCGCAGGGCCGAGGCACTTCCGACTCGCAGCGGTATGAGCATCGAGGGATTCCCGGCGGTGATGATCGGTGTCGCCGTTCTGGCCTTCGGTACCTACATATTGTACGTCTGCTTCTTCGACGATGACTCTTAGAACGTTTCCCCCTTCAATCACGTGTTGGGTGGCGCGGACCTGTTCATGGAACCTTCACGTAAGCGTCATTGGCTGTTAGCCGATCTTCGCGACGCTGCTTTGCCATCGTTGTTGATCGCGCATGTAGCATGTCAGAAGAAAGCAAGCCGTCGGAAACAAACGTCACGATGTACGGCATTTCCCGAATAGATAATGACCGCCATTACACTCACGCGTGGCGGGTAAGTTTGCGTCGTCGCGGCAAAAAACTGATAAGAAACTTTCCCGACAAAAAACACGGCAGTAAACAAAACGCTCTGAAGGCTGCTCAGGAGTATAGAGACACGTTACTGGAACAGCATCCGCCCCTTACTCGCAAAGAGTTCGCGAGCATCCGTCGTAGCCATAATAGATCGGGTATCACCGGTGTTTACCGGTACGCCAAAAAGTACCGACTGGCCGACGGCCGTGAAAAGGAAAGTTGGTACTGGGAGGCCCACTGGCCGACTGACACCGGACAATATGAATCGGTAAATTACTCGGTCAATGACTATGGCGAGGACCTCGCCCGGCGCCTTGCTATTCGCGCGCGCGAATTGGGAGTCAGCCAGGTGAGAGGCGTTTTCTGGGCCTCCGATCGGGCTGCATTATCCACACTCCGCAACGAGGTGCGTGTAGAACGCAGCGGCAGCAACATAGAGACCCGTGCTAGCTACGAGGGTGAGGCCCGCTGACATTTTGGCGCCGCGCAGGAGACGGCGTTTGCCCGAATTGAGACGATTGTCTAACGGGGACAGAACGGGAGCCATCTCAAGAGCGGACGCTCAATCGAGGTTAGCGCTATTCCCATCGCCTGGTTTTACTGTTCCGGTGATGCTGATGACCCAGCCAGGATTCCACCGTCAATTGTCAGTTCAGCACCGGTCATGTAGCTCGCCTCATCCGATGCCAACAACACAGCGATCGCAGCTACCTCCGAGGTTTCACCGAACCTCTTCAGAGGAGTGTCTTTAACGAGAGCCGCCATCCTGTCTTCGCGGTCAGGTCCATTTCCAAGCATAGGCTCCCACATGGGGGTGAGAATTGCCG
>JAZBPS010000302.1:0-4036 GCA_036353375.1 Halieaceae bacterium | reverse complement strand
GGCCACCTGCATATGCTGCAGGCCGTAGTCGATGCCCCAGCCGGTGAAGGACAGGGTGAGCGGACACACCGCACCCGGCATCATCTCGCTGACGTTGCTGATGGTCAGCACATCGTCGGGCCGCGGCAGGGGCGTATCGAATTCATTCAGATCCGCGGGCAGCGTGGTAATAGGCCGGGCCTGCAGCCAGAACAGCTCCCCGTTCTGGTCAATGGCCCACTCCAGGTCCAGGGGTTGTCCGTCGTGGCGCACAGCCGCCCGCGCCTGAGCGGCAATCAGCGCGATCTCGTCGTCATTGAGAATCGCCGCGTCCCCCACCAGTTCGCGCCGGACAATGTCGCCGCCGCCATTCACCGCATAATGATCCGGCGTGGCCTCGCCACTGACCAGGGCCTCATCCAGCCCCTCCACCGCGTCGATAACCAGCAGGTCGCGCCTGGCGCTGGCCGGGTCCGCTGTAAACACAACGCCCGCCGCCCTCGCGTCTACCATGCGCTGCACCACCAGGTTCATGCGCACCTCGTCGCCAACCTGCCGGGTCTGTTGGTAGTGTTGCGCGCGCTCGCCGTGCACCGAGGCCACACACTGGTCTATCGCCGCACGCAGTTGCTCCGCTGTCGCCACATTGAGCACGGTTTCGTACTGACCGGCGAAGGAGGCATCCTCGCCATCCTCACCCTGGGCAGACGAGCGCACCGCCACGCGCTCACAGTCCAGCGCCGCACGCGCGGCGTCCAGGTCCGCGGGGTAATCACCCGCCCGCGCGTCGCGAATCACAAAGGCTGGCGGTACCTGTAGCCCCATGGCCTGCAGGCGCGCCAGTCCCTGGGCCTTGCCGCCCAGGGCCGGGTCGTCAACCTGCTCGAGATGAAGAATGCCAGGCATCAGTGGGGACGCCCGTGCGCGCCGGGCCTAGCGCAGATCAAATTCATGCAGGTCACACTCCTGATGCAGGGCCTGGTATTCCTTGAAGTTCCCGGGAAACAGGAACGGCGCATGCCCGGAGGCATTGCGGTAATAGCTGTTGCAGTCGCTGGAGCCCCAGGAAAAGCGCCCGAAGCGCGCATCCAGGTACGCGTTGTAATCGGCAAAGCACTGCGCCTTTGCATCCAGGCTGCGCTTGCCGGATGACGCCGCGGCCTTCAGCAGGCGCACGATGGTCGCGACATTCTGCTCCGCGGTAATAAAGTAGGACACGTTCAGCACCAGCCCGTTGGGCCCCACCGCAAAAAAGTAATTGGGAAACCCCGGCACGGCAATGCCCTTGTGCGCCCGCGGCGCGTCGCCCATCACGTCGGCGAGACGCTGCCCGTCGACGCCGCGCACATCGATGCGGTCGTAGTCGAGTATGCGGTAACCCGTGCAATAGATAATCACATCCGCCTCGATGGCCCGGCCGCTGCCGGTTACCACGCCGTCGTGGTTGACCGCGGCCAGGGAATCCGCCACCAGTTCGACATTGTCGCGGTTCAGCGCCGGATAGAAATCGTCCGACACCAGGCCACGCTTGCAGCCGTAATGCGTGTCGGGGGTGAGCGCCTCGCGCAGCGCCGGGTCATCCACGCTTTGCTCAATAAACTTCTTAACGCGCGCCTCAAACTGCCCCATACGGGCGTGGCCCAGGGTCACCGCGTACTCCACCTGCCCCATCAGCAGGCGCTGCCAGCCACGCAGCAGGCTGACCAGCCCCGGCAAGCGACGGAACAGGGCGCGTTTGGTCGGGGAATAGGGCTTCTTGCCCCGGGGCATAATCCAGTTGGCCGTGCGTTGCAGCACGGTGAGGTGACCTGCAATCTTCGCCACCTCCGGCACAATCTGCACGGCACTGGCGGCAGAGCCCACAATCACCACCCGCTTGCCGGCGAGGTCCACGTCGTGATTCCAGCGGGTGGCGTGCCAGCTGTCGCCAGCGAATGTATCCATGCCCGGCACCTCGGGATACAGCGGCGTGTGCTGGTTGCCCATGGCGTTGATGACCGCATCAAAGCGCCGGGTGTCTCCCGCTTCAGTGGTGAGTTCCCAGCCGCCGTCTGGCTGTGCCACGGCACTGACGATGCGCGTGTTGAGACACAGGTGTGGGTCCAGCCCAAACTCTGTGCAGCACTGCGCCAGGTAGGCCTGGATTTCCGGCTGGCTAACGAAGCTTTCCGTCCAGTCGGGATTGGGTCGGTAACTGAAGGAGTAGGAGTGGGCCCAGACATCGCATGCCAGCCCCGGGTAGCTGTGCAGGCGCCAGGTACCGCCAGGCGCGTCCAGCGCGTCAAAAATCGTAAAGTCAGTGAAGCCCTGCTGCAGTAACTCCCGCCCGGCGGCAATACCGGCCGGCCCCGCGCCGATGATCGCGATACGCAAGCTGCTTTGTGCCGATCCTGGTGCCGATGAAGCTGCGGTCATGGTAACTGTTGTTCGTTCCCTGGCGATGGCGCCTGCACAGCCCTGTGCGCAGGTCAGCAATTGGCCTACCTTCGCAAGCTCGCGACAGGGGTGCAAGCGAACACTCGCCCCAGTGTCGGGATACGTGACCAAAACCCCCTGCGCAGCCGAATTTTTAGACTGTGATGCCTGGCCACCTTTAGCTTGATCTCTATCCCTGCTCCTCAAGGATCATGTCAGCCGCCTTCTCACCAATCATCACACAGGCGGCGTGGGTGTTACCCGACACAATCGTTGGCATGATGGAGGCATCGGCAACCCGCAGCCCCTGCAACCCGTGAACCTGCAGCCTCTCGTTAACCACAGCCTGATCGTCGCTGCCCATCTTGCAGCTGCCGGCCAGGTGGTGCACCGGTTCACCGGTAGTACGAATGCAGTCCAGGAGATCCTGATCGCTTGTCAGGTCTTCCCCCGGCAAAAGCTCCTGGCCACCGTATTCGGCCAGCGCCCGGCTGGCACAGATCTCCCGCGCTTTTTTGAGCGCGGCCACGGCGACCTGCTGGTCGTGCTCGGTCTGCAGGTAATTCACCTGGATATGCGGGGCCTGATGCGGCTGTGCGGAACCGATATGGGTGTGGCCCCTGCTGGAGGGCCGCAGACCGCAGGTGGATATGGTGATGCCGTCAATGGGCACCATATTCCCCGCCACATCGACTTCACTGGCCGCAGGAGCAAAATGAATCTGGGCGTCTGCATCAGGTACGTCCAACGCCGGATAAAACACCGCCACCAGGGCGGCCGGATTCGCCAGCAAGCCCTGCCGGCGAAAGATGTAGCGAGACAGGTTGCGGGCCATCGCCAGGGGCCTGCTCTCGCTGTAGTAGGTGCGGCCCTGGTCGGTGCTGCGCTTTATGTACGCATTCCAGTGGTCCTGCAGGTTCTCACCGACGCCGGGTAGATCACGGATAACCGCGATGCCATGTTGCTGCAGTCGGTCCGCCTGGCCCACGCCCGACAGCTCCAGTAGCCTGGGTGAATTGATGGCGCCGCCACAGAGGATGACCTCCCGCGTGGCGGTGAACGTGACTGGCTTGCCCCTCACGCGGCATGCAAGCCCCGTCGCCCTGTCGCCGTCAAAGACAACCCGTTGTGCCTCGGCGTGGCTGATCACAGTCAGGTTGTTAAGTGCCTTACCGGCGCCCAGAAATGCCCCGGCGCTGCTCAGGCGTCTGCCATTGCGGATGTTGTGCGGAAAGAACCCGACCCCGTACTGCTGCGCGCCATTGAAGTCGTGGTTGCGTTGATGGCCCTGCTCCACAGCCGCCGCGATAAACGCGTCGCAGAGCGGAAACTCATTGTTGATGCTGCCGACCCACAAAGGCCCACCACGACCGTGGAACGCGCTGTCCCCGCTTTCGCAATCCTCTGATCGTTTGAAATAGGGCAGCACCTTCTCGTAACTCCAGCCGCTGTTGCCCAGCGCGGCCCAGCCGTCAAAATCCCTGGCCTGGCCACGGATGTACACCATTCCGTTGATCGCACTGCAGCCGCCCAGCACCTTTCCTCGCGGCAGCGCCACCTGGCGCTGGTTGAGCCCGGGTTCCGGTTGCGTGCGGTAATTCCAGTTGTTGGCGTGTTCCTTGAGCAGGAAGGCGAAGCCCAG
>JAZBPS010000301.1:0-2398 GCA_036353375.1 Halieaceae bacterium | reverse complement strand
CATGACCCGGCTGATAACGCTGGCGCCCGCATCGCCTATGACTCGTTGAATCCCGCTTGCCATCAGCATCAATACGAGGGCGAGCAATACCACGCCGATCATTACAGCAGCGATCTGTACCTGTTCTACCAGCCCGACCCGCGCATTTTCCGTTAACAGCACAGCTGTCAGCATCGCGCCTGGCCCCGCAATGGATGGCACTGCCAGTGGGAATACGGCGGTTTCATGATGTTCCTCAGCCAGGCGTGTTTCTTCTTCAGGTTTGCTCTCCCCGAAGATCATGGACAGGGCAAAAAGAAACAGAACAATGCCGCCGGCAATCTGGAAAGCCGGCAAGGGAATGGCCATCGCCGTGAGTATGTACTCGCCGGCAATCATGAAAAACAGGAGCACGACTATCGCTACCATGCTGGCAATGAATGCAATCTTGCGCTTTGCGGCTGGCTCGTAGCCACGGGTCGCTGCGATGAACACTGGCACGGTCCCGACGGGGTCGATCACCGCGAAAAACACAATAAACGTCGCTAAAAAGTCGATCATTCGGATACCCCTAGATGGCGCTGCATCGGGCTCGCTCCCGGTCGACAGGACGCATCAAGCGCAAGTTATGCATTTGCACGGCGGTGTACTTCCTGGCTGCCACCGCGATCGCAATGAGGGGGCGAGACTCCCCTGGTTTACGCGCATCCTGGCCGAAGCTGTGGTCGTGCTGCCAGTGACTGAGCCTGTCGCTATGCATTGGCCGGTAGCCCTGTATACAGTGTGAAAATGCCGATGGCGATGAAGGCGACGCCCGCAAAGTACTGCAGGTACCTGGGATTAATCAGTTCTCCTAATAATGCACCCGCCAGTACGCCTATACCCGCCGCAGCGACCAGTGCCAGTGATGCGGCGAAAAAAACTGTCCACTTTCCCACATCTTCACTGCTGGCAAACAACAGGGTCGCGAGCTGGGTTTTGTCGCCTAGTTCAGCGGCGAACACGGTACCGAAGACAATCAGGAAGGTTTTCCATTCCATGGGTTCAAGCCCTGTATTAACGTTGTATCGCGAGCGGTGTTGCCGCGTTTCGCCGACCGCTGCAGTGAGCCCGGCCGGTCCTGGGATGTCTGCAATCCACTATCAGGCACTGAACTGGTAGGCGTCAGCGACCGTACCCGTTGGATAACGTTTGACTGTTTGCAAAGACGACAGTCGGCACTGCCCGCCCCTGTTCTGCACCCGGTGACAGAAGACTATGTGTAAACGGTTATTTCTCCAACCCCTGCTGTTGTGTATTTCCCTTATGGCGCATGCGGAGTCGCCACTGGTGTTTCAAATGGACCTGGGCGTGCGGAACGCGCAGTTTGCGGGGCTGAACTGGGCTGAATCCCAGGGCTGGTTCGCAGACGCCGGTCTTGAATTACAGGTGTTTCGCTGGTCAGAGGCCATGGAGTCTGTCGCCGCCGAGGTCGTGGCGCGTCCAGGCACGATCGGCTCTGTCGAGAGCGGACTTTTTCTGGCCTCGGTTGCGCAAGGCGAGCCGATTGTTGCGATCGGCACCATGTTTCAGGCATCGCCGCTGGGATTGATCAGCCTCGCTTCAAGCGGCATCACCATGCCGGCCGATCTGCGCGGGAAAACCGTGGCGGTGCACGGTGACGGCCACGAAGCCATCGCGACCATGCTGGATCATGCCGGTATACCCGGCGATGCGGTGACTGTTATCGAGGCGACCTACGGCAACGAACCGCTGCTGGCGGGGCAGATGGATGCCAAGCAGGGGTACGTCGTCGACGAATTCGTCAAGCTGCAGACGGCGGGGCACGATGTGCGCATTCTTCCCTACAAGGATTATGGGCACGTGGCTTACTCCCAGGTGATGTTTGTCAGCCGGGAGACACTCGAAACATATCGTACGGAACTGGTCGAGTTTCTTGCGGTTCTGGACCGCGGTTGGCGTGCCGCCACGGCCGATACCGACGCCGGCGCGTCCCTGACCGTCGAGCAGTTTGAGCCACAGCTGGACCTGCGCTACCAGCAGGCCTCGCTGGCAGGCATCACCGACCTGCTGTGGGCTGAGAGCGACACAACCTCCGCCATGCAGGAGGCCACCTGGCAGACCAATGCGTCCACGTTCCTGCGCACGCATCCCGGGGCAAGTCTGCCGCCGATGTCGGCGTGGGCTGACTTCAGCCTGGTGCGGGATGTCGCTAAAAAAATGGAAAAAATGGGGTCAGAGTAATTTTTCCAAAGGAAAAGTTACTCTGACCCCGCTTTATTCTTGCGCAAGTCCCTAACCAGGAACATGTTGCCCTGGCCACGCTTCACCTCAAACAAGTCTATGGCCTTGATCAGGCTGCTCAGGTTCTTGAAGCCGTAGTTCTTTGTATCGAAGGACGTGCGGTTGGAGATGTGTG
>JAZBPS010000300.1:0-3498 GCA_036353375.1 Halieaceae bacterium | reverse complement strand
TGTCGCCGGATCGAACGCCGGGCGCGCCTCGGTGTTCGCCAGGTACGTCAGGCCAGCTGCTGTATCCAGCACACCCTGTGCGGCCTCCAGAACCGATGCCACCGCCGCATCGCTGGCCAGCATCGCCTGCAAGGTCGATACGCCCGTTGGTAGGCCGACGACACCCTGCAGGATACCGTCTACCAGGATGGCGCGCTCCAGCAGGACGCTGATATCAATATGGGATTCCGCGGCCTGCAGTTCCTCGGCAGTGGCGGGCTCCACGCCGCCGTTATTTTCGAGCATAAGAGCGTACTTGGCCGTGGTAACAGGCGAAACAGGTTGCAGCGGGCCCAGCCGTCCCAGCGGGCCGGCCAGAGACACCAGTGTGCGGGGCGCGCCCGTGTTATCGAGCACGGTTGCTTCAAGTTTCAGGAAGGCGTCGGGGTTATCGGACGGCAGCTGCAACACAAAGGAACCCAGGGAGTCCGCCAGGGTTTCCACCGTTTGCCCGCCGATAGTTGCCGTAACGGTGGCATTGGCTGCCAGCTCATCGCCGCCTACTCGACCGGCAATATCCGTGGTGCCGGCAGCGCCACAGACAGACTCATCGACACATTCAAAGGTAGGTACCAGGAAAAAGGTGAGGTCTGCCTGCAGAAGGCCCGCCAGGGGGCCTGCTTCAAAAGCAGGGCCGGTTGCCAATGAGCAGGGCGCGCTGGTGTTGCCGCAGAAATGCGCGGGGGCGGCCAGCCACTGGGTAAACGCGTAGCCCGGTGCCGCCTGGGCGACGAAGGTCTGCTCAAAGAACGCGTCGATGCCGTCAACCACCACGGTCTGCCCGGCATTCACGATGTAATCCTCAGAAGACACGATACCGCCTTCGGGCACCGTGACCTCGATTTTGCAGGCGGTGAGAAGCAATACGGCCAACAGTCCGCAGGCGCGTAACGCGGGAGTCACCAGAACCTGGCGCAGGCAAGCAGGCGAAAAAATGGCGTGAGTGCCGCCGGGCTGGCGGACCGGAAGACAGTTACTCATGGCATGTCCCTGAAATGTTTGACGTTCTTTTTGTGGCCGCTTAAGCGGCCTATTTTCCGAATACCATAAAAGTAACTTTTATAAATCGCAAGTTCAGGGGCCGGTGCGCGACACCCCAAGGCAAACATTTCTTTGACAGACCGCGCGCCGGAGCCCTTTTGCAGCCCGTATTCAGGCAGTACGGCGCAGCGCAAAAACCGTCTCGTCTGCTACTATTCCTGCCCTCAAGCGGACTGACTCCGATTCACAGACGCGTAAGGAAGCAAAAGATGAAGCCCGAAACGATTGCCCTGCACGCCGGCTACGACGGTGACCCCGTCAGCCGCGCGGCCACCACCCCTATTTACCAGACCACATCATTTACCTTTGACGATACCCAGCACGGTGCTGACCTGTTTGACCTGAAAGTCCCGGGCAACATCTACAGCCGCATCATGAACCCCACCAACGCGGTGCTGGAGCAGCGCCTGACGGAGCTGGAAGGCGGCGTGGGCGCGCTGACCGTGGCCTCCGGCATGGCGGCGATCCGCTACGCGATTGAAGCCATTACCGAGGTGGGCAACAACATTGTCAGCACCTCACAGCTCTACGGTGGCACTTATAACCTGTTCGCCCACACCTTCCCGCGCCAGGGCATCGAAACCCGTTTCGCCGACGCCGACGACTTCGACAAGGTGGCGTCCCTGATCGACGAGAACACCCGGGCGCTGTTCTGCGAGTCCATTGGCAATCCGGCGGGCAACGTGGTGGATATCCAGCGCTGGGCCGAGATTGCCCACGCCGCCGGCGTGCCGCTGATTGTGGACAACACCGTGGCCACGCCGCTGCTGTGCCGGGCTTTTGACCACGGCGCGGACATCGTCATCCACTCGCTGACCAAATACATCGGCGGCCACGGCACCACCATCGGCGGTGCGATTGTGGACTCGGGCAAATTCGACTGGGCCGCACACGCGGACCGCTTCTCCGTGATGACCACGCCGGACCCGTCCTACCACGGCGTGGTGTATACCGAAGCGCTGGGCGAGGCCGCCTACATCGGCCGCTGCCGGGTGGTGCCCCTGCGCAATACCGGTGCCGCCCTGTCACCCAACAGCGCTTTCCTGATCATGCAGGGTCTGGAAACCCTGGCCCTGCGCATGGAGCGACACTGTGAGAACGCCGAGAAGGTCGCCCAGCACCTCAAGCAGCATCCGAAGGTTAACTGGGTGAACTACGCCACGCTTGAAGACAGCCCCCACAAGGCCACCTGCCAGAAGATCTGCGGCGGCAAGGCCTCGGGCATTCTGAGCTTTGGCATTGAAGGGGGACGCGACGCGGGGGCGCGGTTTATCGACGCCCTGCAGATGATCCTGCGGCTGGTGAACATCGGCGACGCCAAGTCACTGGCCTGCCACCCTGCCAGCACCACCCACCGGCAGCTGAGCCCGGAAGAGCTGGCCTCGGCGGGTGTATCGGAGGACATGGTGCGGATATCGGTGGGCATTGAGCACATCGATGACATCATCGCCGATATCGACCAGGCGCTGGCGGCGAGCTGATACTCGCCTTGGCGCCGGTCCGGCATGGCCACGCTTGATGGGGTAGATGTCGTTTGTCCGGTATCGAACACCCGGTAACCACTGGAGCGTATCGGGCAAGCGGCTTTGTCAGAGGCTGACTGGCAAGGTTAACGCCAGAAATACAGGCGACTAATGCTTAGTGTCGCTGCCCGCGGATGACTCGTCCTGCCAGCAGTCGTGGCAGATGCAGTTGATTTCGAGCTGCGGGCTGGGAAGGTGAAAGCCCGCGGCCTCAATGTCTTCACGCAGCAACCTGACGATCTCTGCATCAGGCCTGATCTCGTCGACACGATTGCAGCCGCTACAGATCAGGAACTGCGGCTCACCGTGGCTGTGATCGCAGGTGATGTGGGCGCAGGCCACGTAGCGATTGACCATCTTCAGCTTGTGCACCAGGCGCTGCTCTTCCAGAAAATCCAGGATGCGATAAACCGACATGGCAGGCATGGACTGGTCAAACATGTCCTTGCACACATCCACCAGTTCGTAGGCCGACAGCGCCCGGCCGGACTGCAGCAACCCCTGCAGTACCTGCTTCCGCTTGGGGGTAAGGCGCTGCCCCCTTTCGGCACATTGTTGCTCAGCGCGATCGATTACGGCTTCAAGCTGTCCCATTCCACATCAACCTCAAACATACCCCCGCAGTATGGCCTGTCTATGACGCTGAGAGCAACGCCGCGGGACTAACCCCCGCGTGCCACATTGCGTCAATCCGCCACCATATCCAGGGTTAACAGCAGACGTCCCTCACCGATCCCGAGCGACGGTGACCGGTGTACCAGGTTCGCCTGTTCGTTGCCTGCCCAGGCCTCACCCTTGAGCGATGCAACATCCCTACCCTGTAGCTGCTGGATATCGCTGCTGTCACGGTAAAGGCCGGATTCGTGATCGGGCTTGCCGCCGGAACCGCTGCCCA
>JAZBPS010000299.1:0-2150 GCA_036353375.1 Halieaceae bacterium | reverse complement strand
GCTCGTCCCGGTAGACCATTGTGTGCGAGCTGCGCAACACGCCAGACAGCTGCAGCAAACCCGCGGCCGACAGCATTACCGTGGAGATGTAGTCCAGATGCAGGCAGGCGAACACAATAAAGCCCGCGACCAGCGTACCGAGAATGGCCACCTCCGCATCGTCATTGCGCCACAGCAGTAGCAGTACACCCAGCGCAAAGACACCCAGGAAAAGCCCGGCCAGCGCCAGGGGCATAACGAACCCCTCCTGGGGCCTCAGCTGCAACCAGTGACTGGGTTCGTAAAACAGCGCTGACAGCAGGGAGAAAAGCTGGGGTGCCAAAAGCGCCATCAAACCGATGGCCCCGGCGTATATCACGCCATAGCGGTTGGCGATTCCGCGTTCGGGGAACAGTAACAGCAGCAGCATTGCCAGCGGCCAGCTGATACACAGGGAAAGATAAACACGCAGCGCATCCGGGTTAGAGAGGGTAACCTGCAGCCGGTCCTGGATGACGAAATACACCGTTCCGGTGTACAGCGCCAACAACATGAAGCGCGAGCGATTGAACTGGTAGGCGAGCACGGCGCACACAGCGGCCAGCAGGTACGGGGTGTACCCCACCAGCACAATTTGCTCCTGGCTTAGCTCCCCAATCAGCTCACGACCCAGCAGCACCAGCCCCATGAACAAGGCGGGCAATGCAAGTCGCAGCAGGGCAAGCGGCTGCGGTCCCATGGTCTGTCCCTCGCCCCCGGCTATTCTGTTTTTTGTGCGCGATTCCGGGTGGTGGTAGCCTTGTAGCCTATAACAATTACACAGGCCGTGTAATGACTGCGGACACGGAAATACAGCACAAACCCCGGGTTTTGGTGTGCGACGACGACGCCACCGTGCGGATGTTGACACGTAGCTGCCTGGAAGCAGATGACATGGCCGTCACCGAGGCGGCCTCCGGGCCAGAGGCCATCGAAATGTTCCTGTCGGAGCGACCGGATCTGGTTTTTCTCGATGTTGAGATGCCCGGCATGGATGGCCTGGAGGTATGCCGGCGTATTCGCGAGTTACCCCAGGGTGAGAACGTCCCCATCATGATTGTGACGGGATCCGATGACCGTCATTCAATCGATGAGGGGTTTCGGGCAGGCGCCACCCAGTACAAGACCAAGCCTGTGAACTGGTCTTTGCTGAGCCGGGACGTGCAGTACATGCTGCGCGCCAGCAACGCCTTCAACGCACTCAAGCGCCAGGAAGACCGACTGCGGTATCTCGCCTACTTTGACCCTCTGACCAATCTACCCAACCGTCGCAGTTTTACCGACCAGCTCACGCGCATTCTGAAGCTGGCGCGGCGACACGAAAAGAACGCGGCGCTGCTTTTTATCGACCTGGATAACTTCAAGCGCATCAATGACAGCATAGGCCACGGTCGCGGCGACAAGCTGCTGGTAGAGATTGCCCGCAGGCTGACCATGGAACTGCGCCAGGAAGACGCCATCACCTACATGGCCGAGAAAGACGGTAGTCGAAGCGAAGCCATAGGTGGCGCCGAGATCGCCCGACTGGGTGGCGACGAATTCACGGTGGTGCTTTCAGACATCGACAATGTCGCTGACGTCGAGCTCGTCGCGAGTCGGCTTTTGCGGGGTCTATCGGAGCCCATCCCCCTGCAAACGCACAAGCCGGTGGTAACCCCCAGCATCGGCATCGCAATATTCCCTGTGGACGGCGCCGACCCCGACACGCTCACGCGCAACGCAGATACGGCGATGTACGCTGCCAAGGCACAGGGCCGGTCCTGTTTCCGCTTTTACAACGAAAAGATGAACGCCATGGCGGTAGAGCACCTCAAGCTGGAGGAAGAACTGCGCGACGCCATACAGCACGACGGCCTGTCCCTTTTCTCCCAGCCACAGGTGGACAGCAGCAGCGGACAGATCGTCAGCATGGAAGCCCTTGTGCGCTGGCGTCACCCCGCGCGCGGGATGGTGATGCCAGGTGAATTTATTGCAGTGGCCGAGCGAACCGGGCTGATCGCAGACCTGGGCAACTGGGTGATGCGGGAAACCGCTCGCCAGGCGGCGATCTGGGACGCCGAGGCGCTGGGCGACTTCAGGATCTCTGTGAACCTTTCCAGCCTGCAGTTCAACCAGCCTAACTTTGTTGACTG
>JAZBPS010000440.1:0-1156 GCA_036353375.1 Halieaceae bacterium | reverse complement strand
GCTGAAGTTCTTGCTGCCGCCAAAGAAGAGGGTGCTGCAGTTAAGAAACGTGTAGATACGCATAGAATGGCTGAAGCCAACAAAGCATTTGCTCACTATCGTTGGTAGAAAGGACAGTTTATTATGGCTCGAGAGTATAGTCTAAAAATGACCCGTAACATTGGGATCATGGCTCACATCGATGCTGGGAAAACAACTGCGACAGAACGTATTTTATACCATACTGGACGAATCCATAAAATTGGTGAAACCCATGATGGAGCTTCCCAAATGGACTGGATGGAGCAAGAGCAAGAACGTGGTATTACCATCACGTCAGCTGCAACCACCGCTCATTGGAAAGAACATCGTGTCAATATCATTGATACACCAGGACACGTCGACTTCACGGTAGAAGTGTCTCGCTCCCTTCGTGTACTTGATGGTAGTGCAGCATTACTAGATGCCCAAGCGGGTGTAGAACCACAAACAGAAACCGTATGGAGACAAGCAAACGATTATAAAGTACCTCGTATTGTATTTGCGAACAAGATGGATAAAATCGGAGCGGATTTCGCATTTAGCGTAAAAACCCTCGGAGACCGTCTTGGTGCCAATGCTGCGGCCATTCAATGGCCAATTGGTGCAGAAGCAGATTTTGATGGAATCATCGACTTAGTTGAGATGAAAGCCTATCATTACGACGGAGGTCCAGAAGAAATTGCAGAAGAAATTGACATCCCAGAATACTTGTTAGAAACTGCAGAAGAAAAACGGATCGAATTAATCGAAACGGTGTCTGAAATAGATGAAGAATTAATGATGTTATACCTTGATGGAGAAGAAGTCGATGCGGATACATTAAAAAATGCCATCCGTAACGCGACACTTTCTGTAAAGTTCTTCCCTGTCATGTGTGGATCAGCCTTCAAAAACAAAGGTGTAAAATTATTACTTGATGCAGTTATTGAATACTTGCCATCTCCAGTAGATGTTGCTGCTGTAAAGGGTATCGACAAACAAGGAGAAGAAGTTCGATTACCTGCATCAGATGAAGCAGAATTTGCCGCATTGGCATTTAAAGTCATGACCGATCCATTCGTTGGAAAACTAACCTTCTTCCGTGTATACAGTGGAAAGTTAAGCAAAGGGTCATACATTAGAAACGCAACAAAAG
>JAZBPS010000298.1:0-5040 GCA_036353375.1 Halieaceae bacterium | reverse complement strand
TTGTCGTGCTGGCAGGCGAAGCCTGTGACGCGATACAGGGAGCCACTGTCCAGCAGGTGGTAACCCAGCCGATCCGCCAGCAGGTGCGCAATGGTGCCTTTGCCCGCGCCCGAGGGCCCGTCAATGGTTATGACAGGGATATCAGTCATCGCTGCTGGTATTGGTGACAGAAATCTGCAGACCCAGCCCGCGAGCGAGGGCATCGAAGCCGGGAAACGACGTGGCCACGTTGGCGACATCGCGTATGCGCAGCTTGTCTGCGGCCCGCAATGCGGCCACGGACAAGGCCATGGCGATGCGGTGGTCGTCAAAGCTGTTGAGCGTGCCACCGCCAAAGCTGCCCTTGTCGCCGAAGCCGTCAATAATGATGCCGTCCTCCAGCACCTCAACGCTGGCACCCAGGGTTGTCAGGCCCTCTGCCATCGCCGCGATGCGGTCGCTTTCCTTGACTCGCAGCTCCTCCGCACCCCGAAGCACAGTTCTGCCCTCTGCGCAGGCTGCGGCCACGAACAGCGCCGGGAACTCGTCGATGGCGAGCGGAATCTGGTCTTCTGGTACCTCGATGCCGTGGAGACTGGCGTAGCGGACGTGTACGTCTGCCACCGGCTCGCCGCCCACCTCGATCTGGTCTTGCAGGGTGATATCCGCGCCCATCATCTGCAGCAGATTGATGATGCCCACCCGGGTCGGGTTGATGCCCACGTGCTGCAGCACCAGGTCGGAGCCAGGCGCAATACTGGCCGCCACCATGAAGAATGCAGCGGACGAAATATCGGCGGGAATATCGATGTGGGTTGCGGTCAGGCGACCTCCTGCCCGCAGGCTGATCACACCCTCTGGCGAGCGCTGCACCGGATAGCCAAAGCCGCGCAGCATACGCTCGGTGTGATCGCGTGTTACCGCGGGCTCCGTCACTGAGGTCTCGCCGTTGGCGTACAGTCCCGCCAGCAGCACGCAGGACTTTACCTGGGCGCTGGCCATGGGAAGGTCGTAATGAATGCCCTGCAAGCCGGACACCGGCTTGATCCTCAGCGGCGGACGCTGTCCCTCGGCGCCCTGGATATCTGCGCCCATTTGCGTCAGCGGCGTGATCACCCGCGCCATGGGTCGCGAGCGGAGTGAGGCATCACCGGTCAGCTCGCAGCCAAACGCCTGCCCGGCCAACAGTCCGGACATAAGGCGAATGGAGGTGCCGGAGTTGCCGAGATCCAGCGCTGCGGCAGGAGCTTGCAAGCCGTCCAGGCCAACGCCCTGCAGGGTTACACCACCCTCGCCGTGACGTTCGATCTGTACGCCCATGGCGCGGAAGGCTGCCAGGGTCGCCAGGGCATCCTCACCCTCCAGGAAGCCTGTTACACGGGTCTCGCCCTCGGCGAGAGAGCCCAGCATGATGGCCCGGTGGGAAATTGATTTGTCGCCCGGGACCCGGGCCTCCCCGCAGATGGTGCCGCCGGGATGAATGCTGAATTCCAAGGAAACTCCTGTGAGGCCGGCGGCTATCCGGCCAGTTGTTTGATGAAGCGCTCACGCGCTGCGCGGGCATCGGCGAAACAATGCTCCAGTGCCGTGGCGTCGCCGCCCTCAACGGCACGACGCAGGCTCGCCAGGTGACGGTCGAAGGTGTCGATCGCCCGCAGCAACTCATCGCGGTTTGCCAGGGCGATATCCCGCCACATCACCGGGTCACTGGAGGCGATGCGTGTGAAATCCCGGAAACCGCCGGCGGCGAAGCGAAAAATATCATCACTGAGCTGGCTGTGCGAAAGCGCATCCACCAGCGCGTACGCCAGCATATGCGGCAAGTGGCTGGTCGCGGCCAGAATGGCATCGTGGGCCGCTGGCGCCAGCAGCACCACCTCTGCGCCCGCGGCTTCCCACAGGGCGCGTACCGTCGCCAGCGCTGACGTCGCGGTATTATCCGTTGGCGTCAGTATCACCCGATGCTCGCGAAACAGGTCGGCAGAGGATGCCGCCACCCCGCTGCGCTCTGAACCGGCTATGGGATGGCCACCCACGTAGTTGGCAGCACCCCCGGCGGCCGCAACCAGGTTGCCTTTCACGGAGGCAACATCGGTGATTACCGCCGTGTCCGGCACCATTGACAGCACCGCGGGCAGCAGGCGTTCTGCCGTGCGCGTGGGAACCGCCAGTACCACCAGCGAGGCTGCCGCAACCGCCTGCTCCAGGCTGTCCGCGGCGCGGTCGATAACGCCCAGCTCCAGCGCCTGTGCCAGCGTTTCGGCGTTGCCGTCAAAGCCGACAACCTCCTCGAACTGCCCACCCCCACGCAGGCAGCGCGCTACCGACCCACCGATCAGCCCCAGACCGACCACGGCTGCCATCGCGCCGCTCACAGAACCGCCCGCGGGTACGAGCCCAGAGGCTTCAGCAGAATGGAGTGCTCTTCCAGCCCGGAGACGATGCTGGCGATACGCGCATCCTGCAAATGCCCCTCGAACTCGATGAAAAATACGTAGGCCCACTTCTCTGTGCGCGATGGCCGGGTGTCAATGCGCGTCAGGCTGACGCCCGCGTCGCGGAAGGGCTCCAGCAGCGCAAACAGCGCACCGGGCCGGTTGCGGCTGGAAACAATGATGGAGGTCTTGTCGTTGCCGCTGGGCGGCACCTCATCCCGTCCGATAACCAGAAAGCGCGTGGTATTGTCCGCTGAGTCCTGGATATTCTGGTGCAGTTTTTCCAGACCGTACTGGTCGACGGCCATATCGCCCGCAATCGCTACCGTGCCCGGTTGCTGCGCGGCGAGCCGCGCCGCCTCGCCGTTGCTGGATACCGGTTCCTGGGGAATCCCGGGCAGGTAGTGTTCCAGCCACCCCCGGCACTGGGCCAGGGCCTGCTGATGCGCGCAGACCCGTTCAATGCTTTCCATGCTGGTATGGCTGCCCGCCAGCAGGTGATGCTGAATATGCATTTCCACCTCGCCGCAGATTTTCAGCGAGGAGTCCATGAAGTTATCGAGGGTGTGGCTGACCATGCCCTCGGTAGAATTTTCAACCGGCACCACGCCGTAGTGGCAGTCCTCTGCTTCAACCTGGGCAAACACGGAGTCGATAGTCCCCTGGGGAATGGCAACCACCGCGTGGCCGAAATGCTTGACTGCGGCCGCCTGCGTGAAGGTGCCCTCGGGGCCGAGGTACGCCACCTGCACCGGTTTTTCCAGCGCCAGGCAGGCGGACATGATTTCCCGGAAAATAAACGCAACCTTGTCGCTGGCCAGCGGCCCCTCGTTACGCGCCTTGATGCGATTGAGTACCTGCGCCTCGCGCTCCGGGCGGTAGAATACCGGGTCAGTTTCAGCTTCACCGCGCTCGCGAGCGCGCTGTGCCTCGGCCATTTTGATGTCGGCCACCTCCTGGGCACAGCGGGCGCGCCGATTGATCAGGGCCTGTATCTCCTGATCGATGGCATCAATTTCATCGCGGACCTGTTTCAGGTCCCTTGGCTCACTCATGATTGCTTTGTTTCCGTCTGCGCGGGAAGCCTTTGCGCCACATGCTACAAGCTACGGGCGCTGTCCGCATCCACTGCCCTGGGGATTACCGCAGCGTCATCAGCCACCGTGGCGGGTGGCGAAATCCTGCATGAAGCCAAGCAGGGCATCTACCGCCGCCTCTGGCACCGCGTTGTAGAGACTGGCTCGCATACCGCCCACGCTGCGATGTCCCTTGAGATTGAGCAGGCCCGCCGCTTCACTGTCGGCCAGGAACGGCTTTTCCAGATCGCTGTCAGCCAGCGTAAAGGGCACGTTCATCAGCGAGCGGCTGCCGGTCTCCACCGGGTTGGCGTAGAAGTCACTGGCATCAATGTAATCGTAAAGCTTGCCCGCCTTGCGCCGGTTGCGCTCTTCCATTGCAGTGAGGCCGCCCTCGCCCTTGATCCACTGAAACACCAGTCCAGCCAGATAGATTGCGTAGGTGGGAGGCGTGTTGTACATGGAATCCGCTTCGGCAGCCGTTTTCCAGTTCAGCATGGCGGGACACAGGGGATGCGCCTGGTCCAGCAGGTCATCCCGCACGATCACCACGGTCAGCCCCGCCGGGCCTATATTCTTCTGCGCGCCCGCATAGATAACGCCAAAGGCGGAAACATCGATGGGCCGGGACAGGATGGTAGAAGACATGTCAGCTACCAGCGGTGCCTCAGCCTCCGGCGTCCAGAAGTACTCGACACCGCCAATGGTTTCATTCGGGGTGTAGTGCAGGTAAGCCGCGCCATCGCTGAGCTGCCAGGCCTCCCGGGGCGGAATGCTGGAAAAATTGGTGTCTTCGCTACTGGCTGCAACGTTGACGTCAAGGTAGCGTTTACCCTCTGCAATCGCCTTCTTTGACCACTGCCCGGTATTGACGTAGTCGGCCGTGGCATCGCCCGATGTCAGGTTCAGGGGCACTGCGGCAAACTGGGTGCTGGCACCGCCCTGCAAAAACAGCACTTTGTAGTTGTCCGGCACTGCCAGCAAGTCGCGCAGATCCTGCTCGGCGCGCTCTGCGATACCGACAATTTCTGCACTGCGATGACTCATCTCCATCACTGACAGACCCGCGCCGTGCCAGTCCAGCATCTCGTCGCTCGCCTGCGCCAGGACGGGCTCGGGCAGGGATGCAGGCCCTGCACAGAAGTTGAAATGACGGGGCATAGGATGAATCTCCGTGGTTGTGCTGGCCGGGCCAGGCTGGGTTATTGAAAGTCCGGGAATGGCGAAGCGACGCCGGGGCGTCGCGCTCGCATCACAATGCCCGGCCATGGCCGGGCGCCAGGTCAGTTTTACGAATCGGGCTCCGAGGGATCGCCTGGAGAAGTCACCGCACCGCCGTCGCCGGCCTCCAGCACGGTCTCCTCCGAGGGCTCCTCAATACGCTCCAGTCCCACCAGCTTTTCGCCTTGCTTCAGGCGAATAACGCGAACACCCTGGGTGTTGCGCCCGAGGATAGACACCTCGTCGCCACGGGTGCGAACCAGCGTACCCTGGTCGGTAATCAGCATCAGCTCATCGCCTTCGAATACCTGCACCGCCCCTACCAGGTC
>JAZBPS010000297.1:0-4127 GCA_036353375.1 Halieaceae bacterium | reverse complement strand
TGACGAGTTGGAACGGGCGGGTGGAAATCTCCTCGCCGGCGCCGGCGACGCCGATGATGATGCATTCGCCCCAGCCCTTGTGGCAGCACTCCAGCGCCTGGCGCATCACATTGACATTGCCGATGCACTCAAAGCTGTAGTCGGCGCCGCCGCCGGTGAGGTCGATGATCGCCTCCACCACGTTATCAACGTCTTTGGGGTTGATGAAGTCGGTCATGCCGAACTGGCGCGCGAGCTCTGCCTTGGCCGGGTTCAGGTCTACGCCGATAATCTTGCCGGCGCCGACCATGCGGGCGCCCTGTATCACGTTGAGGCCAATGCCGCCGAGGCCGAATACAACCACATTGGCACCGGGCTCCACTTTTGCCTTGTAGACCACCGCGCCCACCCCGGTGGTCACACCGCAGCCGATATAGCAAATCTTGTCGAAGGGGGCGTCCTCACGCACTTTGGCCAGCGCGATTTCCGGCAGCACCGTGAAGTTGGAAAACGTGGAACAGCCCATGTAGTGCAGCAGGGGTTCACCGTCCAGCGAGAAACGGCTGGAGCCATCGGGCATAACGCCCTTGCCCTGGGTTTCGCGTATCGCCTGGCAGAGGTTTGTTTTGGGGTGCAGGCAGAAGTTGCACTCGCGGCATTCCGGGGTATACAGGGGGATCACATGGTCACCGGGTTTGAGCGTGGTCACCCCGGCACCCACCTCGCGCACGATGCCGGCGCCCTCGTGGCCGAGGATGGCGGGAAACGCGCCCTCCGGGTCTTCCCCGGACAGGGTAAAAGCGTCGGTGTGGCAGACACCGGTGGCCATCACCTCAACCAGCACTTCACCCGCTTTTGGACCTTCCAGGTCCACCTCCACCACTTCCAGTGGTTTGCCTGCCCCGAAGGCGACTGCGGCCCGTGTTTTCATCCTGTTCTCCTTGCGCTTTATCAGTATTATGGGCGAAAAGCGGGCTAACGTTATCATAGCCTGACGGCACGGAAACCGATTCTTGTGATAATCGGCGACGGCGCAGCGAGGCCCGGGGTTAAACAGATGGCCTGCAGGACGGTCGGCAGGCTGTGCCGCCTGTGCCGGGTAGCAGCGCCCTCAATGGCAGGAAGGAAACAGGGAACGTAGCGAGAAGAGCATGGGCGAGGCGATATTCAAGCGGGAGTTCTCGCCAGCGGAGTACCGTGAATTCAGCATTCGGCTGGAAGACCAACTGGGCCGCCTGCGCGAGGTGATACGGGCTGACGCGTTCAACCGCTGGGAGCCCACCATCGGCGCGGAGCTGGAGGTGTACCTGGCCGACACGGAATACGCGCCGGCGCCGGTCAACGAGGCGCTGCTGTCCATGGCAAACCACCCGCAGCTCACGCCCGAGCTCAATCAGTACAACCTGGAGTTCAACCTAAGTCCTGTGGCGGCCCAGGGGGCGGCCTTCGGTGCGATCGAAAAAGAGCTGCGTGAGTTCCTCAACACCCTGCAAGGGCACGCCAACAGTATCGGTGCCCAGGTTATCCCCATCGGCATACTGCCCACCCTGCAGAACAAGCACCTCAGCGTTGATTACATGACCGACCGCGACCGCTACCACGCGCTCAACAATGGTCTTACCCGGGTGCGTAAAGGCGGTTTCCATATCGATATCGCCGGTGAGGACCACCTGTCCCTGCACGGGGAGGGCGTGACGGTGGAGGGCGCCAACACCTCATTCCAGGTACACCTGCAGGTGCCGGGGGACCAGTTTGCGATGCGTTTCAACGCGGCCCAGCTGACGGCGCCCCTGGTGCTGGCGATGGCCGCGAACTCACCGCTGATTGCAGGCTGCAAGCTCTGGCAGGAGTCCCGCATCGCGCTGTTCAAGCAGAGCATCGATATGCGGCAGCGGGTGAACGCCGACTGGCGCCCGCCCTCCCGGGTGAATTTCGGCCACGGCTGGTGCCGCCACGATGCCTGGGAGTTGTTCGCCGCAAACGTGGCCCTTTTCCAGCCATTGATTCCCCGCCTCAGTGACGAGGCTGATGAGGGGCCGGTACCGGTGTTCCCCGAGTTGTGCCTGCACCACGGTACGATCTGGCCCTGGAACCGCCCGGTGTACAGCCACCTGGGCGGTGGACACCTGCGCATCGAGTTCCGCTCCCTGCCCGCGGGGCCTACCGTGCTGGACATGATTGCCAACGCCGCCCTGTGCATTGGCTGGTCCCTGGGGCTGGGGGAATCCATCGACCAGTACGCCGCGCGCCTGCCATTCCAGTTCGCCGAGTACAATTTCTACCGCGCCGCCCAACAGGGCATGGACGCGAAGATGATCTGGCCGCGCAAGCACAAAGGGGGGCTGGAGGAGCGCCCTGTCACCGAGTTGATTGAGGAATTCCTGCCCCGAGCCCGACAGGGCCTGGACCTGCTGGATCTGGACAGTGCCGACGTCGACAGGCTCTGGCAGATCATTGAGGAACGCTTCGATACACGGCAGACCGGCGCCCAGTGGCAGCTGCAGACCTTCAACAAGTATCGCGAGAGCTGTGATGTGGGCGAGTCCTGTCGCCGCATGCTGTCTGACTACGTGGAAAATATCAGCCAGAGCCAACCGGTGGCGCGCTGGTGCTGACGATTATCAAGGATCCGGCTCCCGGCGAGATCCCGGCGCGGGTCAACGACTTTCTGCAGTCGTTGCCAGGCCCGGTCGCTATCGAGCTGAGCGGTCGCGACAGTAGTCGCAGCCGGGTGCTGGTGACTCTGTCCCACGGCAACGAGCCCTCGGGTCTGGGTGCAGTGCACCGCTGGCTGCGCGAGGGTCGCCAGCCGGAAACCGACGTCGCGGTGGTGATGGGCGCGGTGGAGGCAGCCATGGCGGAACCGCTGTTTTTCCATCGCCAGCTCCCCGCCACCCGCGACCTGAATCGCTGCTTTAACCCGCCCTACAAGGACAAACAGGGAGAGATCGCCCGCGCCATGCTGGCGTACATCCGCGGCCGCGCACCCGAGGCGGTGATAGATATGCACAACACCTCGGGCTCCAGCGCCGCCTTCGCTGTCTGCATCGGTGATGCCCTGCCACACCAGGCCCTCGTATCCCATTTTGCCGAACGCATGGTCGTTACCGATCTGCGGCTGGGTTCGCTGATGGAGCAGGATGTGGGCTGCCCGGTTGTCACTATCGAGTGCGGCGGCGCCCGGGACGAGGCCTCTGACGTGATTGCCTACGACGGGCTGGAAAAATTCTTCACCACGCCCGATCTCTACAAGGATCCCCGTCCAGTGTCCCTGTTTCGTCACCCGCTGCGACTGGAACTGTCGCCGCACTCCCGCATCGAGTACGCCGAGCGCCCGTTGCACGACCGGGACGTCACCGTGCGCCAGGACATCGAGCGCTTCAACTTTGTGCCGCTGGGCGCCACCGACATGCTGGGCTGGGTGGACCAGGAGGGCCTCGCCCACCTGCGTATCGGCAGCGACTACCAGCCCCACGAGGTGGACGAGTTTTTCCGCATCCGGGACGGCATCCTGTTTCCGCAGTGCGGCATGCGCCTGTTCATGGCCACCACCCGCCCCGATATCGCCGCGTCGGACTGCCTGTTCTACTTTGTCTGCGACGCCGACGGTCGTTGAACGGTCTGCAGCGAACAGGCACAGTGGGGGTATGAACCAGCAACTGGCATCCCGCCTGGTAGACATCGGCGGCCGTGGCGCACCCCTGTTCTTCGCCCATGCGAATGGCTACCCCGTGGGCAGCTACCGCCAGCTGCTGGAGGCGCTGCGCCCGCAGGTTGCGGTGACAGGCATGCAACAGCGGCCGCTGTGGAGCGATGAGCCGGCCCCCGCCCGTCTCGACTGGCAACAGCTGTGCGACGACCTGCTGGAGACGGTTGCCGCCACCCAGCCAGCGCCGGTGTGGTTGATGGGACACTCCATGGGAGCGGTGGTGGCTACCCTGGCCGGCGCGGCGCAGCCCGGGTTGTTTCGAGGTCTGGTCCTGATAGACCCGGTGTTCTTTGCGCCTGAGGACATTCGCGCGCGCCGCGCACTGTCCGATGAGGTGCTCAACCAGGTACCGCTGGTGGCCCGCACCCTGACCCGCCCGCAAACGTTCAGCGACCATGCCTCGGCCTTTGCCTTCTACCGGCCCAAACGCAGCTTCCAG
>JAZBPS010000296.1:0-19488 GCA_036353375.1 Halieaceae bacterium | reverse complement strand
TCCCTCGTCGATACGATCTATATGGTCTAAGGTGTAAATGAGGGGTGTTATCGATACCGCAATGAATTTCCGAGACTCACTTGCCGACTACCGGGTGCTGCCGGTGGTCACGGCCTATTCCGTCCACGGCACAGTCCGTCTGGCCCAGACCCTGGCAGAGGCGGGTATGGGCGCGATCGAGATTACCCTGCGTACCGACTGCGCTGCAGCGTCCATCCGGGCGGTGCGCGATACGGTGCCCGGGATCACGGTGGCGGCGGGCACGGTGTGCGGGCCACAGGACTTGCAGGTGGCCCTGGCCGCCGGTGCGCAGTTCTGTGTCAGCCCGGGACTCACCCCCGGGCTGTTGCAGGCTGCCGCGGACAGCGGGGCCGCCCTGTTGCCGGGCATCGCCTCCGCGTCTGACATTTTGCTGGGCCTGGAGCACGGCCTCGACGTCTTCAAGTTTTTCCCCGCGGGCGCGGCGGGCGGCATTGACATGCTGAAAGCGCTGGCCGGTCCTTTCCCCCAGGTGGCGTTCTGCCCCACCGGTGGGCTGACGGCCGCAAACTTCCGGGAGTACCTGGCCCTGCCGAACGTGCTCTGTTGCGGTGGATCATGGATGGTGGCCTCTGCGCTGGTACAGCAAGAGCAGTGGGATATGATCAAACAACTGGCCGCAGAGGCCGTCTCAACGAGCGCCGCGCGCGCTACAGGAGAAATCACGTGAGCAGTAACAAGCCGCTTCGGATAGGGCTGATGGGGTTCGGCCAGACCGGCCGCCAGATATACGCGCTGGCATCACGCAGCGACGACATCGAGATTGTTGCCATCGCCGATATCGGCGAGCCGGCGATCCTGCACTACCTGCTGCAGTCTGAATTCAAGGATGGCCACCAGCACCAGCTGGACGGCAATTTCCTGACCAACCCGCGCTTTCGCACTCGCCTGCTGGCGATAGACAGCCCCGGCGAGATGCCGTGGGACATGCTGGGTGTGGATATGGTCATAGACGCCACCGGCAAGTTTCGCGATGCGGCATCCATGCAGGATCACCTGCGCAACGGGGCGCGCCGCGTACTGCTGCGCACCCTGCCGCTGGATGACATCGACCAGATCGTGGTGCCGGACGTCAACGACGGTGCGGCTACCAGCGCCGACCGCATGGTGTCGGCCGGCTCTGCCACCACCTCGGCCTTGTGCCTGTTGCTGAAAATACTTTCCGCACAGTACGAGATTACCTGTGCCAGCATGACGACGGTGCATTCCTACACCAGTGACCAGGCCCTGCAGGACTACGCGGGCAGCGACTTCCGCCGCAGCCGCTCGGCAGCGGAAAACATTATTCCCAACACCCACGAGGCGGGGCTGTGGATGAACCATATCCTGCCGGCGTTCGAGGGCAAGGTGCTTACATCGGCGCTGAACGTGCCGATTCACGAAGGCAGCCTGCTGGACGTCAATCTGGTGTTTGCCGACAGCGCAGTCACGGCGGAAGCCGTTAACCAGACCATGGTTGCAGCGGCCAGTGCCCATACCGGAGTAGTGGGCGTCGTCGAAGACCCGATTGTCTCCTCGGACGTTATAGGAAGCTCCCTGTCACTGTTGTTCGACCTGAAGGGCACCATCAAGGCGGGTGAACATATCATCAAGACCCTGAGCTGGTACGAGACCCTGGGGCACTCCGCCAGGCTGCTGGACGTCGCAAGACTCTATGCCCGCATTGACAGCGCAGAGGAGGCAGCCTGATGAAAGTCGCAATCAACGGATTTGGCCGCATCGGCCGCTCTGTGTTTCGTATCCTCGAGGACACGGATGGCATCGACGTGGTCGCCATCAATGACCTGTTCGACCCGGAGGCCATGCGTTACCTGCTGGACCACGACACCATCATGGGCCCCTTCGGCAAGGACCTTAAGCTTGTGGACGGTCACTTCGTCACGCCCAAGGGCCGCACCCAGCTGCTGTCGGAGAAGGATCCCGCCAGCCTGCCCTGGGGTGAGCTGGGTATTGATGCTGTTATCGAGTCCACGGGTGTGTTTCGCAGCCGCGAAGGGCTGGAAAAGCACCTGGCCGCTGGCGCACAGCGCGTATTGCTGACGGTGCCCGCCAAGGATGAGATCGACTACACCGTGGTGCTGGGGGTCAACGATGACGGGCTCACACCTGAGCATCGCATTATTTCCAACGCCAGCTGCACCACCAACTGCCTGGCGCCCATGGCGCGCGTGCTGGACGACAACTTCGGTATTGTCGAAGGGGTTATCAACACGGTACACGCCTACACCAATGACCAGCGCCTCGCCGACGTGCCGCACTCGGACTGGCGTCGCAGCCGGGCCGCGGCGGAGAACATTATTCCCACCTCCACCGGTGCGGCCAAGGCGGTGGGCGTGGTGCTGCCTCGCCTCGCCGGCAAGCTGCACGGCATCGCCGCGCGCGTGCCGGTGCCGGATGGCTCAGTGGTGGACCTGTTCGTAAAACTGGAAAAATCGGTGGAGCCGGCGGACGTCAATGCGGCGGTGCGTGCGGCGGCCGAGGGACCGCTGCGGGGTGTGCTGGAGTATTGTGAGCGGCCCATCGTTTCCTCCGACATTATCGGCAACGCGCACTCATCCATCTTTGATGCCAGCTTCACCGCGGTGACCTGCGGGCACTATCTGCGCGTGCTCAACTGGTACGACAACGAGTGGGGCTACTCCCAGCGGGTGTGTGACCTGCTGGCGCGTATCGATAGCTGGTAACTGCATGACGGCCTCGGAGACCTCGGATTACTCATCGCTGAGAGCCAACGTGAGCTTCCTCGGGCGCACCCTCGGGGAAGTGGTCGCGGACGCGGAAGGGGAGGACTTTCTCGCGCTGGTGGAAGAGATTCGCACGCTTTCCAAGCTGGCGCGGGAAGGTAGCGAAGGCGCGCGGGAACAACTGCTCTCCCTGCTCCGCGGGCTCGATGAGTCGCAGCTGGTGCCTGTGGCCAGGATCTTCAGCCAGTTTCTCAACCTGGCCAATATCGCCGATCAGCAGCACAACGTGTCCCGGGAAATGGACGCCAGTTTTTCTGCCACGCGTACCCTCGCGAGTACCCTGGAAAAGCTGGGCGAGGCAGGACAGGACGCGACCGCGATTGCCGAAGCGGTGCAGCGGCTGCGCATCGAGCTGGTGTTGACGGCACACCCCACCGAGATTACCCGGCGCACGCTGATCCACAAGCACGGTGAAATAGCCGCCAGCCTCTCGGCCCTGGAGTTGAACGGGCACACGGAGCGTGAGCGCCAGCAGATCCTGCGGCGGCTGCGCGAACTGATTGCGCAGATCTGGCATGGCGTGGACTTCCGGCGTGAGAAACCGACGCCTGTGGACGAGGCGCGCTGGGGTTTTGCCGTGGTGGAGGGCGCCCTGTGGCAGGCGGTGCCGGAATTCCTGCGGCGCCTGGACACGGTCCTGCAGTCTGCCGGTGGCGATGGCCTGCCGGTGGACGCGGCGCCGGTATCCTTTTTGTCCTGGATGGGGGGTGACCGGGACGGCAATCCCTATGTCACCGCTGCCGTTACCCGCGAGGTGCTGTTGATGGCCCGTTGGAAGGCGGCGGAGTTGTACCTGCAGGACATCGCTGTGCTCATCGAGGAGCTGTCCATGACCCGCGCCAGCGCGACCCTGAGCAGTTTGTATCCGGAGGCCAATGAGCCCTACCGGGCCCTGCTGCGCGAACTGCGCGGTCGCCTGCGCATCACGCTGCGGGCGCTGGAGTCAGAGCTGGAGGGGACACCGGCGCTGGACAACCCCGCCGTGATCACCCGGGCGGAAGAGATCTTTGAACCCCTGCTGCTCTGCTACGAATCGCTGATGCAGTGCGGTATGGCGTTGATTGCCGAGGGCCCCCTGCTGAACCTGATGCGGCGTGTGCGCTGCTTCGGCGTGCACCTTTTGCGGCTGGATATACGCCAGCACTCCGAGCGTCATACCGCGGCCCTGTCAGAGATTACCCGCTGGCTGGGTGTGGGCGATTACGCCGACTGGGACGAGGCGCAGCGACAGGCGTTTCTGTTGCAGGAGCTGAACAGCAAGCGCCCGCTGCTGCCTGTGGGGTGGCAGGGGGACGCGGATACCAACGAGGTCCTGGCCACCTGCAAAGTAGTGGCGCAGCAGCCGGCGGAGGCGCTGGGTGCCTACGTGATCTCCATGGCGCACTATCCCTCGGACGTGCTGGCGGTGTTGTTGCTGCTACAGGAGCAGGGCTGTCGCCACGCCATTCCCATCGCGCCATTGTTTGAAACACTGAATGACCTGGACCGGGCCGCGACCGCCGTCGATGCCCTGCTGTCGCAGCCCTGGTACAAGGCATACGCCAATGGCCGCCAGATGGTCATGATCGGCTATTCAGATTCAGCCAAGGACGCGGGCATGCTGGCCGCCGCCTGGGCCCAGTACCGGGCCCAGGAAGCGCTGCTGGAGGTGGGCCAACGCCACGGCGTCGAGCTGACCCTGTTCCACGGCCGCGGCGGCACCATCGGCCGCGGGGGCGCGCCGGCGCGTGACGCGCTGCTGTCACAGCCCCCCGGCAGCCTGCGCAACGGCCTGCGGGTCACGGAGCAGGGGGAAATGATTCGCGTGAAGCTGGGCGGCACCGCCATAGCGACCAAGACCCTGGCGCTGTATACCAGCGCGATTCTGGAAGCGAACCTCACCACGCCACCTGACCCGGCGCCGGAGTGGCGCGACATCATGGACAGCCTGTCGGAGGATTCGTGCGCCAGCTACCGCCGTCTGGTGCGGGATGACGCGGACTTCGTCGCCTATTTTCGCCAGGCCACACCGGAGCGGGAGTTGGGCTCATTGCCCCTGGGTTCACGGCCGGCGCGCCGCAATCTCGACGGCGGCATAGAAAGCCTGCGGGCCATTCCCTGGATTTTCGCCTGGTCACAGAACCGGCTGATGTTGCCCGCGTGGCTGGGTGCGGGAGCGGCGCTGCAGAAAGCGCTGGAGAGCGGCCACCAGGATGTGCTGGCGGAGATGGTGCGGCACTGGCCCTTTTTTGAAACCCGCATGTCCATGCTGGAAATGGTGTTCGCCAAGGCTGACCCGGAGCTGTCCGCCTATTACGAGGCGCTGCTGGTGGAGCCGCGCCTGCGCGTCATTGGCGAAGCCCTGCGGCAGCAAATGGCGTCCGACCGGGACACCTTGCTGCGGCTGCTGGGCAAACGCGCGCTGCTGGAGGACCAGGCCTGGCTGGCGGAGTCTATTCAGCTGCGGAATATCTACACAGATCCTCTTAACTACCTGCAGGCCGAGTTGCTCAAGCGCCAGCGCGACGCCGGCGACGCGGCCGAAGATCACGTGAAGAACGCCATCATGGTGACCATCGCCGGGGTGGCGGCAGGCATGAGGAATACCGGGTGATGGATACAGGCACAGCTGCGGACGGTTGCGACATCCTGATTGTGGGCGGCGAGGGGGACCTGTCCCTGCGCAAGCTCTATCCCGCCCTGTATGCGCTGTGGCGCAGCGAAAGCCTCTGTCCCAACATCCGGCTGGTCGCCACCGGGCGCCGATCCCGGGGGCAGGAGGCGTTTCTCGAACACGTCAGGGAGTGGCTGGAGCGCTCCCCCGAGGCCGCCGAAGCGGAAACAGACTGGGCGGGTTTCGCGAAACACCTGCACTATGCCTCCGCAGATGCGACCTCACCGGAGGCCCTGCAAAAACTCGCTGATGAACACTTCTCTGACGCCAGTCGCGATCTGGTGGTTTACCTGGCGACGCCGCCGAATATCTTCGCCCCGGTATGCGGTGCCCTGCAGGCGGCGGGTCTGGCGCGTCCGTCCACGCGCATCGTGGTGGAAAAGCCGCTGGGGGAGGATCTTGCGTCATTCCAGGTGATCAACCGGGAGCTCACCTCGATCTTCGATGAGTCGCAGGTGTACCGGATTGACCATTACCTGGGCAAGGAGACCGTGCAGAACCTGCTGGCCCTGCGTTTTGCCAACTCGGTGATCGAGCCCCTCTGGAACAATCGCTATGTGGACAACGTGCAGATCACCGTCGCCGAGGACATCGGGGTATCCGGACGCTGGGTGTTTTACGATGAGGCGGGGGCGATGCGGGATATGCTGCAAAACCACCTGCTGCAGCTTCTTTCCCTGGCCGCCATGGAGCCACCGGCGCACCTGAATGCCGAGGATGTGCGCAACGAGAAAGTGAAAGTGCTCTCCTGCCTGCGACCCCTCACTGACGCCACGGTGCGGGAGAACACTGTGATTGGCCAGTACGGCCCCGGTGCCGTGGGCAGTGAAGCGGTGGTGGGCTACCTGCAGGAAGAGGGCGCCAACGCCGCGTCCACCACCGAGACCTTCGTTGCCGTGAAAGCCGAAATCGATAACTGGCGCTGGGCCGGGGTGCCCTTCTACTTGCGCACGGGCAAGCGTCTGCAGCGCCGGGTGGCCGAGATCGTGGTGGAGTTCAAGCAGGTCCCCCACAGTATCTTTGGTACGGTACTGCAGTCCGACAGCTCCAACCGCATGGTGATCAGGCTGCAGCCTGATGAGATCATCAGCCTGGAGTTGATGAACAAGCAGGCCGGCCTGGATGTGTCCACGCCCCTGCAGCAGGTGTCGCTGGATCTCACCTTTCCCGAACAGAACGAGCGCGCCAATCCCGGTGCCTACCAGCGGCTGCTTTTGGACGTGCTGCGGCAGAACCCGACGTTGTTCGTGCGCGCTGACGAGGTGGAGGCAGCCTGGCGCTGGGTGGACCGGATCAAGCAGGCATGGAGCGACCTGGGTATGCGGCCCCGGACCTACAGCGCCGGTAGCTGGGGACCGTCCGAGGCCATTGGCCTGATCGCCAGGGACGGTCGAAGCTGGTACGAGTCCCACTGACCATGGCGGTAAACCTGCATCGTTTCGACAACCGGGACAGCCTCGCGGACAGCCTCGCGGAGTGCATCGCCTCCGGGCTGGAGGGCGCGTTGAACCTGCGGGACGTGGCGACCCTGGCGGTGTCGGGAGGCTCTACACCGATACCACTGTTCCACGCCCTGTCGCACTGCGAACTGGACTGGTCGCGGGTGCGAATCACGCAGGTGGATGAACGTTGGGTGGCGGAGGACCACCCCGACTCCAACGCCCGGCTGGTGCGCGAGCACCTGCTGCAGAACTGCGCTGCCGCGGCGGAGTTTGTCAGTATGAAGGTGCCCCTCGACGATGCCTTTGCGGCGGAGGCAGCGGTGGCGGACAAGCTCACCGGATTCGAACAGCTCGACGTGGTCGTGCTGGGGATGGGAGAGGACGGCCACACCGCCAGCTTTTTCCCCGAGGCAGACGCGCTGGCACGTGCCCTGGATCCCGACTTCCAGGGACTTTGCCTGGCGCTGCGGCCACCGGCGGCCGCCCACGACCGCATGACCCTGTCGCTGGCCACGCTGCTGAAGGCGCACCAGATCTACCTTCACATTACCGGCGATGCCAAAGCCCGCGTGCTGGAGCAGGCCATGGAAAGCGAAGACGTGTTTGCCCTGCCGGTGCGCGCCCTTTTTCACCGGGGAGAAAACCCGCTGGAGGTTTTCTATGCCCCCTGATTGCGAGACCGAACCAGAACCATGTTGAACCCTGTTGTAGAAGCCATCACGGACACCCTGAGACAGCGCAGCGCCGAGCGTCGCCAGCGCTACCTGGACCGCTGCGCCCGCACCATGGAGGAACTGCCACCCAAGAAGCGCCTGTCCTGCGGCAACCTCGCCCATGGCTACGCGGCCTGCGGCGAGGAAGAGAAGGCACTGATCGCCGGCATGGAAGCCTGCAATGTCGGCATTATCAATGCCTATAACGATATGTTGTCGGCGCACCAGCCGCTGGCGCTGTATCCCGAGCAGATCAAGGCGTTTGCGCGGGAGCTGGGCGGCACCGCCCAGGTCGCCTCCGGGGTGCCCGCCATGTGTGACGGCGTGACCCAGGGCCAGGCGGGCATGGAATTGAGCCTGTTCAGTCGCGACGTGGTGGCGATGGCCACCGCCGTGGGGCTGAGCCACAACCTGTTTGATGCGGCGCTGTGCCTGGGCATTTGCGACAAGATTGTGCCCGGCATGATGATTGGCGCCCTGCAATTCGGTCACCTGCCGGTGGCGTTCATCGGCTCCGGCCCCATGGCTTCCGGCCTGCCCAACAAGGAAAAAGCCGCCGTGCGACAACGCCACGCCGAGGGCAAGGCGTCGGACGCGGATCTGCTGGCGGCGGAAAGCGCCTCCTATCACAGCCCTGGCACCTGCACCTTCTACGGCACGGCCAACAGTAACCAGGTGCTGATGGAAATGCTGGGTGTGCAGCTGCCGGGATCGTCTTTCCTGCACCCGGAGGATCCGCTGCGTCCGGCGTTGACCCGGCGTACGCTGCAGGCCCTGTTCGAGTCGCGGTTCGGCTCGGACAACTATCGACCTTTGTCCCAGGTAGTGACCGAGGCCTCTATCGTCAATGCCATGGTCGCCCTGCTGGCCACCGGTGGCTCCACCAACCACATGCTGCATATGGTGACCATCGCGAGGGCGGCAGGCATTGAGATGGGCCTGGAGGACATCGACACACTGTCCTCCGCGGTACCCTTGCTGGCGCGCATCTATCCGAATGGCTCGGCCGACATCAATCACTTCCAGGCGGCCGGCGGCATGGCATTCCTGGTGCGGGAATTGCGACTGGGCGGTTTGCTGAATGAGGACGTGGAAACCCTGCTCGGGCCGGGTCTCGATGCCCTGGCGGCGCGGCCGGAAGCGTCGGATAGCGGCGTTAGCTGGACCGCCCCGGTAACGGAATCCACGGACACCACGGTGCTTACCGGGGTGACGGAGGCGTTTGCGCCCGAGGGCGGCATCAAGCGCCTGACGGGCAACCTGGGTGAAGCGGTGATCAAGATTTCCGCGGTCGCGCCGGAGCACCGGGTGGTCAAGGCCCCCTGCGCCATCTTCCACAGCCAGGAGGCCCTCAAGGCCGCGTTTGAAGCCGGCGAGCTCGATCGCGATGTGATTGCCGTGGTGCGTTTTCAGGGCCCAGCCGCCAACGGTATGCCGGAGTTGCACAAGATGACGCCGTTCCTGGGTGTGCTGCAGGATCGCGGCCATCAGGTGGCATTGGTGACCGACGGTCGCATGTCAGGCGCCTCGGGCAAGGTGCCCGCGGCGATTCATCTCACGCCGGAGGCGGCCCACGGCGGGCCCATCTCCAGGCTGCGAGACGGCGACGTGATCACCGTGGATGCAACCACCGGCACCTTGTCGGTAGAGGTCGCAGATGCCGATTGGGATGCCCGGCAGCCGGTACCGCAGCCGCCGGCGCCGGTCAGCCTGGGACGCAACCTGTTCGAGGTGTTTCGCAGCAACAATTCCGGCTCGCTGCTGGGCGCTTCCGCCTTTGAGGCCGGCCTGGATCCGGCGCCCATACCCGTGACGGCAGACCCCTAGCCGCATGGTCCGTCAGGACAGCGCGCGCTCGGCGAACAGCAGTGCCGCGCCTTTCTCCGCGACCCGGGTTTCGTTGATCAGTGCGATGGGGACATCAGCAAGATAGCCGGACATGGCGCCTTTGGCGCGAAACCGCGGCACCAGCGGGCTGTCCGCCAGCAACGAAGCCCAGCGCGGCAATATGCCGCCACCGAGTATCACCCCGCCGCGAGCGCCCTGGGCCAGCACAATATCGCCCGCCACGCTGCCCAGCATGCCCAGGAACCGGTGCACGGTCTCCAGCGCGTCGACAGCGCCGGCCAGCGCGGCGTCACTGATGCTGGCGGCGTCCCGGCCCCGTGCGTCAGGGTGCAGCAGCCCATGCAGCCGCTCAAGCCCCGGCCCGGACAGGAGCAATTCGTTGTACACGGGGTCGTGGTCTTGCGACAGGGCCTGCACCAGCGACCACTCATCGGCGTCGCCCGCGGCAAATCGCATGTGGGCCGCCTCCGTGGCGATGCAGCGCGGCCCGCCTTCACCGGGGATAACAACAGCGACACCCAGGCCAGTGCCGGGGCCAATCACGCAGCGCGGCGCATCCGCAAGCGCCTGGCCAGAGGCCACTGGCAGGGTGCTGCATTCAACCGCAGCTCGCGCCAGCGCCTCGAAATCATTGACCAGCAGGACCTGCGCCAACCCGGCGACTGCCGCCAGCTCGGCGGCATCCACTGTCCAGCCGAGATTGGTGAGGTGACGCCGGCTGCCGTCGCCCGGGCCGGCACTGGCGATACAGGCGAATGCCGGTGAGGGCCCGGGCAGCGCTCGACAGTAGCCTGCCAGCAGGGTCGCGACGCCATCGGCGTCTGCGCAGGGAAACTGGCGGCTGTGTGCCAGTTCCACCCTGGCGGTGGCGCTTCCGCTGGGCGCAGCCGACAGGGTGGCGAGGGCGAACCTCGCATTGGTGCCGCCGATATCGGCGACCACCACCTGCACGGTGTCGGTGCTTGCCTTGGTTGAAGTCATGCGGGCAAGACTACTGCAATTGGCAAAGCCCTGCCGCAGTTTTGCATGCTGGGCCAGCCGCGTTGTTTTCCCGCTGGCGATGACTAGAATGGAGCCCTCGACTTATGCGGAGCTCAGCCATGTCACCTCGTCGTCTCAGCGCCTCTGGCCTTGTGATTCTCGCCCTTGTGTTTCCCCTCTCAGTGCAGGCTGAGGACAGCCAACGGGCCTCGTTCTGTCACGGCTACATCAAGAAGGCGCTGGGAGAGTTACCCATCGAAGGTGTGGACCGACGTAACATGTGGCTGGCCTGGCATGAGACGGTACAGACTGCGTTGATCAGCGGTGCAATAGACAAGGCTGAGTACCAGCGTGGCCGCGACAGCTTCTCCACCCAGTTCACGGCGCAGGACTACGCCGCCATGGCCGACGTGGTAGACGGCCGCTGCGAACTGGGCAAGAACCGCACCTGGCGCTGGTGGTAGCCGCCGCCCCGGAATTTGATGGAAACCCGAGGGAAGCAATGAACCGTCTTGATCTGAGTGACACCCGCGAACGCACCTTTCCCCGCATCCTGCGCAGGCAGGCACAAGAGAACGGTGATACCCCCTTCCTGATCGATGAAAAGCAATCCATCAGCTACGCCGAGGCGGATCGCATCAGCGGTGCGTTGGCGGCAGGTATGCGCGCGCTGGGCGTCGAGAAAGGGGACCGCGTCGGCCTGTATCTCGGCAACTGTCCCGAGTTTGTGCTGGTCACGCTGGCGGTCAACAAGCTGGGCGCGATCTGGGTGCCTGTAAATACTGATTACCGCGGCGAATGGCTGCGCGACACCCTGGAGCGGTCCCGCTGCAAACTGCTGTGTGTTGATGCCGAGCGGGCGGCGCGCCTGGCCGAGCTGGGCGACACCTCGGCCTACGGCAAGCAGATCTGGGTGGGCGAGGGCGATGCCGGTGCGCAGGCGCTTCGCTACGACGATCTCGCCGGCGGCGAGGTGATGGAGGGCGAAGTCGAGCAGGACTACGGTGACACCTGTGCGATTCTCTGGACCTCGGGTACTACCGGCAAGTCCAAGGGGGTAATGCAGAATTACAACGGCTGGATTCGCGGTATCGACCAGGGTGCCAGCCCCATGTTCGATTCCCGGCCAGGGGATGTTGTTTACTGCGCGCTGCCGTTGTTCAACACGGGTGCCTGGATCACCTCGGTATACCGTGCGCTGCTGGAAGGCCTGCCCTGTGTGATCGAGCTGCGCTTCTCGGTGTCGGACTTCTGGGAAAGGGTGGAGCGCTTCGGCGCCACACAGATGTTCCTGATCGGCGCTATGGGGGTGTTCCTGTGGCAACAGGAGCCCCGGGACAATGACGCCGAGACGCCCCTGCGCAAGGCCATGATCGTGCCGTTCCCGCCCGATCTGTGGGAGCCCTTCGAGCAGCGCTTCGGCCTGGAAATTCTCACCGCCGGGCTGGGTATGAGCGAGTGCCAGTTGATCGCCAACCAGCTCAGCAGCGAGGTCGACCTGCCGCCCTACGCCCTGGGTTTTCCACCGGACGATATAGACCTGCAGCTCTGTGACGACGAGGGCAATCCGGTGCCCGACGGCGAGGCGGGGGAAATCTGCGTGAAGCCGCTGGTGCCCTACGTGCTGTTCAACGGCTACTTTGATAACCCCGAGGCCACCGAGGCTGCCTTCCGCGACGGTTACTTCCTCACCGGCGACATGGCCCGGCGGGACCCGGACACAGGCGCCCTCTACTTTGTCGACCGCAAGAAGGACGTGGTGCGGTTTGCCGGGCGCAATATCTCTACCCTGGAAGTGGAGGGCGTGATGCGTCGGCACCCGGCAATCGCCGACGTTGCGGCCTTCGGCATACCTGCAGCCGAGGTGGAGAGCGAGGATGAGCTCAAGCTCAATGTAGTCCTCAAGGAGGGCGCTTCACTGGCGCCCGAGGACCTGTGCCAGTTTATCAATGACAACGCGCCGCACTACTTCGTGCCGCGTTACATCGAGTTTGTCGACAGCCTGCCCTATACACCCACCAACAAGGTGCAAAAGTTCAAGCTGCGCCAGGACGGTGTCTCGGAGAATACCTGGGATCGGCGCCAGTCCGATTTCAAGGTGACCCGCTAGCGTAGCCGGTACCCAGCGCGCCGGCGACCTGCGCCGGCGCGACCACCCGGCAACACCGCACAGCCTTGTCGCGCCCGCTTACCCAAGGAGAGAGCATGCCCACAATCATCTACGTTGAACACGACGGCACCCGCCACGAGGTCGAGCTGGAGGAGCAGGTCAGCCTGATGGAGGGCGCCATTATGAATATGGTGCCGGGCGTGGAAGGGATGTGTGGCGGGGTGGCGTCCTGTGCAACCTGCCACTGTTACATTGAGGAACCCTGGGCCAGCAAGTTGCATGAACGCGGACCGCAGGAGCTGCACATGCTGTCGACAGCAAAGCATCGCAAGGACAGCTCCCGCCTCGGCTGCCAGGTGCTGACCAGCTGGGAGATGGAGGGCATGGAGGTTCACCTGCCGCCGGAGCAGGGTTCGGAACCGGCGTCCTGAGGCAGCCCGTCAGCCGCCGGTGGTGGCTCTGCCTGGCGTCTGGCGACAGCGGCTTTCTCTGGCAGCTAGGCCATGCGGCCCAGTATGGCGCCCCCGGTGGGCACACCGGCGCCGGAGGTAACCAGCGCGTGCTCTATGGCTTTGTCCGGCTGGTTCACTGAACTGCCGCGCAGCAACTTCACGCATTCGACAATCCCGTTGACCCCGTGGATATAGGCTTCGCTCAGCTGGCCGCCGTGGGTGTTGGTCGGTAGTCGCCCGCCCGGCGCCAGTGCGCCGTCGATGACGAAGTCGCCAGATTCACCGCGTGCACAGAAGCCCCAGGCCTCCAGCTGCCAGAGCACGGTGGGCGTGAAGGCGTCGTAGATAACGGCCGCGTCAATATCGTCGGGACCCAGCCCGGCCATCGCGTAGCAGTCGTTTGCCGCCAGGGCGATTTCCGGGGAAACCGCGAATTCTTCCCGGTAAAAAGAGGTCATCTGCTCCTGGTCTTTGGCGGCGCACTGGGCCACGCCGCGCACGCTGACGCCAGGCTGCTTAAGGTCCCTGGCGCGCTCGGGCGTGGTGACGATAACCGCGGAGCCGCCGTCGCTCTCCTGGCAGCAGTCGTACAATTTCAGCGGGCGGGCGATGAGGCGCTGGGCATCGTACTCTGCGCGGTCGAAGGGCTTGCCGTAGAAGAACGCTGCCGGGTTGGTCACCGCGTAATCCCGGGTGGCCTTGGCCACTGCGTAGAAAGCGTCCTCTGTGATACCCGTCTGGTGCATCCAGCGTGTGGTGAACATGGCCACCCAGCTGGCGGGGGTGAGCAGGCCGTAGGGCATGTACCAGCCCCAGTGGATAGCATCCGCGGTAACGATCTCCCCGGAGACACCGCCGGAGTAGCGGTGGCCGCTGCGGCCGTTCAGTGCACGGTAAACCGCGACAGTCTCGGCCATGCCCGTGGCCACCGCCATCACCGCCTGGTGCAGTGCCCCGGTGGCGGCACCGCCGCCGTAGTGGGCGCGCCCGTAGAAGCTGAGATCGCCGCAGCCCAGCGCGCGTGCCACTTCAATCTCGTCGTTGTTGTCCATGGTAAAGGTCGCCATGCCATCGATGGCGGAGGGGTGTAGACCCGCGTCATCACAGGCGGCCTTGATGGCCTGTACCGCAAGACTCAGTTCGGAGACCCCGGAGTTCTTGCTGAACTCCGTATTGCCGATGCCGGCGATAACGGCCTTGTCGCGAATAGTGGCGGTCATGCGGCGGCCTCCGGCAAAGTGATTTTCACGGTGCCCTGCATATGCATGCCCCAGATATTGTTCTCGCCATTTACGGCGATGGTCACACTGCGAGTGTCGGCATCGGTTTCCGTGACCTCGCCGGTGATGGTCATGATCATGCCGGGCAGGTTGGGGGCGCCCAGCCGCAGGGCCAGTGACTTGAGCTCCGCTTCCGGCCCGCTCCAGTCGGTGACGAAGCGGCTCATCAAACCCTGGCTGGTGAGAATGTTCATAAACACATCCGGCAGGCCCGTCGCCTGTGCGGCGGCCTTGTCGTGATGCACCGGCTCATAGTCCCGGGTGGCCACCGCACCACCGACTATCAGGCCGGTGGTGATGGGCACCTCCAGCGCGGGCAGGGTGTCCCCCACGGCGACGTCACTGAAGCGCAGTGAGTTGTGCTGACTCATGCGTCACCTCCCGCCGGGTAGAACTGGGGCAGCATGGTTTTCTCGTCCACCTGCTCGATGCGTCCCTGCACCGGCATGCCGATGCTGACGTCCTCATAGGCACAGCCCGCGAGATTGGCCACGAAGTGCACGCCTTCCTCGAGTTTGATGACGGCGCACAATACCGGGTAGTCGTAGCCGGGGACCCGCGGGTGGTGCAGCTCTGTGTAGCTCATGACTTCGCCGCGCATGCTCGAGACGATGCTGTCCCATTCCATCGACTGGCATTCGCCGCACATGGGCCGGGGTGGGTGCCGGAGAGTACTGCAGTTCTTGCAGCGCTGAATGTGCAGCTCGCCGCGGTCACAGGCCTCCCACCACCAGCCGTTGTCGTGGCCGCGGGGCGAGGGTATGCGGGTGGGTACTTCCAGCTTTGTCTCCTCACTGGACTGTTGCTGCTGCGCGTCTGCGGGTACGAATTTCAGCACCCGGAAGCGCTGGGTGCCGATCACGTCGCCGGTCTGGTCGCTGAAGGTGGCCAGCGTTTCAAAGAAGTAGCCAATGCCGCGGGCGGTGGCCTTCTGTTCGGAGATACTGTCTATCACCATCTCCATGAAAACCTGGTCACCGGGCGCGACCTCCTTGTGATATTCCTGCACCACGTCGGTGCCGAGAATGCCGGTAAAGCCGTATTCATTGAACAGGTCTACCAGTTCGCTCTGGGCATCGGGGCTGCGACCGCGCAGCGCGACCTGCACGCCCTCCTGGTTCCACACGTAGAGCATGGCCGGGGGTGCAATCGTCCTGCCGCGTCGGCTGGAGGCTGCCCAGTCCTGGTCGCTGTAAGCGGGATTGTTGTCGCCCATGACCTCGGTCCAGTGACGGATCATGGCGGGGTTGATAGCGTCCTGCGCCGGCTGGCGCGCGCATACCTCCCGGCCAACATAGGCGCGTATTTTTTCTTCAAAAGCCTGTCGTTCTTCCGGCGACATGATCTCTGGTATCCCGGCGGGTGAGGGCGCCACGGTAAACCGGCAACTCCGCAGGGGGCAAGATACCGGTGCCTCCCGGGTGTATCGGTTCAATTAGTCGACTGCGATGCGTCCGCGGCACAGCGGCACTGGGCTAAACTGCTGCGCAACATAAACAAGGAGCAGTTTGATGGGCGAGCAGCACTTCCATCCCGAGGCCCTGATCGAGCAGGCCATGGAAAGCACCGAGCTGAATGATTTCGGCGACCTGCCGGTGCACCCGGGCCTTGAGGCCCTGTGTGAGACCTACGATCGCAACGTGCGGGACGAGGCGGGTCGGGCCAAGTGCCGCGAGCGTCTGGTCAATCTGCTGTCGGTGCGTTTGCGCCTCGAGCGCGCCTTCAAGGACATTCCGGCCTATGCGCGCGAGGAGATCACTGCACCGCTGTTCGTCACCGGGCTGCCGCGGTCCGGCACCTCCGCACTGATCAACCTGCTGGCCCAGGCCCCCGAGAACCGGGGACTGCTGCAGTGGGAGGTGCAGTTTCCCGATCCCTGGCCCGGCCTGCAGCCCGGCCAGGAGGACCCACGCTATGGCTACCTGGTGAAAGCGCTGGAGGAAAACCAGGACCCGGAGTTCAAGAAGATTCATTACGTGGACGCCGATACCCCGGAGGAGTGCTGCATGATTCACTCCTTCGCCCTGCACGGCGTGCAGCTGGGCTTCGAGATCATGCTGGAACCCTACCGCAGCTGGTTTTTGCAGCAAGACCTGAAGCCGCTCTATGAGTACCAGAAGAAAATGTTGCAGTTGCTTAACTGGCGCAACCCCGGCCAGCGCTGGGTGCTGAAAGCACCTGCCCATATGTGGGCCGTGGACACGATCCTGGAGGTGTTTCCCGACGCCCATTTCGTCTGGTGCCATCGGGAGCCGGTGGCGGTGACGGCCAGCATCAACAGCCTCAACCGCCAGGTCATGCGCATGTACGTGGGCGATGACAGCCACTTCCCGAAAGGACAGATCGGCCACGCAGTGATGGAATGGTACGCACAGTCGCTGGAGCGCGGCCTCGCTGCGCGCGCGGCGGCACCGGCCCAGCGCTTTGTGGACTGCTCCCAGGAGGAAATTGCCGGGGCACCCATGGCAGTGATTGAAAAAATCTACAGCGGTTTCGAGTGGCCGCTGACCGACGCGGCGCGCAGCGCGTTCCAGGCCTACGTTGACGCCAACCCGAAAGGCAAGCATGGCAAGCACGAGTACGACCTCGCCAGCTATGGTCTCAGCGAGGAGGAAGTGCGCAGGCGTTTCGCCTTTTACACGGATAACCCGGCCTGGCCCATCAGCGCATGAGCGCGCTTACGGCTGACCGGAAAGCGCCTGCGGCTAGCCAGAAAAAGGAAACACGATGGGGATCAGGTAGAGCACGGTAATGGTATACACCAGGGATACCGGCAGGCCCGCCCGCACATAGTCACGGAACTCATAGCCCGCGAGGCTCTGAACCATCAGGTTGGTGGTATAGCCGTAAGGCGTCAGGAAGCTGGCACTGGCCCCGTAGGCAACCGCCATGACAAACGGCATCACGTCCATGCCGTAACTCTGGGCCAGCCCGTAAGCCAGCGGAAAGACCAGTGCTGCGGCGGCGTTGTTGGTCATGGTTTCGGTGAGCAGCAGCGTCAGGAAGTACACGCCCGCCACCGCACCGTAGGGTCCCAGCGCCGACAGGTAGGTGTGGAAGCCTTCGGTGAGCGCGGTGACCAGGCCCGAGTCGTTCAGCACCTGTGCCCAGATCAGCGCCGAGGCGATAATCAACCAGAGCTCGAAGGGGAAGCGCCGACGCAACTCCTCGGCTTTGACGGTACCCATCAGCAGCATGGCTGCCAGCAGTACTGCCAGGCCCTTCAAAAGGGGCAGGATATCCAGCGTGGCCAGCGCGATCACTGTCAGCAGGCCGCCACTGACGAAGGCATTCTCAAGCTGGCTGATACCGCCGGCATTGATGCCTTCCTGCACCACGAAAAAATTCTTGCGGATGTTGCGGCGGTCATCGAAGTCGGGTCCGGCGGCAAGCATCAATCGGTCACCTGCCTGTATTTCGATTTCACCCAGCTTGCCCGACAACCGCTTGCCGCCGCGGTGCATGCCCACCACCGCCGCATCAAACAGGGAGCGGAAGCCCGCTTCCTTGATGGTTTTGCCCTCGACGTTGGCGTTGGGCATCACGATGACCTCGGTAAGGTTCTGCTGCAGCAGGCCCTCTTCCACGGCAAACATGTTGAGGCCTTCGAACTGGTCCAGTACCTGCAGCTGCTGGATGTCGCCGGAGAAGATCAGCTTGTCACCGGCCTCTATCACCTCGCTGGGGCTCACCGGGCTGATCAGGTTGTCCGGCCGCACGATTTCCACCAGGAACAGCGTTTCCAGGTCACGCAGGCGATTGGCGATCACCGACTTGCCCACCAGGGGCGAGCCCGGCATCACCTCGGTTTCAATCAGGTATTCCGCCACCGCCACATCTTCCGCCTCGTAGGCGGGCAGGGCCTGTTTGCTGGTTACCACAATCACGATCAGCCCGAGGAAGGCAGCGCTCGCGCCGATCGGCAGGAAGTCGAAGAACGCGAGGCCCTGGCCCGTGGCGTCGGCGAGGAAGCTGGATACGATCAGGTTGGTCGAGGTGCCGATCAACGTCATGGTGCCGCCGAGGATGGCCATGTAGGACAGCGGTATCAGCAGTTTGGAGGCGGGGTGGTGGGGGTTGTTGCGCACCGTCGCAGCCAGTGTTGCCACAACTGCTGTGTTGTTGATGATCGCCGACGACAGCGCGGTGACCGCGCCCATGCGCAGCAGGCTGTTCTTGTAACCCTGGTCGATGATTTTCGCCGCCATGTCATTGAGCCAGGTAATCTTTTCGATGCCCACCGATACCAGCAGCAACAGCAACAGCGTTACCAGCCCCGGGCTTACCGCTTTTTCCAGGATGGTTGCGGTGTCCACCAGGCCGCCCAGGTAGCAGCCCAGCATGGTCAGCACAAACACGCGTGCGGCGGAGATACGGGTGAATACCAGCCCGTATATCAGCAGCAGGAACAGGCCCAGTGTCAGCAATTGCTCAAACATGCGCGCATGTTGTCCGAAGGGTACGGCAAACACAAGCAAACCATAGGCTGGTAGAATTCGCGCTTTTTCAGGAAACGAGAGAGTCTTCCAATGAGCTTTTACCCACCGCGTCGCACCCTGATGGGCCCTGGCCCTTCTGACGTCAACCCGCGCATCAGCAATGCGCTGGCGCGTCCCACCATTGGTCACCTTGATCCAGTGTTCATTGAGCTGATGGATGAACTCAAGGGTCTGCTGCAGTATGCCTTCCAGACCAGCAATCCGCTGACGCTGCCGGTATCCGCCCCCGGCTCCGCCGGCATGGAAACCTGCTTCGTCAACCTGCTGGAGTGTGGCGACAAGGTGATCATCTGCCAGAACGGCGTGTTTGGCGGCCGCATGAAAGAGAACGCGGTTCGCATGGGCGCCAAACCTGTCATGGTGCAGGACGAATGGGGTACGGCGGTTGACCTGGACAAGGTGCGCGACGCCATTGCGGCCAACCCCGACGCCAGGGCGCTGGCGTTCGTACATGCCGAGACGTCCACCGGCGTGCGCAGTGATGCCGAATCACTGTGCAAGCTGGCCAGCGACGCGGGCATGCTCTCCATCATGGATACCGTCACAGGTCTGGGCGGCATCGAGGTGGCAGTAGATAAATGGGGTGCTGACGCGGTGTACTCCGGCAGCCAGAAATGCCTGTCCTGCGTGCCCGGTATTTCACCGGTCACTTTTTCCCCGAAAGCCGTGGAGCGCATCCGCGGTCGGGAGCACCCGGTACAGAGCTGGTTCCTGGATCTCAACCTGG
>JAZBPS010000295.1:0-22262 GCA_036353375.1 Halieaceae bacterium | reverse complement strand
GCGAAGCCGAAGTCAGCTGATGCGCCCCGACACAGCGGACTATCGCGCTCTGTTTCTGCACGACACGCCTCTGCTGGATACCAGGGCGCCGCTGGAATTCCAGCGTGGCGCGTTCCCCACGGCGACCAATCTGCCCCTGATGACGGACCAGGAGCGTCACCAGGTCGGCATCGCCTATAAATCAAAAGGGCAGGCGGCAGCCATTACCCTGGGGCATCAGTTGGTTGCAGGCGAAACCCGCAGGAGTCGGCTGCAGCAGTGGTGTGACTTCGCCCAGGCAAACCCGGACGGTTACCTGTACTGCTTTCGCGGGGGCCTACGCTCGTCAACCGTCCAGCACTGGATGCGTGATGCCGGCGTCAACTACCCGCTGGTGGTGGGTGGTTACAAGGCCATGCGACGCTTTCTGCTGGCCCGGATGGAAGAGGTTCTCGGTAATCTCCCGTCACTGCTGGTGGGCGGTCGGACGGGTTGCGGCAAGACGCGGGTGTTACATGCGGTGGGCGGGTCGATTGACCTGGAGGGCCTGGCCCGGCACCGCGGTTCCAGCTTTGGTCGGCTGCTACAGCCCCAGCCGGCGCAGATCGATTTTGAAAACGCCTTGAGCATTGCCCTGTTGCGACGCCAGAATGCCGGAGAAACACGTGTCCTGATGGAGGATGAAGGCAGAATGGTGGGGCGCATAAGCCTGCCGCTGGCCTTGCGTGACGCCATGGCGGATGCCGCCCAGGTGGTCGTTGATGAGCCGCTGGAAAGCCGCGTCGAGGTGGTCTATGAGGATTATGTTCTGGATCTTGGTAGCCGCTACAGAGAGCAGCTCGGCGACGCAGGCGCTGATGCGCATTTACGCCACCTGGAAACAGGCCTGGCCGGCATCCGCAAACGGTTGGGGGGCGCGCGTCACCAGGCGATCGGGGCAACGCTGTCGCGGGCCTTTGATACGCAGGATGGCGATCTGCACCGGCAGTGGATCCGGGACCTGCTGGTGCAATACTACGATCCCATGTACGACTACCAGATGCGTCAGCGCGGGGGTGAGGTGGTTTTTCGTGGCGACCGCGCTGCAGTGATCGATTACCTGCGTGCCGGGCAGCCGGCTGCGCGGCGGAGCGCAGGCTGATGGCGGCTCCCCTGCGCCGTGACCTGGTGCTCCTGGGCGGAGGCCACAGCCACATGCTGGCCCTGACCAGGCTGGCCATGGACCCGCCGGCCGGCGCGAGGCTCACACTGGTCAGCGACACGGACTTTGCGCCTTATTCCGGCATGCTGCCCGGCCTTGTGGCCGGGCATTACAGTTTTCATGAAGCCCACATCGACCTGCGGCGTTTCTGCAGTACGCGCAATCTTCGCTTTGTACGCGCCGCCGTAAAGGGGATTGATCCCAACCTCGGGCGCGTGCATCTGGAGGGCCGGCCTCCGCTGGAATATGACCTGCTGTCGATCAATATCGGCGCGCAGCCGGAACTCGACAGCGTCCCGGGTGCCAGTGAATATGCGCTTCCCGTCAAGCCAGTGGGCACCCTGTACCGCCGCTGGACAAAACTGCGTGAGCGCCTGGTCGGCGCTGCCGGCCCACTGCGAATTGTTCTGGTGGGCGGCGGGGCCGGTAGTGTGGAGCTTGCTTTTGCGGTACACCACCGCCTCGACGGCGCGGCGGACGTCCAGCTTGTCTGCGGCCGGGAGTTGCTGCCGGGGTATAACGCGAGAGTGCAGAAAACCGTGCGACAGGCACTGGCGCGCGCCGGCATAACCCTGCACGAACATTCGCGGGTGCAGGCAGTGCATGCAGATTCAGTGGATACGGGTGCTGCAGAGCCGCTGGGCTATGACGAACTGCTCTGGTGCACGGGTGTAGCGCCGGCCGGTTGGCTGAAGGCCACGGGTTTTCCACTGGATGACAAGGGGTTTCTGGTCGTTGACGACACGCTGCAGGTTCAAGGCCACCCGGGCGTGTTTGCCGCGGGGGACGTGGCGGTGCAACAAAAACATCCGCGCCCTAGAGCCGGCGTATTCGCCGTTCGCCAGGCGCCTGTGCTGGCACACAACCTGGCGGCGGCCGTGGCTGGCGCGCCGCTGCGCAAGCACAGGCCGCAGCAGATGTTTTTATCGCTGCTGTCCCTGGGCGAAAAACGCGCCGTGGCGGAGCGCGGTCCGCTGGCTGCGCAGGGCCATTGGGTCTGGCGCTGGAAGGATCGCATCGACAGGAAATTTATGGAGCGGTTCGCGGGTCACCCGCAGGACATGACGCCGTCGGCCGCAGCTATGGATATGCACTGCGGTGGCTGCGGTGCCAAACTGCCCGCCGATATGCTGCGACAGAGCCTGGCCATCGTTGCCTCAGCCTATCCAAGAACCGTATCCCTGCAGCGCTTTCAGGACGACGCGGCGGTGGTCCGCTGGCCCGCCGGCTCGGCACTGGTGCAGAGCGTCGATACGCTGAGGGCTCTGGTGGATGATGTTTTTTTGATGGGGCGCATCGCGGCGATTCACGCGCTGAGCGATCTATATGCCATGGGCGCGGAGCCGCATTCCGCGCAAGCGCAGCTTTGCCTTCCCTATTTGCTGCCGAAACTGCAGCAGCGTGACCTGCAGCAGATCATGATGGGAATAGCAATGGAGCTGGAGCAGGCGGGCTGTCAAATGGTAGGTGGACACAGTATGGAGGGGCCCGAGCTGTCTGTGGGCCTGACTGTCAATGGCCTGCTGTCCGGCGCACCGTCCCTGGACAAGCAGGGCGGTGCGGCCGGTGACCTGATTGTGCTGACCAAACCTCTCGGGACAGGCGTGGCGTATGCCGCTGCCATGAAGGGCGAAACGGTGGGCGAAACCCTGGCGGCGGCGGAGACGAGTATGCTGTGCAGCAATGCCGAGGCCTCACGCATAGCGCGAACGCAGCAGGCCTCTGCCTGCACGGATGTAACCGGGTTCGGCTTGCTTTGCCACTTGATGGAGATGCTGCCGTCGGATCTGGCGGCGGAGATTGACCCGCAAAGTGTGCCCCTGCTGCCCGGCGTTGATGCGTTGTTGCAGGCTGGCTACAGGAGCACCATGCACGACGCGAACGTGCACAGTGTGCGGTCCGCATTGGAGTGGCCTGCATTCTGCTATGACCCCCAGACCAGCGGCGGATTGCTGATGTTTGTATCACCGGCGCGCTTGGACAAGCTGCTGGAAGCCCTGCACGCGGCGGGTTATTCAAGCGCCAGCGCTATCGGTAGCCTGCGCGCCCGCGACGGTGGCGAGGCGCTGTGCATGACAGCGGAAGAGAGCCCGGGCGACCGCTAGCCCGTTTGGGCGCTGGTGATTTCGCGTACTCTGTCCCGGTAGCTGCGACTTACCTTCAGCTGCGTGCCCTCAGTCAATGCCAGCATGAACTCCCCATTGTTCAGGCTCTGTGCCTTGCTGATGCGATCGATGTTGACAATCGTGGAGCGGTGAATGCGCACAAACTGCACCGGGTTTAGCAGGGACTCCAGCTGCTTCATTGTGCTGCGCATGATGTAGGTGACGTTGGCCGCGTGCACGCACATGTAATCACCAGCCGCATCGATCCAGTCTATGTCCGCGACCTTTACGAGGTTGATCTCGTCGCCGTCGCGTATCGACAATTTTTCGGGGTAGGTGGCGGCTTCGCCACGGGCGATGGTCTCTACCGCAGCGGCGTTGGCGCCGGTCAGCTGCATGCAGGCGTTCATCAGGTTGCGCTTGTGTTCACTGAGTTCGCGCTGCTCGTGTGCCTGCACCGCGCGTTGCACTGCGTCCTCCAGTCTGGCGTCGTCCAGTGGCTTCAGCACGTAATCCACGGCATTCACCTCGAAGGCGTCCACTGCGAATTCATCGAAGGCTGTAGCAAATATCACCAGCGGCATCACGTCACCCTGAAGCCTGCTGACCACGCCAAAGCCGTCCATGCCAGGCATTTGTATGTCCAGAAACATGAGGTCAGGTGAAAGCTCGGATACCGCAGACAGCGCCTCAGCGCCGTTACTGCACTCGGCCACCAGTTCTATGCGCGGGTCATGCTCCAGTCGCAGGCTAAGGCCGCGGCGCGCCAGCGACTCATCATCGACGATAATGGTGCGCAGGGAAGTCATGCGGCCTCTGCCTTTTCAGCTGCGGCCTGCAGTTCCAGCGGGATGCGAATGCGCACGGTGAGGCCGTGCGGATCGCTACTGGCCAGCTCAAAATCGTGGCGCTTGCCATACAGCTCCGCCAGTCGCTCACGGGTGTTGACCAATCCGACGCCGTGACGCCGGGGGTTGGCCCATTGTTCTGCGTCGATGCCCGGCCCGTTATCGGCCACCTCCAGTTGCAGGGCATCGCCGGACACGCTGGCGGCAATACGCAGGGTGCCGCCTCCAATGCTGCGGGCGATGGCATATTTGATGGCATTCTCCACCAGAGGTTGCAACAGCAGGCTGGGGATCAGGGCGCGCTCCGCAGCCGGCTCGATGTCGAACTCAAGCTTCAGTCGCTCGTCAAAGCGCACTTTCTCGATGTCCAGGTACAGGCGCATGGCCTCAAGTTCCTGCGCCAGCGACACTTTGGCCATGGGGTCGTTATCCAGCGAATAGCGGAGGAAATGGCTAAGCCGTGTGAGCATGGTGTTGGCCATCTGGTTCTGTTTGTCCAGCACCAGCGTGGAAATCGCATTCAGCGTATTGAACAGGAAATGCGGATTAAGCTGGTAACGCAGCATTTTCAGCTGGGCCTCGTGCGCCATGGCCTCAGTCTTGAGGCCGCGCGCCCGCTCCTCCTGCAGCAGGTGGTAATACTTGATACCGAAGTAAAGCCCGGTCCAGCAAAGCATCACCATCCACGCACTGGTGACGTTCTCCAGCCGGTAGAAAAGGTGGTCCGTCGGTGTTTGCAGGATAGCCATCATGCGCGCTTCCTTGTCGCTGGCGACGTCAAACATCTGCCGGAAGATGGAGAAGCGGCTAAGCTTCCACGTGACTCCCGCCAGGTAGGAAACCACCAGCACGACCAGAACCCGGTGCCAGGCGGTCCAGTTCCAGGTGGCCCGGTAAATGGCGCGCATGCCCAGCGAAATGATCAGGCCCACCAGGGTAATCACGGGCACATAGCGGGCATAGCTGCTGGGAGAGCCCCACAGCACGGCTGCCACATAGAAGGTGACCCCCCAGCCCGTCCAGCCGATAAGCTGCAGCGACCAGAACTGCACGCGGCGATCATCGAAAAATTTTTCCAGTGTCATCGGGCCAGTATACGCCGGAGCACGCGGCGCTGCTGACCATTTGTCGCAGCGTTCAAACGGTTCATCGCAGACGCCGCCAACGGTAGACTCTGCGCTCCATTTCGTAAGGGGAAGGACATGACACTCACGCCAGGTCGTTACCGCCACTACAAGGGCAAGGATTACCGGGTACTGTATGTGGCCACGCACAGTGAGACCGGCGAGAAGCTGGTGGTCTACCAGACACTCTATGGCGATTTCGACTATTGGGTCAGGCCGCTTGCGATGTTCGTTGAAACCGTTGATGTCGATGGACAAGCGGTACCCCGCTTTGCCCTGCAGGAGGCCGAGGCCTGAGTCAGTTCTCCGGGTCGACCAGTTTGCCCGGGTTCAGTGTTGCGCGTGGATCCAGCAGGGCTTTCAGGCGCTGCATCAGTGAATATGCCGCGTCCCCGCTGAAGTGCTTCAGTTCATCCCGTTTTAACATGCCGATCCCGTGTTCCGCGCTGAAGCTGCCTCCCATGCTCACGGCGAGCTGGTGAAGCGCGGCACTGATGGCCTGTTCGTGCTCAGCCTTGAACTGCGCAGGATCTGCGCCCATGGGCGCCAGTACGTTGTAGTGCAGGTTGCCGTCACCGAGATGACCGTAGACGGAAACCCGCAGCGGCTGGAAAGCCTGCAGCACATCGCTGGCGCGTTCGCAGTAGTCCGGGATATCAGCTATGGGCACAGAGACATCGTGCTTGATTGATCGACCGGCGTGCTTCTCCGCCTCGGGAATGCGCTCGCGTATCGCCCACAGTGCCTGGCGCTGCCTGAGGTTTTCTGCCAGTACTGCGTCGTTTATCCACGCATTTTCGAGGCCGGCCTCCAGCAGCCCTTCGAGGCTGCCACGCAGGGAGCCAGGCGGCAATGCGCCAGACAGCTCCAGGAGTACCTGGTGCTCCGCAACGGGCAAGGGCGGTTCAAGGTCCGTATGCGCACACAATAGCGCGAGAGAGTCGCCGCTGATGTACTCAAACGACGTCACGGCATCACCGCTTTGGCGACGCGCTTCCGGGAGCAACGCGCAGGCAGCGGCGACGCTATCAACGCCCAGCCAGGCAGTCTGGAATTCGGTGGGCCTTGGAAACAGCTTCACAACGGCGCAGGTGATAATACCCAGAGTGCCCTCAGAGCCCAGGAAAAGCTCCTTCAGGTGATAGCCGGAATTGTCCTTGCGCAGGGGCTTCAGCAGATCCAGCACCTGGCCGTCAGCAAGCACGACCTCCAGGCCCAGGCACAGCTCTCCCGCCATGCCATACTTGAGTACGGCGAGGCCGCCCGCGTTAGTGGACAGGTTGCCGCCCAGCTGGCAGGAACCCTCGGAACCCATGCTCAGCGGAAAATACAGGTCCTCCCGGGCAACAGCAGCGTGCAAATCCGCCAGCACGACCCCTGCCTCGACCGTGGCGGTCATCCCGATGGGGTCAATGGAGCGCACCCGGTTGAGTTTCGACAGGTTCAACAACACCTGCGTGTCGCCCATCGGTGTTGCGCCGCCGCAGTAACCCGTGTTGCCGCCCTGGGGGACGACACCGATGCCGTGGCTATGGCAGTAGTGAAGGACTGCGGCCACCTCGGCGGTGGACGCGGGAAACACCGCGCAGGCAGCGCGACCCTGGTAGAGGGCCCGCTCATCGGCCAGCAGCGGGGCCAGGGCCTCCGCAGATGTTTCGACATGGCCTGACGCTAGCAGCGCCGCCAGATCACCAGGCAGTGTTGCGTCTGGGGTGTGGCTATTCACAAGATGGTGCCCGGGGGCGGAATCGAACCACCGACACGAGGATTTTCAATCCACTGCTCTACCAACTGAGCTACCCGGGCGAGGTCTGCGGGCAGGGCAGGTGAGGGGCCTTGCCGCGAGAGGCGCGTATTAAACCCGCTGGCACCAGGGTAGTCAAGCGTCGGGCTTTTGCTCGGGGACATAGCCTTCGGCGCGATCAAACTCCTCTCCGGCCAGGAACTTATCCTGTTGCGACTGCAGGTACTTGCGCGCTTCGGCATCCATCATGTTCAGGCCTTTCTCGTTAATCAGCATGGTCTGGTGTCCCTGCCATTCCTGCCATGCCTTCTTCGACACGCTGTCAAAAATTTCCTGCCCCTTGGGGCCCGGGTAGGGTGGTGCGTCCAGGCCTTCGAGCTCTTCCTGGTAGCGGCGGCAAAACACGGTTCGGCTCATGATTCGGACTCCAGCAATTTCAGCAGGCGTGCAACGGGCGCTGCGAGGCCCACACGCTCGGGTGAATGCACGTTATACCAGAGCGCTGAATCCGCCTCCATGATGTCGCCCGGGACTGCGGGCAATTGCAGGTGAAGCGGGCTGATATCAAGGTGGAAGTGGCTAAAGCTGTGGCGCAGCGGGTCCCACAACGTCGTGGCGGCAGGCTCGCACTGGAAGCGGTCAAGGCAAAGCCGGGTTGCATCCTCCGGTCGGTTGACCTCAGGCAGGCTCCAGAGGCCGCCCCAAAGCCCCTGGCTGGGGCGACGTTCCAGCAACACCGCGCCCTCCGCATTGACACACAGGAGCATCACCGTGCTTTTTACGGGCAGCGCCTTTTTCGGTTTTCTACCGGGGAATTCGGTCTGGCGGTTTTCAGCCAGGGCGGCGCAGTCTGTCTGCAGTGGGCAGAGGCTGCAGGCCGGTCGGGTGCGTGTGCACACCGTGGCGCCCAGATCCATCATCGCCTGGGTAAAGTCTGCGCAGCGTTGTGTGGGGGCGAGTGACTCGGCCAGCGACCACAGCTGCCGGTGCACGGCTGTCTCACCTGGCCAGCCCGGGATTGCGGCAAAACGTGCCAGTACGCGCTTGATATTGCCATCGAGCACGGCAGCGGGTTGGCCAAAGGCCTGGCTGACAATGGCGCCGGCGGTGCTGCGGCCTATGCCGGGCAGGGCTTCCAGGGCCTCGATACTCGCAGGGAACTCGCCGTTGTAGTGTTCACACACAGCCCGGGCGCATTTCAGCAGGTTACGTGCCCTGGCGTAATAGCCAAGGCCCGTCCAGAGATGCAGAACCTCGTCCTCATCCGCTGCCGCCAGGCTGGAGACGTCGGGAAAGCGATGGGTGAATCGCTCGAAATAGGGAATCACGGTCTTGACCTGCGTCTGCTGCAGCATGATTTCTGACAGCCACACCCGATACGGCGTACGCGGGTGCTGCCAGGGCAAATCGTGGCGGCCGTGGCGATCAAACCAGTTGAGAACCTGCTGTTGGAAGTGCTCGGCTTGCATAAGGCGCAAATAGCTGGGAACCGCGCTAGTGTACGCAAAGTAGCCCTCTATTGGGCCGCGGATATATAATGCGCGGCTTGTTCACATCCGGCCCCCCGGTCGGCTTCAGGAGCCACACCATGTCCGACGCTCGCAGCGCCCGCGTTGAGCGCAACACGCTGGAGACACAGATTACCGTTGCCGTCGATCTCGATGGCAGTGGCCAGTGCACGCTGGAAACCGGCATTCCCTTTCTGGAGCATATGCTGGACCAGGTGGCGCGCCACGGACTGATCGATCTGGATATTGTGGCAAAGGGCGACCTGCACATCGACGATCACCACACGGTGGAAGATATCGGCATTACACTGGGCCAGGCGGTGGCACAGGCGGTGGGCGACAAGAAAGGCATCAATCGCTACGGACACGCCTACGTCCCGCTGGATGAGGCCCTGTCCCGTGTGGTGGTGGACTTTTCCGGCCGTCCGGGGCTGGAGATGCACGTGGATTTCACGCGCAGCGCCGTGGGCGGCTTTGACGTGGACCTGTTCTACGAATTTTTCCAGGGCTTCGTGAACCATGCTGCGGTCACCCTGCACATCGACAACCTGCGCGGGGACAATAGCCACCACCAGGCCGAAACGGTGTTCAAGGCATTCGGCCGCGCCCTGCGCATGGCGCTGACACCGGACCCCAGGGCGGCGGGCACAACACCTTCCACCAAAGGCGTTCTCTAGGCAGCCGTCATGACCGCAGGTACCGTTGCCGTCATTGACTACGGCATGGGCAATCTACATTCCGTGGCCAGCGCGCTGGAGCACGTCGGTGCACAGCGGGTGCTGGTCACCCATGACGCGGCGCAGCTGCGCGAGGCCGAGCGCGTGATATTCCCGGGCGTCGGGGCGATTCGCGACTGTATGGCAGAGATTCGGCGCCTGCACTGCGACGAGCTGCTGCAGCAAGTGCTGGAGCAGCGCCATATCCCGGTGCTGGGCATCTGTGTCGGGATGCAGTCGCTGATGTCTCGCAGCGAGGAGAATGGCGGCGTGGACTGTCTGGGCATTTTGCCCGGCACGGTACGCGGCTTCGACCGGGCGCTGGGAGACAACTCCCAGCGGCTCAAGGTGCCGCATATGGGTTGGAACCAGGTGCACCAGACGCGGCCTCACCCGCTGTGGACGGGTATCGAGGACGGCGCCCGGTTTTATTTTGTGCACAGCTACTATGTGGACGTCGCCGAGCCCCGCCTGGCAGCCGGTATCGCTGAGTACGGGCTGCAGTTTACGGCTGCCGTGGCCAGGGACAACCTGTTCGCCGTGCAGTTTCACCCGGAGAAAAGCGCTGCTGCGGGCCTGACGTTGCTGCGCAACTTTCTGCACTGGAATGGCAGGGAGACAAGCTGATGTTGGTCATACCGGCCATTGACCTCAAGGACGGCGCCTGCGTGAGGCTGCGGCAGGGCCTGATGGAAGACTCCACGGTGTTTTCCGACGACCCTCTGGGCATGGCGACACGCTGGGTGCAGGCAGGCGCCCGTCGCCTGCATCTGGTAGACCTGAACGGCGCTTTTGCCGGTGAGCCAGTGAACGGCGAGGCGGTAACCCGTATTGCTCGCGAGTACCCCGACCTGCCCGTGCAGATTGGCGGTGGCGTGCGCACCCTGGAAACCATAGAGCACTACGTCCGCGCCGGCGTGAGCTACGTGATTATTGGCACACAGGCGGTGAAGCAGCCGGCGTTCGTCACCGAGGCCTGCCGGGCCTTTCCCGACCGGGTGATCGTTGGGCTTGATGCCCGGGACGGCCTGGTGGCCACCGATGGCTGGGCCGAAGTTTCAAGCCTGCTGGCCACCGACCTTGCGCGGCAGTTCGAAAGTGACGGCGTCAGCGCAATCGTCTACACGGATATCGCCCGGGACGGCATGATGCAGGGCGTGAACGTGCAGGCCACGGTAGCGATGGCTGAGGCCTCCTCTATTCCCGTCATTGCCTCAGGCGGTATCACCAACCTGGATGATATTCGCGCCCTGGCGGAGGTGGCATCGGCCGGCATCGTGGGCGCCATCACCGGTCGGGCTATCTACGAGGGCAGCCTGGACCTGGCAGAGGCACAGCGTCTCGCCGATGCGGCGGCGGAGTCCTGATGGGTCTCGCCAAACGCATCATCCCCTGCCTGGACGTGGATGCTGGCCGCGTCGTGAAGGGCGTCAATTTCGTGGATATCCGCGACGCCGGGGACCCGGTGGAGGTCTCGCGACGCTATAACGAGCAGGGCGCCGACGAGATCACCTTCCTGGATATCACCGCTACGCATGAGGGGCGTGAAACCACTGTCCATACCGTGGAAAGTATTGCCGCCGAAGTATTTATCCCCCTCACCGTGGGGGGTGGGATACGGCGTGTTGAAGACATTCGCCTGATGCTTACGGCGGGGGCTGACAAAGTCAGTATCAACAGCGCTGCGATCCATAACCCGGATTTTGTTCGTGAGGCCGCAGAGCGCTTTGGTCGTCAGTGCATCGTGGTTGCGATCGATGCGAAACGGGTAAGTGCTGATGGCCCTGCGCGCTGGGAAATATTCACCCACGGTGGCCGCAAGCCCACCGGCATAGATGCTGTGGAGTGGGCAGTGCGTATGGCGGAGTACGGCGCGGGGGAAATCCTGTTGACCAGCATGGACAGGGATGGCACCCGCGATGGATTTGACCTGTCCCTAACGCGCGCCATCAGCGACGCTGTGCCTGTACCGGTAATCGCTTCGGGTGGTGTCGGCAGGCTGGAGCACCTGGCCGAGGGCGTACTGCAAGGAGGGGCAGATGCGGTGCTGGCTGCCAGCATTTTCCATTTCGGGGAGTACAGCATCGCTGATGCGAAGCAGTACATGGCGGATCAGGGCATAGAGATGCGCCTGTAAGGCCTTTTAATCAGCGGCCGCTCGCGGCCAGCCCTCTTGGCGTTGCCGCTGTCCGCGACGTGAGCACCTCAGAAACCAGCGCCAACCTGTAGCCGCGGTGCTCCAGATGGCGTAGCTGGCGCCGCAGGTATTTAAGCGTCGCCTCGTGCGGATGGCCGATTGCCACGGCGAGTCCCTGCGCGTCGGCGGTCGCCAGTACTTCCTTGAAGCGGTAGTGAATGGCCGTGCTGTCTATCTCGTTATCGAGAAATACATGGCGCTCGAGGTGGGGCACGCCGTATTGGTCCGCAAGCCGCCCCGCCACGGTGTCCGCTGTGGTGCGGCTGTCGACGAAATAGAGTCCGCGCGCGGACAGTTCTTCCATAACCCAGCTCATGGGCCGGCTGCGGGCGGTCAGCAGGCTGCCCATGTGGTTGTTGATGCCGCGCACGCCGGGTGTGCTGGCAAGGTTGTCGGCGAGGGTCTGGCGCAGTTCCGCTTCGCTCATGCCCGCTGTCAGCCCGCCGGCACCCAGGGGCATCTTATTCAGGTTCGCCATGGGCGCGTGCAACATGATTTCCTTGCCGGCGGCCAGTCCCATGCGTGCTACCGCCGCGCCATTGGGCGTGTGTGGCAGGATGGCCAGGTTTACCTTGCCAGGCAGGCTGGCCGCCATTTCGCCGCTGCGGAGCTCATAACCCAGGTCGTCGATGATGATCACCACCACGGGCGCTTCCGCCCGCGCCAGGGCACTGACGCAGCAGAAGAGCGATAACAGCCAGGCGCTAATTGCGGGGCGCAGAGTCACCGTACATGCCGAGAATGTGAATCCCTTTCAGCAGCGTCAGGGCCTCGTACAGCTGGTTGTCCTGGGTCAGCAGCTCGTTGGGTGTTCTGCGCCGGACCGGCGCCGCATCATCACCGTTGGCATTATCCAGCCGCCGGCTGAGGTCGGCCTCGGTCACCCGGCGCGGCAGGTTCTCGATGGCCGTGACCTGTGCCCGTTCCACCTCGATATCCGGCACGATTCCCTGCGCCTGAATGGAGCGGCCGTTGGGCGTAAAGTACAGGGCCGTGGTCAGCTTGATGGCCCGGTCTTCGGAGATGGGCAGGATCGTTTGTACCGAGCCCTTGCCGAAGCTGGGGGTGCCCATGACGACGGCGCGGCGGTGGTCCTGCAACGCGCCTGCGACAATCTCTGACGCGGATGCCGAGCCGCCGTTGATCAATACCACCAGCGGCGCGCCATCGAGGCTGTCGCTGGATGTCGCGTTATAGCGCGTCTCCGAGTTATCCAGCCTGCCCTCTGTGTACACCACCACGCCGCCGTCCATGAACAGGTCTGCCACATCCACGCTCGCCCGCAGCACGCCGCCGGGGTTATTACGTAGATCCAGAACGATGCCCTTGATCTCATCTTCCTGCTGCAGGGCTTCCAGTGCCTTGCGCAGCTCTTCACCCGTATTGCGCTGGAACTGGGCGATACGGATATAGCCATAACCGGGCTCAAGCCAGCGTTGGCGCACACTCGCGGTGCGAATAACGTCCCGCTGCAGGGTGATGGTAAAGGGCTGGCTCAGGCCTTCCCGAGCGATGGTCAGCTCGATTTCCGTGCCCTCCGGTCCGCGCATGATCTCGGTCGCCTCGTTCAGCGAGAGGCCTTTCACGGGCTTGTTGTCCAGTTTGAGGATGATGTCGCCGCTCTCCAGCCCGGCGCGGGCGGCGGGGGTATCATCAATGGGTGAGATAACTTTCAGGAAGCCGTTCTCCATTCCGACTTCCAGCCCAAGGCCGCTGAACTCGCCGTTGGTGGTGGTCTGCAGGTCCTCGAAATCGTCCTTGTTCAGATAAACGGAATGCGGGTCCAGTCCGCTGAGCATGCCCTGTATGGCGTATTCCAGCAGGGTGGAATCGTCCACTTCCTCGACATAGCCGAGGCGAATCTGGCTGAACACATCTGCAAATGTGCGCAGGTCCTCCAGCGGCAACACCCCGGGTTGGCCGCCGTGAACGGCATCGATATCGCTCGCTGCTTGCTCGGCGGGTAGCTCTGGCGCGGGCGCCGGCTGCGGCTCCGGCGGCAGTGGCTGGTCCTGCGCCAGCACAGGGCTGGCGAGCAGGGCAGCCAGCAGCAGGCCTGCACCAAGGCGTTGTCTGTTCATAGCGTATCTCCGCTGCCCGAATTGCGGGCAGGCCGTACAGTTTACCTGTTTACGCGTGCGATGGGCGATCAGCGCAGCCAGGTAAGCGGGTTGGTGGGCTTGCCCTCCCGCCGAATCTCGAAATACAGCGCGGTTTCATCACGCCCGCCCGAGCGGCCGACAGTGGCGATATCGGCGCCTGCCGTAACCCACTCGCCCACATCCCGCAGCAGGGTCTCGTTGTGTGCGTAGAGACTCATGAACCCGTCGCCGTGATCAATGATCAGCAACAGGCCGGAGCCCCGGAACCAGTCTGCAAACACAACGCGGCCGTGGTGTATCGCCTTCACCGGGCTGCCGGGCCGGGCTGGAATCTCCAGGCCCTGCCAGCGCAAACTGCCCTGGCCACGGCGCTCGCCAAACCGGTTGCCCGGCTTGCCGGCTACAGGCCAGGGCATGGTGCCCTGCGCAGACGCGAAGGCCTGGAAGCTGTCGGGTACCGCCATATCCACCACCGCTTCTTCAATGACTTCCAGCAGTTGCTGCAGTTCCGCCTCGTCTTCCGTGAGCTTCTTCAGTCGCTGGTCACGCGTACGGATGGTGGCATTGAGCTGGTCCAGATCCCGCTGGCGCTGCTGCTGGGAGCGGACCAGGGCCTGGCGCTGGCTGCTCAAAGATTGATCGTACTGCTCCAGCGATGCCTGGGTTGCGGAAATCTGCGGGGCAAGCGCATCCAGTCGCTTTACCGTGTCCAGATAGCTTTGGATCGCCTGCAGTCGCGCCTGGTAAAAGTAGTCGTAGTAGGTCATGGCGCGGGCCAGGGTGGCCGGGTCTTCCTGATTCAGCAGCACACGCAGCTGGGCTTGCTTGCCCATCTGGTAGGCGGTCTGTATTTCAAAGGCGATACGCTCCTGCTGCCGCCCGCGTGCCACCAGCAACGCCTGGCGCTCCTGGTCCAGCGCGGCCAGCTTGTCCCGGTTGTCTGCAATGGATCTGCGGGTGCGGTCTATGTCGCGCTGCAGGCCCGCGATGGCAAGCTCAGATTCTCGCAGGGCGTCGCGCAGGCCGGAGCGTCGGGAAAGATCATTGCGCAGCGCCTCGCCCAGCTCAGTTATCTGGGCTTTCAGCTCAGCGAGTTGCTGTCGCGTGCGGGTTTCGTCGTCGTTTTGTCCCAGGGCCACGAGCGGCAGGGACAATACCCCCAGCAGGCAGAGCAGGCTACAGGACCGGTGGTCCACGTGGATTCTACAGGTCCACCAGACTGTGGCCTGTCATTTCCTCTGGCTTGGGCAGCCCCATCAAGGCCAGCAACGAAGGCGCCACGTCTGCCAATACACCTCCTGCCGATTGCAGCGTGGGATGGCGGTGGCCTACATACACCAGGGGAACCAGCTCTGTCGTGTGCTGGGTGTGCTGTTGCCCGGCAGCGTGATCCATCATTTGCTCGCAGTTGCCATGATCGGCAGTAATCAGCGCCTCCCCACCCACGTCCAGCAGTGCCGCTTCGATGCGGCCGAGACATTCATCCAGGGTTTCCACTGCGGCAACAGCCGCGGTGTAGTTGCCCGTATGCCCTACCATGTCACCATTCGCATAATTGCAGACGATAAGGTCGTACTCGCCGCTGCGAATCGCCTCCACCAGCCTGTCGGTGACCTCTGGCGCACTCATTTCCGGTTTCAGGTCATAGGTCGCGACGTCTGGAGATGCAACAAGAATGCGCTTTTCGCCCTCGAATTCGGCCTCGCGCCCACCGCTGAAGAAAAACGTAACGTGGGCATACTTTTCGGTTTCCGCAAGGCGCAGTTGGGTCAGGCCCTGCGCTGCAATGTACTCCGGCAGCACGTTGTGAAGGCTCTCGGGCGGGAATGCGACAGGTGCCTGCAGATCGGCTGCGTACTCGGTGGTAGTGACAAACGCCGACAGGGCAGGGCGGCTCGCCCGGTCGAAATGATCAAAGTGCTCATCGAGGAAGGCGTGACTCAGCTGACGGGCGCGATCGGCGCGAAAATTCATAAACAGCACCGTGTCGCCATCCTGTACGCACACGTCGCTGGCTCCCTCGGGCGTGACCAGGGTGGGCGACACGAATTCATCACTTTCGTCGCGCTGGTAAGCCTGTTGCAGAGCCTCGACGGCACTGCGGGCGCGATAGGGCGCCTGCGCCGCTGTCAGTAGCTGCCAGGCCTGCTCGACCCGGTCCCAGCGGTTGTCCCTGTCCATGGCGTAGTAACGGCCAACGATACTGGCGACCCGGCCGCCGCCGAGGCGTTCAAACAGCGCCTCCATGGCAGCCAGGGATGGCTGCGCGCTGCGCGGCGGGGTGTCGCGCCCGTCCAGGAAGGCGTGCACGTAGACCTGTTCAGCGCCGCGGGAGCGGGCCATTTCAACGGCGGCGGCAATATGTCGTTCATGGCTGTGTACACCGCCGGCAGAAAGCAGCCCGAAAATGTGCACCGCGCCGCCAGCTTCCCTGGCCTTGTCCACGGCGTCGCAGTACACAGGGTTTTCAGCGAACTCCCCGGTTTCGATCGCTTTGTCGATACGCGTCATATTCTGGTAAATGACCCGGCCTGCCCCCAGGCTCATGTGACCGACTTCCGAATTCCCCATCTGGCCCGCTGGCAGGCCGACGTCGACGCCAGAGCCAGAGATCAGTGTGTGTGGAGCGTTGGACCACAGCCGGTCCCAGACCGGTGTGTTGGCGTTGGCGATGGCATTGTCCTCGCGGTCTTCGCGATGCCCAAAGCCGTCGAGGATGACGAGTACCCTGGGAGTCTTCTGCGGCGTGCTCATGGTCGCTGGTAGGTATCCCTTGTTCGCTGGTCTGCCCGCCACCCGGTCAGCAGGCGGCGGGTGAGGTGGGCAGGCCCGATGGCCAGGTTGGCTGCTGCGCGGATTTCTGCGGCCGGAGCCGTCGCAGCAGCTTTGGAATTCAGGCGTTTAGTTTACCTTTTCTTCCCTGCCAGATCACGGGAAGGCGCGTTTTCAGGACCCCCAAGACGCTGTATACTTGGCGCCCTTTCGCAGGCCCCGGCGGTCGGGAACTGCTTTCACCCCGGAAATATCTGTGTTTTTCGAGTTTATCGCGCAACAGTGGATGCTGGTCGGCGGAATTCTGGTCGCCGCGGTTTTGCTGTGGCAGCACGAAGCGCGCAAGAGCGGCGAAAGTCTTTCGCCACAGCAGGCTATCAATCTGGTCAACCGGGAAGACGGGTTGTTCCTGGACCTGCGTGAGTCTGCGGAGTACAGCAAGGGTCACATCGCCAACGCCGTGAACATCCCCGCCGCCAAGCTGGATGGTCGCCTCAGCGAGCTGGAGAAATACCGTGAGCGGCCGCTGGTACTGGTATGCAAAATGGGCCAGTCCTCGGGACCTGTAGGCAAAAAGCTGGGCGATGCCGGCTTCGACCGTGTGTACCGCATGTCGGGTGGCATGATGGAGTGGAACCAGCAGCAGCTGCCGCTGGTGAAGTGAACGTGTCCGTCAGAATGTACAGCACGCGCTACTGCCCTTACTGCATCAGGGCCCGCCAGCTACTGGATAGCAAGGGCGTGAACTATGCAGACACCGGCGTTGACGGGCGTCCCGATTTACGCGAGCAGATGCATCGCGAAAGCCAGCGCAACACCGTTCCCCAGATCTGGATCGGCGAGCAGCATGTGGGCGGGTTTGACGACCTGTGGCTACTTGAGCAGCGCGGGGAGCTTGACGCAATGCTCGCCGCAGATAAAAACGAAACCTCTTAGGGAGTAAGCATATGGCTGATGAACAGCAAAATGATGCGGCGGGCGCCGCCGATACACCGGCGCAGCAGCAGTTCGCACTGCAACGTGTCTACCTGAAAGACCTGTCTTTTGAATCTCCCGCCACGCCTGGCATTTTCCGGCAGGAGTACAAGCCCCAGGTGAATGTGGACCTGCGCACCCGCAGCAGCAAGATTCAGGAAGACAATTATGAAATCGTGCTGACCATCACCGTGACCGCCAAGATGGGGGAGCAGACGGTTTTCCTGATTGAGGTGCAGCAGGCCGGCATCTTCCTGGTGAGCGGCATCGAGGGTGAAGAGCTGCGCCAGGTGCTGGCTATTTTTTGCCCCAATATGCTGTTCCCCTACGCGCGGGAAACGATCGACAACATTGCCACCCGCGGCACCTTCCCCGCACTCATGCTGGCGCAGGTCAATTTCGAAGGCCTGTATGCCCAGGCCGTGCAGCAGGCTCAGCAAAAGGCAGCTGCTGAAGCCCAGGGTGCTGAGCCGTCCAACGGTGAGGCGTCCAGCTAGAAAAGCTGGCGGCGGTCGCTATGGCTCCCCGGGGAGCCCGGCGCCGCTAAACCCCTGTTGCCGCCAGGCCTCGTAGACCACCACCGCAACAGCGTTGCTGAGGTTCAGGCTGCGACTGTGGGGCAGCATAGGAATGCGAAGCCGCTGCGCGGGCGGCAGCGTGTTCAGCACATCGTCCGGCAGGCCACGCGTTTCCGGGCCGAACAGCAGGGCATCCCCCGCTGCGAAGCTTGCTGCGTTGTGGTCGGTGCGTCCCCGCGTGCTCAGGGCAAAGATCCTGCCCGCCAGGGTTTCGGCGCAGCTTGGCCAGTCAGGGTGAACCTTGACGCTGGCCCATTCGCGGTAGTCCAGTCCGGCGCGACGCAGACGTTTCGCGTCCAGCTCGAATCCCAGAGGTTCTACCAGATGCAGCCTGCAACCTGTGTTGGCGCAGAGGCGAATGATATTGCCGGTATTGGGCGGGATCTCCGGCTCGTAGAGAACAATGTCAAACACGCGGGGTCAGGGCATACCCAGCTCTTTCATTTTTCGCGTCAGGGTGTTGCGTCCCCAGCCCAACACCTGGGACGCATCCCGCTTGCGGCCGCGCGTGTGCGCCAGGGCGGCCTCGATCATGATGCGTTCGAACTCCGGCATGGCCTGCTCCAGCAGCTGCTCACGGCCGCGGGACAATTCATTGTCGGCCCAGCGCCGCAACAGCTGGTGCCAGCTGTCGCCTTCGGTGTCTTCAGAGGCGCCAGCGGATAGCTCCGGTGGCAGATCGCTGAGGTGCACCTCGCGTCCCGAGGCCATCACCGTAATCCACCGACAGGCGTTCTCCAGCTGGCGCACGTTGCCTGGCCAGCTGAGGCTCTGCAGGTACTTTTCGGTATCCGGCAGCAGCGTCTTTGGCTCCACGTCCAGCTCTTCAGCGGCACGGGCGAAGAAGTGGCGCATGAGCTGGGGTATATCCTCGCGCCGCTCTGACAATTTCGGGATATGGATGCGAATGACGTTGAGGCGGTGGAACAGGTCCTCACGGAAGCTGCGGTTTTCCACCAGCCGCTCAAGGTCCTGGTGGGTCGCTGCGATGATGCGCACGTCGACCTTGATCGGGGTATGCCCGCCAACGCGATAGAACTCGCCGTCTGCGAGTACCCGCAGCAGGCGTGTCTGGGTTTCAGCCGGCATGTCGCCGATCTCGTCGAGGAACAGAGTGCCGCCGTCTGCCTGCTCGAACCTGCCGCGTCGCATGCTGTTGGCACCGGTAAACGCCCCCTTTTCATGGCCGAATAGTTCCGATTCCATCAGGTCCCTGGGGATCGCTGCCATGTTCAATGCGATAAACGATTCGTCCTTGCGCGGGCTGTGCCGGTGCAGGGCGCGGGCCACCAGTTCCTTGCCTGTCCCTGACTCGCCGTTGATCAAAACGGTGATGTTGGATTGCGACAGCCGTCCGATTGCGCGGAACACTTCCTGCATCGCCGGCGCTTCACCGATAATTTCCGCCGGTGGCGCGGCCGGCTCCTCCTTGCTTTCCCGCAACCCTTGTTCCCGGGCCTGGGCCAGCGCCCGCTGGGTGACTGCAACTACCTCTTCAATATCAAAGGGTTTTGGCAGGTATTCAAATGCGCCGCGCTGGTAGGACTCCACGGCGCTGTCCAGGTCGGAGTGCGCCGTTGTGATGATGACCGGCAGGGCAGGCTGTGTCTCTCGAATGTGGGACAGTAACTGCAGCCCGTCCATGCCCGGCATGCGAATATCGCTGACGATGGCATCAGGTTGCTTGTTTTCCAGCTGCCGTAGAAGGGTTTCACCGTTGTCGAAGCACTCGGTCTCGAGGCCCGCCTGGCTGAGCGCCTTCTCCAGCACCCAGCGTATGGACCGGTCATCGTCGACGATCCAGACCTTGTTAGTTCGCTGCATGGTTTATATCCAGGGGTAGGTATAGGTTGAATTCAGTTTTGCCAGGCTCGCTGCGGCACTCGATCAGGCCGCCGTGCCGGTTAATGATGGACTGGGAGATAGACAGTCCCAGACCGCTGCCATCGGGCCTCCCGCTGACCATAGGGATAAACAGCGAGTCCCGCAGCTCCGGCGCAATGCCCGGCCCGTTGTCGACAACATCGACCCGAATCACCAGCCGGTAGCGGCGGGTGCCAATGGTGAACTGGCGCTGCGCCCGGGTGCGCAGCGTGATCACGCGCTCGCCCTCGATGTCCGCGGTAGCCTGAATGGCGTTGCGAACGATGTTCAGCACCGCCTGTATCAGCTGACTGCGGTCGCCGCGCAGCGACGGCAGGCTGGGATCGTAGTCCCGGACAAAGCGCACCTCGCCAACGGTTTCTGCCTGTTCCAGGGTGCGGATATGCTCCAGCACCTCGTGGATGTTGATTTCCGACAGACGCGGCTGCTGGTGCGGACTGAGCAACCGGTCTACCAGGCTGCGAAGTCGATCCGACTCCTCGATGATAATTCGGGTGTACTCCTCAAGAGCCGGGTCCGGCAGCTCCCGCGCGAGCAGCTGGGCCGCCCCGCGCAGCCCCCCCAGGGGATTTTTGATCTCGTGGGCCAGACCGCGAATCAGGGCCTGGGTGTTTTCCTGGGAAGTGAGAATGCCCTCTTCGCGACTGATCCGGCGTATCCGGTCCACCGGGTGAAGTTCAACGATCAATGCGCGATGCTCCCGCTCACCGTCCATCATGGGAGAAACAGTGCAGTCGACAATGATGCTGTCACCGCTACTCGCCTCCAGGGACAGGCCGCGGTTCGTATACGGACCCTGGGGCGGCTCCTCCTGGTGGCTGGTCCATATAAAATCCAGCTGTCCATTGAAGAGGGTATCAATGCGCTCACCCAGCCCCCTGTTTTCACTGAGCTCCAGTAAGGCCTGGGCGGCGGGACTGATCAGCTCCAGGCGCAAAGAGGTATCCAGCACCAGAACGGCTGTCGTGAGGTTATCGAGAACCTGCGCTGGTAGGCTGTTATCTGTCATCGACTCGTCTTTGCGTAAGCACCCGCACTCAGGCGCCTAGATTGGTTAGCAAAAATAGCGCCAGCCTTCACCTGCCGCTGCCCCAAAAGAAAGCGCTCTATTTTTTCATACGTTATAGGTATGTAAGCGCTTACTCCTGAAGAGTACGCGACGCCGGTGAGACTTCATGAGGCTGCCGTGTTGACAGTGTACAGATGTTTGCACCGATATGGTGCATTACTTTTTGCGCGGGGGGTGCAGCTGCCAATAGCGTGCAGCAGGCGCGGTTCGCCTAGTTGGTTCGAGCCCTGGGCTGTGGTCGGGGTATGCCGGGCCGGGGTGTATTGACGCCGTCGTTCAGGGAAGGCCGGTAAACGTAGACCTTGACGCTATCGGAGGTCGCCAGGCGCGAGCCGCTGCCGTCCACCACAGCGACAGCGAGGGTGTGCTCGCCGCGGGACACGTTGGTGAGCGACCAGTTGCCCGCCTGTCTCGGTTCGTCATGTGCGCTGCCATCCATGAGCAGCTGCAGCTTCTCGCCACCCCGCAAACCGGGCGTGACGCTGGCAGAAACGCTGAAGTTGCCGGGGCCACGGGGAATAATGGTCTCATCGGCCGGTGAAGTGATGGTCACGGTATAGTTTGACCCCGCTTTATCAGCGTCCCTGGCAGGTTCCGCGGCTTTGGGAAATGTGCTGGCTGCCGGCGGCTTCGCCGTGTTGGGCGCGCGCACGTCCACTTCCTCGCCGCCGGGGGGCGGTTTGTCGGTGAACGTTACGTTGCCATTCTCATCAATTACGCGGTAGACCTGCGCCTGTGCCGGCGCCACCAGCGTCGCCAGCAGACACAAGGCCAGGCACAGTGCCCCCCTGGATAGCGCCACGGGAGATGTCGTCCCAAGCCTGTGACTGCGACTCAAGCCGCAACCCGATGCACAAAATGATGCGAACGTTGTAAGTATCTGTTTCAACTGCAAATACCCTGTAATGGCAGGAAGAATCTACAGCAAACCCGGACAGCGGGCAATTGACTTACGCAGTGTTTTGCAGGCACAAAAAAGCCCGCCGAAGCGGGCTTCCCTGTCAAGGCCCTGTGGCTTAGAGCGAATAGTACATGTCGAATTCCACGGGGTGCGTGGTCATGTCCAGTCGCTCGACCTCCTGCTCCTTTAGGGCGATGTAACCGTCGATCATGTCGTCGTCGAACACGCCACCGGCTGTGAGGAACTCGCGATCCGCATCCAGAGCTTCCAGCGCCATGCGCAGGCTGGACGCTACCGTCGGGATGGCCTTGCCCTCTTCCGGAGGCAGGTCGTACAGATCCTTGTCCGCCGGGTCACCGGGGTGGATCTTGTTCATGACGCCATCGATGCCAGCCATCAGCATGGCGGAAAATGCCAGGTACGGGTTTGCAGTCGGATCCGGGAAGCGGACCTCAATGCGCTTGCCGCGCGGGCTGGGTTCGTAGGGAATACGAATTGACGCTGAACGGTTGCGAGCGGAGTAGGCCAGCATTACCGGCGCCTCGAAGCCCGGCACCAG